>PEAB01000093.1 GCA_002753395.1 Nitrospirae bacterium MYbinv3 | reverse complement strand
TATAGAGCCTACGCATAAACTTCAAAGTCATTACCAGCCAAAGGTTTCAATATGGTTAAATCATAATTGATTTGTAAACAGTTTGCTAAAAAGAGTAAAATGTTAATAAAAAACTCAAGATATGAGAAATATACAAGCATAATTACAAAATTACTCTCCAATATGTCATACTATCTAATGTAAAAAAGCAAAAATCTTAAAAGGAAGAGCAAGCAAGATGCAATCATACTTACAATCTAACGGTATACAAATTCCATTATTTTTGATGCAGCATGAAGATGACAAGACACTACTCAATGCTCCTGATGCAGAGTGGTTTAGAACATTATATCATCTAAATTGGGTTGATTATCAAGTGGCAGGAGCTGAATAAAACGATGCACTGCATCGTTTTAATCAAATAAAGCCAGATACTATCGAAGAATGTAACTCTGAGGCAAAAGAAGGCGAGCTAGAAACTAAGGATGAAGCAAAAATGCGTATACTCTTCAGCAGGAGTACGATGCAAGATGCCAAAGAGCAAAAATCAGGTGTCTTATACGAAGGAAAAATAGTTGACTTTAAACCTACTAGAGTATCCCCCGAATTAATATCACCAGGCGTTGTTCCTCATCGCCTTGGAGGAAAGACACCGAAGTGTTTTTTTTCGATGCTTAAAAGTTTCTTAGGAGTAATACTAATGGGCTTTCCTGGTGAAGCTGACACAGTTCATTCACTGCTGAATAGCAATCCAAGTTTTGCACGTGTTTGTGGCTTTTGCGTAAAAGCCGATTATGATCAATATGACAGCAGGCATATTCCAAGCATTAGAAAGCTTGAGCAGTTTGATCAAATAATGAGAGAATATGGGATATGGGAAAAGATAAAGATAGAAGAGGTAAAACGCAACATAAGCGCAGGGATAATCAAGAAAGAAAACGAATTAGTAGGAGATACAACACATTACTATGCGTGTTCTGGGTTTGAAACTATAAAATACACTGACGATAATGGCAAGGAGCAGAAAAAGTCGCAGTCCAAGCTCACCAAGAACTGTAGATGTGAGGATCGATACAGTTGTGAGCATCAATGGGAGCTTGCGGATGATGGTGCTGGTACAATAGTAAAATCAAGTTATATAATGCACTGGGGACATAAAGCCAGTGTTATAGGGCTTCCACAACAAGGAATACCGTTAGATGCTGTAGCGATCTCAGATGCAGCCACCCATGACGGAGAGACATTGTATCCCCATGTAGAGAAGCTGTTTAACGATTATCCAGAGGTTAAGTCTTGGATAGATACAATTATATACGACAGTGCAGCCGATAATAAGGCGCTAAAAGACAGGTTTCAGACAGACCTTGGGATAGAATTGAAGACATCATTTAATCCCAGGCGAAAAAAGGATGTCACTGAAGGATTACCTCCTGGTATAGAAAAAATCACACCATATGGAGTACCTATCTGTACTGCGGGCTACGAGATGGACTATAAAGGCATGAGATATGAGGCTGAGAAGTTTATCTACCAAGCTCCAACTGATGGTAACAACATTGCAGTGTGCTTGCCCTGTGAATATAAGATAAATTGCTGTCCTAATACCAATACAGGAAGAATTATCAATATTTCGTTTGATGTGCTGCCACAAATAAACTCTGACGACCCCCCTATGGCTAAAAGATTTAAGGCTATCCTGAGTAGACGCACCTCTATAGAGAGAATGATCAAGCGACTTAAGTGTGATTTAGGCGATGATCGCTTGAGCAAACGAGGTAACGCATCCTTTCAGGCCTATTTGGATAAAACAATGATAGCGTTCCAGTTGCTGCTGCGAAGCTAAAAGAGATTTTTTATGAGTAGAAAAAGTAAGATAGGATAGTTCTGTCCTTTTTAGCTGCTCTTCTCTGTTTTGTGATATAAAATTGTTGAACTTTTTTTTGTAATGTTGTAATATTGAGAGATGTGGTGGTGGTGTTTCGATATCTATAGTAGAAAATTGAGTTTATGCGTAGGCTCTATAAAAACTATAATATGACTTTATATGATTGCAAAGATGATGTCTGAAGCACGATTTAACGGATTTTAAGGATTGTCAGAATTATGTTAATATCTTTTTCCTGTAAATCCTTTAATCTGTGTAATCCTAGTTCAGACAATCTTAATGTTTACTCAAGTCTGACATTGTCAAATTGAACAGTGGTATAGAATAAGAGAACGTTTAATTGAGTATCTAAGAGGTATAATGTTTCAAATTAGCATAATCAATTTTCTATAATAAAAATCATTATTTGAGCGCATATGCCCCTTAACCCCATTATATTTCTATTGTTCCCATGATTTTTATATGAAAGTCTAAAAATATCCTACATAATCAAGGACTTTAACTGCTTGTTGTGTCCGTAAGGTCATGGTGGTTCTTATGCACGCCTGGAAACAGAACTCGTTGTCTTTTTCCTAATAACCATGATACACTATTCAATAATAATCTCACTGTGTTTTAGTTGGTTTGCTACTACGCTTAAACATAGTGAGAAATAAAAATACATTCTGTCTGGGAGTTTTGCAAGAGGCTCAAGATTATCATATATCTAAGGATAAGTCATGGCTGAGAGAGGTGGAAGCAGTACTGTCGCTGGAGTGGTGTATCAAGCATGGGTAGCTGCTGAAAAAATGGCGGAAGCTGTTCTTGATGAATCAATTTCAATTCAGCTTGAAGGAAAAGCTGACAGTAAAGGCAAACTTATAATAGTAGACGACATTATCGTAATTAAAAGTGCTAAGAAAGAGTTTATTAATTGTAAGCACCAAGCACCAAGAGCATTATCTTGGACTTTCTCAGGGTTAAAAGAACAAGGAGTACTAGAACAGTTAAAAAAACAACATAAATCAGAACCGGATCAAATGCTCTATTTTGTGACGGAGAGTCCTTGCCCAATTATTCAAGAAGGTTTTGCAAAAAGCGCATCGTCTACAAGTATTGTCGAGGCAACAGCCAGATTAACTAAATCAGACAAAAATTATTGCCAGAAAATCAAAGATTACTTATCGTTTACCGATGACGAGATGTTTAATTTTACTAAAAAAGTTGGCTACGAAAGAAAAGTAATTGTTGATATAGAAAAAAACATAAGAGCGAGATTAGAGCTAAGGTTTACAAACTCAGGGGCTATATCAGTACTATTGAAATCCTTTGCTCTGGAAACTGCTAAAAGGGGAGAAACTGTTACAAGAAATAATATTGTTGATTACCTTAAGGAGCATGGTTGTTACCAAAAGACGGCACAATCTATAGAAAAGATTTTAGGGAATTTTAAATCGGCCTCGTCTTTGATTTCTGAAGCAGTTTCAACTATTGGTAGTAATATTCATATCAAACGAGAGGAAGTTAGTAAACTACTGGATTGGGTTGAAGGCTCTACTGAAGCAAAGCATGCTTGCCTTTTTGGACTAATGGGAGCTGGCAAAACGGTTATCATGAAAGAGCTATATACAGAATTGACCAAGAAGTCCATCCCGTGTATTGCTATTAAGTCTGACAGATACAGTAATATAAAAAATAGACTGGAACTATCCAAAGAACTTGAACTACAAGATGGCATTTTAGAATACATTGCAACGGTTATTGACGAAAAGGAGAGATGCGTTGTCATAATAGATCAACTAGATGCACTGTCGGATACTATTGCGAGAGATCGGACTGCAATAAATGTGTTCTATGATACTATTATGAGGTTATCTTCTATGCAAAAAGTGAAAATCGTGACATCGGTAAGAAGGTTTGACTTGGAGCATGATCCTATCTTATCAAATATACCGTTTGATATAAAAATTGAGGCTGGATTACTAAAATATGATGAAGTACAGAAGATATTGTCAGATATAGGCATACAACATGATAGGTTTACAAACAAACAGATTGAGTTATTCCGTATACCGTTGCACCTGAAGATTCTTGGAGAAATAGACAAATCTTCTATATTAGTAGAGCCTATACAAACCTTACAAGATCTTTATGATAGATTATGGGAGAAGAAGATAAAATCTGGAGAAAATGCTCAGGCTAAAACGAATGTGTTAAAAATGATGACGGATAAAATGGATAAGAAACAAGAACTTACAATCCCGTATGCCACACTGGATGAATTTCCAGATGCAGGGAAAGAGCTTTTAAGCAATGGAATCATTATCAAAGCCGGTAAAAATAGTATTGCCTATTTTCACCAGTCTTTTTTTGATTATTGTTTTGCCCGTAGTTTTATAATTACAAATGTTTCGTTATTTGACAAAATCATTAGTGAACATCAGGGCTTGTTTGTTCGCTCACAGATTAAACATACAGTTTTATACCTCAGAGGGGCTGACCACAAGCGATACATAGGGGAAGTCACCGATATGCTGAGATCTGACAAAATAAGGTTTCATATAAAAGATTTACTGATATCGTTTATTGGAAGCCAATATGACCCTATCGAGGAGGAAATTATTTATATTAAAAGCCTCTTCAGAGGGGACATATCACTGAGAGATCACTTCCTAAAAAATGCCTATGCTCCACGATGGTTTGAAATATTGGCCAAAGACTATCTCAAACCTATTATTAGTGATGAACAAAAACCTGTTGTATTTGAGTATTTGTTAAAGATTGCTAATAACCATACAAATGAAATAGTATCTCTTATTGATAATATGCCTAATTCTGACGAAAAATTTAAGATAATCGCTAGAGTGCTTAAGAAACTGACCAATTGGACTGATGGAGCCATAGAGCTATACAGAAAACATCGTAATCAAATGGTTATCTCAGAGGGATTACAATATCACATCATCGGTAAAATATACAAGGTGAGAGAGATTGACGCTGTTAATTTGTTTTTTGAAGAATTTGATAATGAAATAAGAATATGCGTAAAAGAAGATAAGGATATTAAGGAGGATGTAGCTGGAAACAGTTTTCAGAAACTCTTTCAAGTATTTATAAAGAAACATCCATATCTCGTTATAGAGGAATTTACTAAACGCCTAAAGTCCATTGTTGAAGTGTCAAAATATGAACAAGAAGACGTTCTGTACAGAGATAAAGTTTTTTTGTTATATGAATGCGTTAAAGTTAATAGATATAATCTCTGGATTGTAATGACAAACTATTTGAATATTCTGTTTGAGCAACTACAATGTGGAAACGCTGCTATAGCTGAGAAGGTCGTCTCTATTTTATTACCAACTCGCTCACATACATTAAATAGAGTTCTTGCATGGATTTATACTGAACTTCCAGATGTGTATGTAGATAATTCATATGATCTACTAAAAGATCCAAAGGTATTGCATACCCTCGGCTATGACGCACGAGTCCTTTTAAAAAAAATATATTCTTTCTTCAATGCAGAGCAAAGACATGTTATTGAAGCATCCATTCTGAGTTACGAGTCTGAATGGGAAAAAAGCAAGGACAACAAGCAATTTAGAGGTATAGCTCAATATCTTGCATTAGCATCCATTCCAAATGAGCTGCTTTCTACTAAAGCAATGAGACGTCTTCAGGAATTGGAACGAAAATTTAAAGGATATAAAGATGCCCCCCCAGTACCAGCAATAGCTTATGCAGTTGGTCCTCCATTACCTCAGAGGGCTTATGATAAGATGTCTCTTGAACAATGGTTAAGCTCGTTCAATAAATATGATGATACCACTTCATGGGATGCCAGAAGGCATGCTTCTCCAGAAGGCGGAGTTATTGAACATTCTCGTGCCTTCAAGGATGCTATAATTAAGAGACCCGATTTCTTCTATGAATTTGCATTAGAGCTAGTAAATGAAAATGTCTCATCCCGTTATATTGCTAACGCTATTGAAGGGGTTGTTGAATCAGCCTGCTCCCGTGAGAAAATAAGGAAGATAGTATTGCAGTACTCAGACTCTTCAGAAATCAACATTAGAAAGTCCGTCATCAGCGCCATAAAAAACCTTGACAATAAGGAACCCATCGACAGTGATTTACTGGAAATATTAGCTCGATATTCATTAACCGATAGAGATCCTGAGCGTGAGCTTTATACCGAATTATCTGATAGTAACAGTTATTACTATGGAGGAGATGCGCTATTATTTGGCATTAATACAGTCCGTGGAGGTGCTACTATTGCAATCACACATCATGGGTTTAGAACACCCAATCCTGAAGGAGTCTTTCAAGTACTTGAGGTTATTGCCAACGATACATCTGTGTCTGTTAGAGCGTGTCTTGTGGCTGACCTTCATGGAATGCTTGAATATGATAAACATAGAACATTTTCAATATTCCAAAAAGCTACTGGAGATATGAGCAATGAAGTACTTAAGAATTCCAGAACTTTTTTATGGTCATTCATTCTTAGTAGAAATTGTTGTAATGACCATAACTTCAAAGCTATCGTACCCTATTTGGAAAAGATGGTTCACATAGGCGAACGAGATTTTAATATCTCAGAGGGACATATCGCTATGATGGCTTATATTTTAGAACATGAAGGTTCAAAGGAATTTTTAGATATTATAATTACGACAACAAAAAATGCTCGAAAGGGCATAACAGATATTTGTATGGTAAATATTACTAATAAAAGACATAGGGTTAAATGTGAAGAGATTTTGACTTACCTGTTAGATAATCATTTAAGTGAGATATACGAATCAATAGATCGACACTTATGTGATGTAGATACAAAAGACTTCACGCTTTTCTATCCAATTCTTAAGAAAACAATTGGCTGTAAGAATGGAAGACGGAACTACTATGCAGTAATTGAATTTTTATCCAGAAACGTATCGGATTATCCAGATGAATGTATTGATATACTGAATAATGTTGTTCATTATCCGGTAAACATAATAACAGATAGGATGGTAGCCGTGCTTAGTTCAGCTTATATGAAAGCCTCAACAGACGAAATTAAAAACAAAGCAATGGATATAATAGATGTGTTGTATGAAGATGATTACCCACAGATAAAAAAGCTCATCTCAGCATTGGATAGGTAGAGATATCCTATATATAGCTGTAGCTCAGGACGGGGTACTGGGCGTTTTCTACCTCTTCTGCGACTATCTCCCAGCACTCGGTGCATGCCATGAGCTTCTTTAGGAACTTGACGTTTGTCGTATGGCCAGACTTATCCGCCACTATGTGACCCTCTATAGGATAACCGAAGAGCGAAAAATCCCCTATGCTGTCAAGTATCTTATGCCGGACACACTCATCCTCAAACCTCAGACCCGACTCGTTTACCACCGAGTCATCGGTGAATATATCACAGCATTATCAAGCGAACCGCCCTTTGCTAAACCGTTTGCCCTTATGTATTCAACGTCCTTGAGGAAACCAAACGTCCTTGCAGGGGCAATGTCCTCAATAAAGGTATCTTCATTCAGGTCTATAGAAAGGTACTGCTCGCCTAAAAAATGGTCGTTAAAAAACAGCCTGAAAGAAATCTTCCTGCCCTCATATGGGTAGATAGCAACGCTTGAGTTCTTCTCCTCTAGCGAAACAGGACTTAGTATCTTTATAAATGGCATCTTCTTGCGCTGCTTCTTGATACCTGCGCTTAAAACCAGGGCGGCTATATCCTTAGCGCTGCCATCCAAGATGGGTATCTCCGACCCCTCTACCTCAACGTTTACGTTATCTATGGACAGGGCAGAAAAGACCGAAAGCAGATGCTCCACAGTGCGCACAACCTCCCTGCCATTACCCAACGTTGTGGCAAAGGCAGTGTCTACCACTGATCCAACATGCGCAGCAAAGGCATGTGCAGAAAAGGTAAGCTCTCCTGCACTTGAGAACCCTCTATCAAACCCGCGCAGGCCAAACCCCTGCTTGCCTATCCCGCGCCTGCCTGACCCGTTACTGCCCATCTTGTGAAAGACTATACCGTTGTCTGTTGGTGCCTGATGTACATGAACCCTGCAATGAGCGCCGGTGTGTAGACCAATACCCTCAAAACTTACGTCCTTCTTTATCGTTCGTTGTGCTCGCATGACTTACTGCTTTATCAAATTACATGCCAAGCCGATTTTCCTTTAAACATCAGGTTTGTACTGTTACTTTATGTATAAAAAAAGTATTGAATGTGTTTTAAACGACACAATCATACCTCGCCGCCAACCACGATGTCCGGTATCCTAACCGTGGGCATTGCATCAGAGACCGGAACACCCTGGCCGTCCTTACCACAGGTGCCTATGGCAAAACCAAGGTCGTTGGCTATCATGTCGATAGAGTTAAGCACGGCCGGTCCGTTTCCACAAAGTGTGGCCCCCCTCACCGGCTCATCAATCATACCGTCCTTGATCAAGAACCCTTCCTGAACGTCAAAGACAAAGTCTCCGGTGACCGTGTTTACCTGCCCGCCGCCCATTTTCTTGACAAAGAGACCGTTTGGCGTGGTTCGGATAATATCGTCAACGAGCGAGCTGCCAGGGGCCAGGTACGTGTTGGTCATCCTCGGTATCGGCCTTGCTTGATAGGACTGCCTCCTTCCATTACCAGTAGAGACCACACCGTCGCGCATAGCGGTGAGTCTGTCATACATGTACTGCTTAAGAACACCATCCTTGACAAGGACGTTTTTTTGACTTCCTGCTGCCTCATCATCAAACCTGTAGGATCCCCTCTTTCCTGCCAATGTACCATCATCTATCACGGTTATAAGGGGGGATGCAATAAGCTGCCCCATCTTGCCGCTGTAGACAGACAATCCCTGCTGCGCCAGATCTGCCTCCAGACCATGACCAATGGCCTCGTGTATCATCGTACCCCCGGCCTCAGAAGATATGACCACGGGCATCCTCCCGCCAGGTACCCTCCTGACACCAAGCATTGTGACAGCTCTATTGGCAGCCTTTAAGGCAAAGCCCTCAACGTCAAACCCCTCAAAAAGCTCAAACCCCAGGCTGCCCCCTACCGTCTCATAGCCGGTCTGAATAACGCTGTCCTGCCTGGCGATAACGTTAATTACAAACAGCGTCTGCACCCGTGTCTCCTCACACATGTTACCCTCAGAGTTGGCTATCAGGATGTTTTTTACGTTATCCATATATGAAACACTCACCTGTACGATCTCGTCGCTGGTTTTTCTGACCGCACCGTTGGCCCTTGTAATGAGGGCTATCTTTCTATCCATAGGGACTGTGTCGGGGGGTTGGAGGATCTCAAAATCCACGGCTGGCCGCAGCCTTGTAAGGTCAACTATCTGGCTGGCCTTACCGTGCTTAACTGCCCGGCTTACCGTCATGGCACACTCATGGAGCGACTTTGCATCCATATCGTTTGTGTAGGCATAGGCCGTCCCGCTGCCAAAGATCACCCTTATACCCACACCGCACTCTGTACCGGTTGATATCTTCTCAATCCGCTGATCCTCCATCAGGATCGATAGAGGTGTTTTATGCTCAAAATATACGTCTGCGTATTCCCCGCCACTGCTTAGGGCAGTACTTATTAGGTCGCTGCAAAGCCCTTCGTTTAGTATGTCCATTAGTCTCCTTTTCTCTTGTTCAAGTTACATAGAAGAAGCGGGAAAGAAGAAGAAAAGGGAGGCGGCTCCGCCCCCTCCCTCAGACCCACCCCGCAAGGGGACCCGTCCCCTTGACCCCGTAATTCTCAATCATAAGGAGCGCCACTCTAAAAAGCGAAATCCACAAACACGTCAGTAATGTCTATCTCCAGCCCTTCAATGACCTTGGACTTGACCATGCCCTTGCCTTCTGCTGCTAAGAATAGCTCGTAGGAGTCTCCTTCAATGGTAAGCACTTCTATGGTTTCGAGTTCAGGTAGGAGACTATCCAATACTCAGGGACTCTAAACTTTTCGTAAATCTTCATCTTGGTTACTGTGTCTTTAGTAACTGACCCCTTATAGACTATTTCACAGACCATGTCCGGTACGCCTCGTATCCAGTCCTGGGCTATTGCCGAGTTTTCTTTCCTGATAAACAGGAGATCGGGCTGTAGTCTTTGCTGCTTATCTTGCAATATCACGTAAAGCGGGTAGATGTACAACATCCCTAACTTGTTTTTCCTGACGTATGGACTTATGATGTCGTATAGATTCAGGATGATATCCTGATGCTTCCTGAACGGACTAGCCCCCATAACCTCCACCCCATTGATTATTCCTGTCAAGTCAAAGTCTTTCTCTAATGTCTGAGTCTGCATTGTCTGTGTCTCCATACGGGTATTATACCACAAGCGATTGTGTTTTAGCGCCAGGGGTTGCCTAAGTTCCACGGTAAACTTGTTCTGTATCAGCTATACTTGCACTTTATCTCGTAAGAATGCTTAGATTACACTATAATGATCAGGATAAAACTTTCAGGAGGAGGTAGCGCATTTGAAGGGTATACAGTACATCATGGACGACAACGGATGTCTTTCTCCGTAGACTTCCAAATATACAGCGATGACTTTTTCGTGAAACGCAATCGCCTGCCTTGCCTCGCCTAACTTACATAATGACCTCGCATACCCATGCAGAAAACTGCCGACCATCCAATCCTTGCTTGCCCTTGCCTTATAGATCACTGCATCTGAGACCCTGAAGGCGACCTTTTCCACAATAACTCGCCCCTGCCGATATAAAACCATCCTGTCAAAATATTTTCTCAACACAGCAGCATGTTTACACGCACCACGAATATTATCCACCTCAAGGGCGTGCCGGATGGTCTCCTCTATGTACCTGTAATTCAGCTCGGTGGCTCCTGCAATGGGACTGGTCCCCTTGTGGGTGGGTCTGAGGGAGGGCAACGCCCTCCATTCTATTCCAAAATCCCCACGACTTTCTTATGTGCCTGCATGACCCGTTATGTGGATGATGTCAAACCCGCCGGCCTTGTTATTGACCTCCTTAAGACCAGCGAGGCTGCCCGTGTTCTCGATCTGCATGTCGATGTTATACTTGCCGATAATCCTAAAGATGCCTTCCTCCTTCTCAAAATCGAGGGTGTTTGTCCCCTCCAGCAAACAGGCCATAAAGAGCATACAACGCGGCTTATCCTTGGGCTCCATCGGACTTGACTTACCCTATCCTCAGCCAACCGGATTATGTATATGTTGTAGTGGAGCAAGACAAAGTTCCCGTTGTGCAGTTACTCAAACGGCAACTGCGTCAGCTCAAACGGAACCTGAAAGCGCAGATGCGTATCCTCATCAGCCGCCCTGGCATCATCAACGATCCTTTGGAGTATCCCAGCGTTGCGATTGAGGAGAGCGTACAGTTTCTTACCAATCTTGGCGCCTGCGTCTGGGTCTTTACGCCACCGGTTGTCGTGTGTCTTCACAAGTAGCCCGGCGACATCGTCCTCGGCAATGTGATGGGACAAGGCGCCGTCGATGTGCACGGCATGTTGACCATCGACCGCCCCTGATATCTTTATGTCCATGCTCCCCATGAGGCAAATCCCCC
>PEAB01000092.1 GCA_002753395.1 Nitrospirae bacterium MYbinv3 | reverse complement strand
GGCTTTCCCCCGAAAACAATAGAGATTAAAGGGAACACGACAAGACTTGGCATTTCCCCTTCCCTACTGTCCATAGGTGGGGTTGCTAATCTTACCCACTCAAAGTTGGCAAGAGCCTTTTTACCTGCTTCAAAGACAGGGTGGGAGGATTGCGTCATTGTATCG
Organism: Nitrospirae bacterium MYbinv3; assembly: GCA_002753395.1. Lineage (GTDB taxonomy): Bacteria > Nitrospirota > Thermodesulfovibrionia > Thermodesulfovibrionales > Magnetobacteriaceae > Magnetobacterium. Next base: position 11,295 of record PEAB01000092.1, on the reverse strand, counting down.
CTATTTTTGCTGATCTCTTCTTTATTTTAGATTGAAACTGTAAAGCTCAGACATATTTTGCGGGAGAATGCTGCGTAGTTTTCTCTTGCTCTCAATCCATACAGTCACCCCTTTGCCAATTTAACCCCACAAAGATATATCTCCACTCTTCAATGAGAATTACTGTAAATACAGACTATTACATCGCTAAATCATTTGAACTTATGTTAGAATGGTGCATGAGACTGATGAATAGATTAGCGGTACTTCTTGTGTTTTCCATTTTATTTGTAACTTTACCTATAAGGTTCAATACACCGCATTTTTATCCTGACAAAGGATACTCCTTGACTACCTTGAACGTTTGTAACGCATCCACAGATCTACAATCGAATACTGTTGACATGCCTTATGTTTGTCAATGTTGTTATTTACCTGTTTTAATAGTTTCGTATGATTCTTGTAAACCCATATCTTCCCCGTTTTATTTTTTTATAGTCATATCCGCTAAGGACCAACCACCCAGATCTTAAGACCTTTCCATTGATCTAAGTATCAAGCGATAGTTCCTTAAACTATGCAGACAGTGCAAAGGTGTTTTGCATGTCAAGCAATACGTATGACTAAAAACTTATAAAAGTGAGGACATTTGTTAATGAAAAGGAAAGTTGAGATATTTACTGTAATTGTTGCAGCACTTGTATCGCTCCTTGTGGTTGAGTCATCTTATGGAGAGATTGAAGCCAAAAAAAATGCTTCAGGGCAGACCCTTGAAGAAATAGTTGTATCTGGAAGCCGTGAATCTGAACCTTTAAAGGAGATGCCTAAGGGCATTGGGATCGTCAAAAAGGAGGAAATACAGGCAGTAAAACCCGCACAACCCTCCGAGATACTTAACCGCGTCCCAGGGGTCTGGGTTGCCCCCACAGCAGGTGAGGGACATATGACCGCCATAAGGCAGCCACTGAACACTAGCCCTGTCTATCTTTATCTTGAGGATGGCGTTCCGATAAGATCGACAGGGTTTTTCAATCACAACGCCCTTTACGAGATGAACCTCCCCGCAGCCCAACGTATAGAGGTAATAAAGGGACCGGCTACCGCCCTGTATGGAAGTGACGCCATTGGCGGAACAATAAATGTGCTAACTCGCCCGGCCCCTACTAAACTTGAGTTTGACATCAATCCAGAAGTAGGAGGATATGGCTGGTATAGACTCTTAGCCACAGGTGGTGATACCTGGGATAAAAACGGAGTCAGGTTAGACCTCAACGTTACCCACTCTGATGGGTGGCGGCAGAGGACCGGCTATGACCGGCAGGGGGGCACGGCTAGGTGGGACAAGGCTTTAAGCGAAACCTCGACCCTTAAGACGGTTATATCATTTTTCAACATTGATCAGAAAACCGGCGGTGCAAACGGCCTCCTCAAAGCCGATTACAATCAGAAACCATACTACAACTACCAGACCTTCGACTTTAGAAAGGTAAAGGCATTTAGAGTCTCTACGGAGTTTGAGAAGGATCTGGGCGGCGGCACACTTGTCAGCCTCATCCCTTACTTCAGAGAAAACGAGATGAACCTCCTGCCAGGTTGGGGAATCTTTAAGTCAGGCAGCAGTTATTACGGATATGAATCAACTACAAGGTTTTACTCTCTAGGGCTACTTTCAAAATACAGACACGATTTTTCTACCCTAAAGACGCGTCTGATTGCCGGCATAGACATTGATTACAGCCCAGGACAATACGACGAACGACGTCTTCAGGCCTTCAAAACTGGCGACCAGTTCACTTCTTACTCTTTTGTTACAAACACAAACAACAATTATGACTTTGATGCTGCCTTTAAGGAACTCTCTCCATACGTTCAGACCGAGTCCACACCCTTTGAAAAGATGCGTGTAACTCTAGGCGCCAGGTACGACAACCTCGCTTACGGTTACTCCACAAACCTTGCACCCAATAGCAACAGACCAGACAACACCGATCGGTACTTCTCCCACATAAGTCCCAAGGTCGGGTTTACGTATGAGTTTGCAAAGGAGCTAAACGCCTTTGCCTCATACACAAATGGATTCAGGGCGCCATCGGCAAACGATCTCTTTAGAGGCTCCTCAGGCACTGCATCCACCTCGGTAAAGCTCAAACCCATAAAGGTCGACAGCTACGAGGCCGGCTTCAGGGGGGTAATCTCAGAAGTGCTCAGCTATGAGATCTCAGCCTACCTTATGCAAAAGGAGGATGACCTTGTGAGCTACTCACCTGCAACCAATGTGACCCAAAGGTTAAATGCAGGTAAGACTGAGCATAAGGGGGTTGAAATAGGATTTGGTATCCAGCCGGTAAAAGAACTCCGGCTGGATACTTCATACTCCCACGCCACCCACAAGTACGTGGACTACGTTGCATCTTCCAGCGTCAACTACAGCGGCAAGGAGATGTCCTTGGCGCCACGCGACATAGTGGATGTGCGTCTTGCCTACATCCCCTCGACACTTAACGGCGGGCGGATGGAATTTGAGTGGATAAGGCTTGGGAGCTACTGGATGAACGACGCCAACACCGAGAAATACAATGGCCACGATATCTTCAATTTCAGGACATCTTACAACATAAACAAGCAGTGGGAGCTGTACGGAAGGGTTATGAATATCGCCAACAGGCTATATGCCTACACGGCTACCAAGAGCGGGAGTGACCCTGCCCTATATTGTTCAGGGGCGCCAAGAACCTTATTCGTTGGTTTAACATATCGTTTTGGCCAGACCAGCAACAAAGAAGACAGTGAGACCGGAAAGTAGATAGAAAGAGGATGAAGAAGGTATGTATATGCACATAGGTAACATCTTAAGTAACCACGCCTGACATTTACGGGGTCAAGGGGATGAGTCCCCTTGTGGAAGGGTCTAGGGAGGGGGTTGCGAACCCCTGCGGCAGAGGCAAAACCCTCCCTATTTACCTTCATAAAAGTCGCTCGCTTATAATCGTCCTACGGAGTAGTATGAAAAGCCAAGTTTCCTCATCTTTGAGGATTCGTATACGTTTCTAAGGTCAAAAAACAGCGACGCCCTCATAAGTGATTTAACCTTGTTCATGTTTAGGTTTCTAAACTGGTTCCACTCGGTAACCAAGACAACGGCGTCGGCACCAACAAAGACATCGTAAACGTCTTTTGCGTAATAGACAGATTCAAAGAGCCTCTTAGCATTGTCCATGCTTACAGGGTCAAAGGCCTTAATGGAGGCCTCTCTTTTGAGGAGCTCCTCAATCAGATAGAGGGCTGGCGCCTCTCTTAGATCATCCGTGTTGGGCTTAAAGGAAAGACCTAAAAAGGCAATGCTCTTGCCTTTAACATCACCCATCGTATTTAGAATCTTTTGCAGCATGAGATTTTTTTGTCGCTCATTTGTTTTAATCGTAGCTGAGATCAAATTTAGGTCAAGATTATATTCAGAGGCGAGTGTCTTTAATGCACGCGTATCCTTAGGAAAACAAGAACCGCCATAGCCAGGCCCTGGGTGTAGGAATTTCTTGCCAATTCGACCATCCAACCCCATAGCGCGGGCAACGTCATGGACATCGGCATTGACTAACTCACAGAGGTTTGCCATCTCGTTAATAAAGGATATCTTAGTGGCCAAAAAGGCATTTGAGGCGTATTTTATAAGCTCCGACGTCTCTATATTGGTTATGACAAATGGGGTCTCTATCAGGTAGAGTGGTCTGTAGAGGTCCTTCATTATAGAGATGGCCTTTTCGCTATCTGCCCCTATAACGATCCTGTCAGGTCGCATGAAGTCTTCAACGGCCGCCCCTTCACGCAGAAATTCCGGATTAGATACAACATCGAAATCTACCCTGCCGTTGGTCTCCTTCCTTATAAACTCTTTTACCTTCTTCCCGGTTCCTACAGGGACAGTGCTTTTAGTAGCAACGACTTTATACGAATCCATGTTTTTTGCGATATCACTGGCCGCCTGAAAGATAAATCTTAGGTCTGCTGAGCCATCCTCATTAGGAGGCGTTCCAACGGCAATAAAGATAACCTGTGAACTCCTGACTGCCTCTGACGTATCTGTGCTAAACCTGAGCCTCTTTTCCTTGAGATTCCTGATTACTATCTCTGAAAGATTGGGCTCGTAAAAGGGGATCACTCCGTTGTTTAACATGCCTATTTTGCCTTCGTCATTATCCACGCAGTGTACCGTAGCTCCAAACTCGGCAAAGCATGCCCCCGTAACCAACCCCACATATCCGCTCCCTATTATGGCAATATTCATCTATGCTCCTTGTGTACTCTTTATATAATCTTCAACTATAAAATATTGCTGCGGGATTTGTCTATTAGGCTATAGTTTTGACGTAATAGTTCACCCATCTGTGTATTAAGAAGGTAGGGCTTTGCCCTCCCTCAGACCCACCCACAAGGGGACCAGTCCCCTTGACCCCATTATATCGCATGTTTATCCACAATGTTTTATCGTACACTGAACTATTACGTTTTGACTTTCTGGATTCCTGCTCAAGTCAGGGGCAGGCATAGAGGGGCTAAATACACCATTTTCTGTCATTCCAGCGTACGCGGGAATCTATTTTTTAAGAGTTGCATAAAATGCTGGTTTATAAAAAAGTGCAAAACCATAGTATTAGTAATAATTCAGTAAGGAGGCCGTTGATTGAGGGGTTAAAGTCCTACATATTAGGAATTACTGAAAGAGTTTATACCAGATAGTCTTTTGAAATTCTAGAAAAATAATCTTGGCGCTCTCTCTTTCTTTCCACCAGCCTTGTAGTCTTACATTGGAGTCTTGTGCGGGATAAACATACATCGTCATACCATTGTCACGGGCAAGACGTTCATAAACGTGACGCGCACGAGCAGTATGATAGTGCGAGGTAACCAAGATAAATGACCTTGCACCCTTGTTTTTTAGTAACTTGATATTAACCTGCGCCTCTCCATCAGTGCTGACTTGAGATAGTTTTTCGGCAGACCAAACAGCGTGTTCAGGTTCAACTCCATTTTCCTTTAGCTGCCTCAGATATAGTTCTGCAATGGTTATCTTCCAATAAATTGGCCCGCCCCAAAACACTATCTCCTTGCCATATCCCTTCTTAAACAAGTCTATAGCAGCCATAAGACGTTCTCCTGAATAATCCCCTGTAAGCACAACAATGGCGTCGCTCTTTTTAATATCATCTTTATATACAAGCTGATAGGCCATGTAATCCAGGACAGGTTCACGAAACAGATATAGTACAAACATGATTGTTGCAAAGAACAGAGACAGCCTTATTAAGCGGCTTATTAAAGTAACACGTTTAGTCTTTTTACTATACACTATAGTTTTGCACTTTCTGGATTCCTGCTCAGGTCAGGGGCAGGCATAGAACAGCTAAAGACGGCATTTCCTTCTCCTGCTTAGTAGACCTAACCCTGTCCTTCAAGGCTTTGTAGACGCTGCTTTAACAGCCTGTTCTCCTTTTGTAGCTTATACCATTTCAGCGCCTTATCTATTGTATAGAGGATCTGTTCCTTTCTGAAAGGCTTGGTTATGAAGTCAAACCCCCCCTTGTTCAGAGCCTCTGTCGCAGTCTCAAACGTTCCATATGCGGTTATGATAATAACGGGCAGATCGCTGTCCATCTTCTTTATGGAGCCGAGCAGTTCTATGCCGTCAATGCCTGGCATCTTAAGGTCGGCGATGATCAGTTCAAAGTTACCGTTCTTAAGCAACTCGAGAACCTCTAACGGGTTGTTTGTGGTTGTTACCCCATAGGGTGTTTTATCTTTAATAATCATAGATAGAAGTTTAAGCATGTCGGGCTCGTCATCTACTATCAATATATTTTCAGGCATTATATCTCCTCTCTGAATATGGTTTATGTTAATACGTTATTGTCTAAGTTTTCTGTATTGACGATCTTTTCTATAGTTGCCTCTGTTTGAGTGCCGGGCAGCGTAATTATAAATGTAGTGCCGGTGTCTCTTGACTCCTCCTCCGTCTTTGTTTCAAATCTTATAGTCCCGCCGTATTTCGTTATTATACCATAACTGACCGATAGGCCAAGCCCCGTACCCTCACCAACCTTTTTCGTTGTAAACAATGGGTCAAAGACCCTTGAGCGATGTTCCTTTTTGATACCCCCGCCGGTGTCAGAAACTCTGATCTCCACGCCCTTACCCTCCTCAACCCTCTCCGTGACAACCGTAAGCACACCTCCGCCCTTCATTGAGAACTCAGCGTTATTTATTATGTTTAGAAATACCTGTTGAAGTTCTACCGGGTCAGCCTTCACTATCGGCAGCTCTTCAGACAGAGTCTTATTTACGGTTATCTTTTTTAGTTTCAGGTTGTTTCCAATGAAAGAGAACAGTTCTTCTATGATCTTATTCATATCTACAAGTTCGTCACGCTCGTCCTTTTGTTCTGAGCATCGAGCGAAACTCAGGAGGTTTTCCACTACACGTTTGGCATTATTGGCTTGCTTCTCTATAATCTTCAGGATATCGTATACGTCTGAGTCTTGCGGGATCTTTTCTGAAAGCATGTCGGTGAATCCAAGTATTATTGCCATAGGGTTATTTATCTCATGTGCAACTCCGGCTACCATAGTGCCCATAGAGGCCAGCTTTTCAGTGCGAATCATGTTCTGCTCTATGAGAAACTCCTCGGTTATGTCCCTCGCTATGCCTAAGACTGCATACATGGAACCCTTTTCGTCTAGAAGGGGGGTGAAGTTTATGCTTAACCAGTATTCCTTAGCGTCTATGTTGACGTTGACTGTTATAGGTTTACTTATGTTAAGCTCGTAGACATCCTTGATCGCCTTGAGCACAAGCTCCTTTGGCTCACCGGTAAACAGGTCTCCAAACCCCTTGCCTAAGATCTCTTTGGGCTTTGTCTTGAAAAATAGATACCCATATATATTCATAGAAAGGAAGTTGTTTTCCTTATCGACAGAAAAGATCACGTCATGGGCGTTTTCTACCAGTGAACGGTACTGACGAACAGATTTCCTAAGCTCCTTGGTCTTTGTGTCAACCTCGTTTCGCAGAGTGCTGGTCCAACTGGTCAGTATCCTGATTATCAATACAAACACCATAATTAATATGGAAATAAACACGCCCCCTATTACAAACTGTCTCAACTGTATGGCGTGAACCTCATCTTCTACCTCGCTGACAGGGGCCACGACGGCCACAGACCACGTATGCGAGCTATCAGCGCTGTTGATGTTAATAGGTGTAAACGCTATCAACTTTGTTATCTCTTTTTCAAGCCCCTTATGCCATCCAGATTTATACAGTCTCATACCCTCTTTGCCTTTGAGCAGAAGCTCCCTTTGCAGACTGTTTATCTGCTCATAGGAGATGTCTGATTTCTTCTTTTTTCTCACCTCAAAGGCGTTCTTGCCGATAAAGGCAGCCTCAGGGTGATACAGGAAGGTACCCTGGTTGTCGATAACCCAAGCGTAGCCAGTTCTGCCAGAGACGGTCGTGCGGCCTACGTTACCGATTAGGGTGTCGACATCTACGGTAAAGACCAGCACACCCTTAAAGGCGCTATCAAGATGGGAGTCATCGACAGACTGACGCCACAGAGGCACGGCCATATCTACAAGCAACATTGTCCTGTCTTTGCCTGAAGGCAAGGCATAGACCTCGCTAAAAAGCACGTTACTGTGATCCTTTGCAGCAATACCAGCCCACGTTAAGTAACCGCTATCCCTATCAGACTGGTAAACCTTCATACTCCTTTTATAGTCTAATAAATGGGTAACATGTTTGTCTTTGTCAATCAGCCTGGCTATGAGCAGACCATTGTCCTTAGAACTTTCAAGAGCCCTCTTCAGTTGCTGCAATGCGCTATCATCCTGGGAGAACTGGATAACAGGCCAATGCTTAATCGTCAGAAGTATATCCTTGAGCGAATCTACGTTGTTTTTGATCTGTGCCGACGCCCCTCTGGCCAATATCAACTGCTGGATGTTGAATTTAGATATAACAAGCTCACGCACCTGGGCAGCCGACGTCCACTCTAAAAAAAGTACCGTCGCCATCAAGAGCAGGGTTATTATGAGCAAGACCCTGCTTAGATACTTGATGCTGTTTAGAGTGAGATACTTAAAAAAAACACTTGATAGATTCTTGCTCATATCGTCCTTCTAATGACCGTGCTTGCCCTTTTTCATTGACAATCCTAACCCCTCAAACATAAAGAATATGGCGTATCCCCACATTATCGTATAAAATACGTAAAACACCAAAAGTGCAATCATTAGTAAGATCTTGTCTGCGACCTTCTGCGATTGTACCCCATAGAAGTTATACGCCGGTTCTACAGCCTTTTTAACAACGGTGTTTAGGGCCTTTGCCTCACTGATCTTGCCATCCTTTTCGAGTTTCTTGACCATCTTGGAGAGGGCACCCCACCAGGTCTTCAGCACGACCTTGCCAGACTGTCCGTACTTGGCCTTTATCTTATCACCATCGTTTTGAAACATAACCTCAGCATCGTCTAAAACAGAGGCAATAACCTTGCCAAGAGAGCCTTCAACGTTAATTTCGCCTTTTACGACGTTTACCTTTGCCCCGGCGGTTGTAAAGAGTTTACCGGCCAACTCGGCCTCCTCGGCCTTGTCCATGCTAAAGGTTACAGAGATAGATTTATCCTCATTTTTCTTGTTGCCCTCAAGCAGACCCGGTATGAAATGAGATGATCCCTTGGCGAGTTTGTTAAACATCTCATCGGCATACTCCAGACCATTCATCCCGTTGCCAAAGACAGGTGAAAAGATAAGAAACAGGAGTCCAAAAAAACACGCACCAATTGCTGCTCCCTTAAAAAATGCCCCTTTATTCTTAATCATTACGCCTTCTCCCCAGTGAATCTTTTAAGGTTTCCAAAGAACTTGCCAAACACCCATAAGGCAAAAAACCCAACAACAACCCAGAACACGATGTTGCCAACAAGCTCTATAGCAGAGTTTACTGACTTGGGGAGATTTATTACTTCCAGCTCTGTAAACTTCTTTGGCAGTGTGGCAACCCTGTTAATAAATCCTGCTAAAATGGATATGGCATAAAACCCCCGAATATGAGCGCTCTTAACGACCGTTGTGGTCAACGCCCCTACCTGGATCCCTATCAACGAGCCAAGCAGCATTCCCATCGCCAGGGTGTAAAAGACGTATCCGTAGATTGCATACTGGGTTACTGCTGCAAAACCAGCCGTGAAGATGATCTGCAGTATATCGGTACCAACTGTGGTCATGGAGGAGACGCCAAAGATGTAGACAAACATCGGGAAGGTTATAAAGCCTCCGCCAACACCCATAATAGCGGCCATTATTCCTACTATCACTCCGCCTAACGCAACGATCACACCAGAGATGCTTCTGCCGCCAGGAACGTAGTCCTCGTCAAACTTTATCATAGGGGGCAGGTTAAAACCCTGTACCTTGATCGTAATGCCGGGGGCCTCGCCGCTAGAGCCGCCGTGTACGTCGCCAGAGTCAGGTTCTTTCCTGGACTTCAAGAAGTCAATCAGCGAGTAAGTGCCTAAAAAGCCTAGCAGCACGGCATAGATCAGACTAATAAAGGCCTCGCTTAAGAGGGGGTTGAAGTCATAAAGGGCCTTATTGATTGCCCCTCCAATAACTGCCCCGAAAGTTGAGCCAACCAAAAAGGCCACAGCCAGCTTTACAGATACGTTGCCCAACTTCTTGTGTATGGTGGTACCCATGATTGCCTTAGCAAAGATGTGGAACAGATCCGTACCTACGGCCAAAATACCCTTCACACCTGCGGCCATCAACGCCGGAGTGATGATAAACCCCCCGCCTGCACCAATACAACCCGTAATAAGACCAGCGGCAAGACCAATAGCAATTGAGACAACAAATATCTTAGTTGAATAAAACGCCGGACCATAGGCCGTCTTAGCCCCTATAAAATCCCCTGCCTCCAAAAACGTCACAGCCAGTATGGGCAAGATACCAGCCAGCACCCACAAAAACCTCTTCTTGTCCCTCACAATGCTCATCGACACCTCATAGTCCCACTTAGCATGTGCTGCAGCAGCCGACATGCAAAACTCAAATACCCTTCTACCTAATCCCATTATACCTCCTAAATATTATATAGTTTTTATTTGTTTATGTCAGTTCCTTAATTTCAAACTAACTATACACGGTTGTTATATCAAATATTGAGCCAACATCAGGCATGCGCTCTTTAAGCGGAAGGAGTGCATCTAATTCAATGCAGGGGTGCAATGTATTATTGCAGGTTATCTGATAAAAGATGGGATGTTTAGGCGTTCGGTTTTTTGCATGCAATAAATCATTGCATGTAATAAGTACATGGACATAAATGGTTCCTTCTTATTTCGCATGGGTAACTAAACTTAAGGGTAGCGACCAACGGGAGCGGTAGTGCAATCTAACGCTTTGCCCTTTATTGGCTTTCCCTCGAAAACAATAGAGATTAAAGGGAACACGACAAGACTTAGCATTTCCCCTTCCATACTGTCCATAGGTGGGGTTGCTAATCTTACCCACTCAAGGTTGGCAAGAGCCCCGTATTCGATATAATGACATTGCTACTATGCTTGAGCAATATGGTCACGTTTGAATGGAGTGGTACCTAACAGGCTACAGTCTGATGACACAATCATGTTCGAGCATGTTCGAGGCTAAACAAATCACCAAACTTCATTTCACTCAGCAATTCTCAGTGAAAACGTAAAGTGGCTATATTCAAGGTATTTGGATAAAGATTAAAAAATTGGTAGTCCTGCAGAGGTAGTGATATTCAATCCCCCTCCCTTGATGGGAGGGGTTAGGGGAGGGTGTTAAGTTTACTGTCACCACTACTTGTGCATGACTACCAATCTTTTTACCTTGCCTCATCGATTCAGCAAGATAAGCCGTTATTTAGGTTTTACCATTCCGCTTCTTATTGTATATACGCACGTACACAAAGCAACCAATATCGTTTTAAACCGTTGTATTATCTTGTTTTCTACAGTTTGATATGTATTTTATGGAGGTACTTCAGTTGTAATGTTGTACTATTGAGAGATGATATGGTGTTATTTTAATAACTAAAGTGGGAAATTGAGTTTATGCGTAAGCTCTATACGATTGACAACACTATTATCTTTATAATATCATTTACTATTAACTTTAATTGCCTATGTAGTTTACTCCGGCAGGCTAAAATAGTACACTAAATAGGTAGTAAGCTTATCCAAAATCCAAACTTACTTGGTCGATAGTGTGGCAAGAGCATATGTCTATTGCTCTG
>PEAB01000091.1 GCA_002753395.1 Nitrospirae bacterium MYbinv3 | reverse complement strand
ATGAAGTATGAATGGATTAATTTTAGCGCATACAAAAGTTGGAAACACTTGGTAGATTACATTGATGATGTGCTTAATAATTTTGGACAAGAATATATAATTAATTATGGGTAGGTACTTATGATTGCATCTTGCTTGCTCTTCCTTTTAAGATTTTTGCTTTTTTACATTAGATAGTATGACATATTGGAGAGTAATTTTGTAATTATGGTTGTATATTTCTCATATCTTGAGTTTTTTATTAATATTTTACTCTTTTTAGCAAACTGTTTACAAATCAATTATGATTTAACCATATTGAAACCTTTGCCTGGTAATGACTTTGAAGTTTATGCGTAGGCTCTATAGTTAAGTCAACAGCATTAGGACAGAGGGGGAACAGATATCCCCCTTCTCTTGATGATGTTCTTAATGTATTGTATCTCCTGAGTATCTAATACACCTGCCTTAAGCACCATCGCTAAAAATGACAACTGTAGGACTAAAAATGCCGCTATCTGATTTGACTCTCTTACCGTTGCGCTGGCAATGGCTATAATTACAGAAAGGCCAAATGCCTTTAATGTTGCCCGATACGGTAGCTTAAAGACATGTTTATCTGTCATATACAACGAACAAACGAAATTTACCACATAAGCGATAAGTGATGCAATCGCAGCTCCCTTATAGCCATGCCGATAGGCAGCTAAAGGCAGCATCATTAGAAGTGCCAAAGCTGATACAGCATTACATAGGACAAATTGTTTTTGTAGCTTCATAGATATTAAAAAGATATGACACAGACCTGTCAAAAACAAAAAGATCAAGGCTGGAGAAAGCGTCGTCAAGACAAACCCGCTAAGGGCATACTTATCTCCATAGAGGAGTCTTATGATCTCGCTGTGAAATACAAATAAAATCAGTGAGATGTTTATAGAGAACAAAAGCAGAACCTTAAAGAGTCTTACACCTAACTGTTGTATGCTCTTATGTTCCCGATTTGGTATGAGCGCTGAAAGACCAGGTAAAAAAACGGTTATAAACACCTCATTTAGTATGAGCGTCTGTAGGATTAGGCTGTGAGATGCTTCAAATATGGCTACGTCAACCGGTCCGCTTGTTTTTTTGAGTACCAGGGCTGGGGCACGCCACACGAGTTGTGCAAAGAGCGCTCCGACACCTAGGCCAATGGCATCCTTAACAAAGGTCTTCATAACGTCTGACTCCACTGTTGATGCCGGTACAACGAACTCCTTCAACATGATCCTGACGCTGAAGAGAAACTGCAAAAGGTTAGCAAGACAGATAGCCACAATGATGAGTATCGTTGTAGCGCCATGATAAATCACCGCTGCGATTAAGACTAATACAATGGCGGAGTAAATGGTAACAACTAAGGTTTCATATCTCATACGCTCAAAGGAGCGGTAGACGTCCTTTGTTAAGTCTGAAAATGCCCGGAATATCTCTGACACAGCGGCTATTATCAGCGCTAAGAACATCAGACCTCTGATGTCCATGATCATGCATACAATCATCAGCGCTAAGAAGGAGGCCAACACAAGGCGGCTCCTCAGCTTGAAGGCGGCCCCAACGTACTGGGAGGCAGATGCCTTATCTCTTGAGACATCTCGCACTAGGGCCTGACCAATGCCGTAAAAGGCAATGCTCATCACGCTGGCTGTTATATTTATGATAAACACAAAATCGCCAAAGTCTGCTACGGGCAGGTATCTGGCCACCCCAAACAGAAGCAGAAACCCCACGCTTATCCTCAAAATCCTGGCTATGAGGATGAAGATATAATTCTTAATGAAAAGCTCTAACCGCTTGTGTTCCATTTAAAGGGAAGTTAGCACTTCTAATCTTGCCATAGGATGTAGATAGCCCTGCCGCCTTTTTCAAACTTATAAGCGCTGACTCCTGTAAGATTGCGGATCTGAGTTACCTTGGCATTTTCAAAACATCTTAGCTTCCCGGTAAGTAGCTTGTAGGAGTGATATGCAAGTTTTTTGTGAGATAACTGTTTATTGTTTGGGTTGTTTATCAGACCTGTGTAGTCAAAATATCCTGCAACGCCGCCAAATTTGTGATAGTCAACGGTGGTAGCCCAGTAGACCCTCTTAACGCCAACGGCTATGGCTGTGACAAAGCGTTTAATCAGCTCTTGCGCCTGCCTCCTTTCTGAGTGAAGGTTTAAAGATGCTGAGGTATTGTGAGAATCGCTTGGATAGGCTGTCTCTCCGATTAAGATGGGTACGTTAATATAACCATAGCGCTCCAGCAGATCTACCGTATCCTTATAGTGTTGTTTGATAAGCTCATATTCGTCGACATTAACATCGTCGTAATCCATTCCGCCATATGGGTGCCACATGCCAAAGTAGTCAAATGATTTTTTTTCATTCATCTGCTTAAGCGTCTCAAAGACGTCCTCGTAAAACTTTATATCCCTCTTATAAAGCCCGCTTGTAGTGAGTCTGCAAGTCAGACATTCGGCCTTTATAGTCCTGTACGTAATTGCTAGGATATAAGCGTAAACGTTTGGCTGCCAAGAGGCATCGGCCTCAGTGTCGAGTATATAATCCTTGATGTCAGGGAACTTACGCATGGCTGCCTTGAGAAATTCCACGTAAAGACCGTCGTCTTCTTTAACAAACTCCCCACGTTTGTTAAACACCCCCGGTGCAACCGAGGCAGTGCTAGGATTTATTGTGACCATGACGTTTAACCCTTTTGCCACGGCATCATCGTAGATGGTCTTCATTCTATTCAGGTAACTGGCACCATCCTCACTATTGGGATTCTTTTCCCTATAAAGCATAAAGTGCAGGCCATTTGGACCTATGAAACGGATATGTTTAAATCCTATGTCGTCGGCCAAGTTTCCAGCATATCTATCCTTTTGAGTTTTCTTCAGGCTATCAAATTCGCCAGCCAGCATCCCAAAAGGGTTGTACGTTGTTGTGGCGTCGCACGTGCGCTGTCCGTCGTCGTGAGGCTCAACAAACACGGGCACTGTTGAAAGCTCTACAGATATGCTGTTATGTTTGGCCTCTATTTGGGTATGCTTGAAGTCGGAGTCGTTGTTCTTCATCAGCGTGCCGGAGGCGTAGTTTGCAACCCCTTCTGTTACAGTTGCCGATCTTGAGTTTATCTCTAGGCTAACCTTAATAGGTGCTTTTGATTGCCTATCACTGATTCTTGGGGCTTTTAGGGCTTTGGGAGTTGGCACAGTATCGGCCTTGGTTATCACTGGGACTTCTTGCAATGATTCAAGACTTGAAAACAGAGTGTCTACAAGCGGCGCTGCCTTATTGGGGTCAAGCTCGGCATATGAGGCCAGATACATTGAGTTCTCAAACGTGTATATCCTTCCGGCATCAATACCCTTTGCCATGAGTATTCTTACCCACTGGTTTAGACAGTAGAGTCTGTGTCTGACGTTAGAAGCGTTGGTTGGGATGGTCTTTAGTTCGTGTCTTATTTTGTTGATCTCATCCAATATGTTTGCGTTAAAAATAGGGTCTTCTTTGTAAGTTGCAGCGAATCGTTCTAGATCGGCATAGGCGACATCAACGACAGTTAGGGCCTCTTGCGGATTTGATTTGCTTAGTTGATCAATGCGTATGGCTTGTTCCCAGGGATATGTCCTGTTGACGTCTAACCCATGCTCAAACATCATCCGTGCCCATTGATTAAGCAAAAACACCCGCTTTGGCAAGTCTTCCATATCTGTAGGCTTAATCCTCACCTCTTCTCTGGTTCTGTTGATGAGCATCTTAAACCCTTCATCTACCGCAGCAACCGTAGCTTCACATAGCGTGAGTGTTAAGCCAAATACAATAAATAAAAGGCAGTTAAAACCAGTTCTTGATTTTATTAAAAGCATTTTACGTACTTCTTTATATTTCATGGTAATTATAATTTTAAGGTAATAGTTCACCCATATGTGTATTAAGAAGGTAGGGCTTTGCCTCTCTCAGACCCACCCACAAAAGGATCAGTCCCCTTGACCCCATTATATCGCATGTTTAACCACAATGTTTCTATCGTATACTGAACTATTACATTTTAAGCTTTCTGGATTCCTGCTTACGCAGGAAAGACATACTGGAAAACGCCTATTACTGTCATTACCACAAAAATGGGAATCCGTATTTTGAAACCATGAAAACAAAATTACCATAGTCTTTTTAAGAGGATACCATTTTACAATAATCTCTATTTAAGTATGTCTGAAAGTTGATTAAGTAGCCGTACTATCAGCATTTCTTCTTATTTGGGCAGGAAAAGGCATTCTGCATAGTTCTCTTGATTAGTGCCTTGAGAGCATCGTCCTTTACGACGGCTATAGTATTATCTATAAAGAGTCTATCCTCCTCATTTAAAGTGATTGGTGTTCTTGTGTTGTCCTTGGTTTCCGCAACGGTGGTGGCAACCGGCCCAATACGCAATCTTATTGCGTTGACCCTATAGCTACTCAGCTTTTCGAGCAGGTTGTTTTGGTAGAAGTGAAGTTCTTGCAACCACACATGTGAGTCAACATTAATAAACAGCAGGTTGTTTTTAAGGAAGTCCGGCTGTGTGTGTAACGATAGAGGTGGTGGAAACAGCCTACGCCAGTTGTCTTTTATCTTTTGGAGGTGTAGAGCCTCCCCCATTCCAAGGTCTTTGACTATTGATTCAAAAAAGGAAGAGGCCTTTTCCATAAGCATTTACACCTTTGTTTTGTTTCTTCTACACTGCCTTTTTAATTAGCCCGCTGCGTAGGCATCGCGTACAGATGCTTATCTTCCTTGGTCCCTTATCGGTTTGAGCCTTTATCGTCTGCAGATTTGGATTGAACCATCTGCGTGTTTTATTGTTGGCGTGACTGACGTTATTCCCCGTCACCTTCTTCTTGCCACAAACATAACAGACTGCCACTATGTAAACCTCCTTATGAGAAATAAATATGACCTATAATAACATTTCAAGCAAACTGTTGCAAGGATTCGTCTATCGGATTTCAGTAATGGATAATAGTTCATCTCTATATTGACAAATACTGTTCATACGTATATACTATACATATGAATATATCTGAACCAACAGACAGACAGAAGGAGGTCTTAGAGTTCATCAAGGGACATGTGACCTCGTTTGGAGTCACGCCAACAATACGGGAGATATGTGGGCACTTCGGTTTTACATCGCCCATATCGGCCCAACAGCACGTTGAGGCCCTTGTGCGTAAGGGGTTACTGAAAAGGGGAACAGCAAAGCGCCGTGCCTTGCAGGTGGTTGTGCCAACGAGCGCGACGCTCTTCCCCATTATCGGCAGGGTGCGTGCAGGACAGCCAATACTTGCCGTTGAGGACATCGAGGATTATGTGGCTGTTGATCGTGGCATCTTTAAGACCGAAAACGGTTTTGTCCTGAGGGTTGTTGGCAACAGTATGATAGAGGCCGGCATACTACCTGGAGACCTTGTGCTGATTGACCCTGACAGGGGGGTACAAGATGGCGATATCGCCATAGTTCTCTTGGGGGAGGAGGCCACGCTTAAGAGGTTTTACCGGCAGGGTGAGTACGTCAGACTTGTGCCGGAGAACAGCGAAATGGAGCCGATTGTCGTTAGCGCCTCGGAGGTGCGGCTCGTAGGACGGGCGGTAGGGGTCATTAGGAGGCTGTAATGGAGTACGTAGGAGAGCAGGTTAGCGTTGTGGCCTCGTTTGGTGGAAAGGAAAGGGTCAGACCTGTCAAGTTTCGCTGGGCGCACAGGGTTGTTCAGATAACTGAGGTAACGTACCGATGGACGGACAGACAGGGGCAGAGCAAGGTGTATCACTTTTGTGTAACGGATGGCAGTACCATCTACGAGCTGAGCTTTAACGCCACCTCTATTGTGTGGAAGCTGGATAAGGTGGAGACAAACACTTGAGGATCATCCTGCTCATAGACATGGACGCCTTTTTTGCCTCAGTCGAGATTCAGAGTAATCCCGTTCTGAGATCAAGACCGGTTGCTGTAGTTGGCTCAGGCAAGCGGACGGTGATCACCACCGCCTCATACGAGGCAAGGACGTATGGGGTCAAGACCGGTATGAACGTATACGAGGCAAAACAGCTCTGCCCAGAGATCGTATTTGTGGTTGGCAACGGCAGGAAATACACCTATACGTGCTCCGAGCTTGAAAAGATATACTTGAGGTACACCCCTCTTGTAGAGGTATACTCGGTGGACGAGTCCTTTATCGACATAACGGATTCTAATCACCTCTTTGGTGGCCCTATTGCTATTGCTGCTGAGATCAAGCATGAGATATTGAGCACGTTTGGTCTGAGGGCAACGGTTGGCATAAGTCACAACAAGCTATTGGCAAAGTTGGCCTCGGACCTAGCCAAACCCGATGGACTCATGTGGATAACTCCTGACAAAGCTGCCGAGATACTTGAAGACCTTCCAACTGATAAGCTGTGGGGGATTGGCAAGAGCACACAATATGCACTTAAGAGCATTGGTATAAGTACGTGCGGGGAGCTTGGCCGTGCCTCAATCAGCGTGTTGCGTGCCAGATTCGGAGTCATGGGTGAGAGACTCAAGGCTATGGGTATGGGGCTATATAGCTCTATAGTGCAGCCACAGGAGGCAGAGGCAAAGTCCATCGGACACTCTCTGACCCTGCCACGAGACGTCTCAAACATGACAGACATAGGGGCCTACATACTTAAGCTATCAGAGATGGTGGCAAGACGGGTGAGAAAGGCCGCCTTAAGAGGCTGCGTCATAACCGCTGTCATCAGGTACAGGAGTTTTAAAACCTTCACGAGGCATAGAAAGATAAAGGTATTTACAAACGACACACACGTTATATACAACATGGCTATGGAGATAATAAACAGCGAACGTTTGAAAGAACCGGTAAGGCTCCTTGGCGTCAGCCTCTCAGGTCTGATTAAGGATGACGGTCAACTCTACCTCTTTGATGAGAACCGGCGCAGAGAGGCACTCTTTAGGACAATGGATGCCCTCAACGACAAATACGGAGAGTCCACCATCCAATGGGCCATAAGCGGGACAAAAGAAGCGCTACCCCACACCCCCAGTCTACCGAGAAACGGGACCAACTCCATTGACACCACTATTATATATACCATGTCTTCATAAATTCGTATATTCTTTATATTAACCGTGAAAATCTTAATGAGTTAAGGCCCAAAAACCTACCCTCACCGTCTATGACAGTTTTTTTGCAATGACTCTATGTCTTATAATAAGTTATGAGCAAACAAATAAAGATAATGAACCTGTATATGGTTCTACTACACTTACTTTACCCACAAGTATCACTTATACGGCGATTACACCTATGGATGCGACTTAGTCTTATTCCTTAAATATCCATGTTTCTTTAAGATTCGTATCCACCGTGGAGCGTTGCGTTTTACTTGCAAGGCTTCGTAATCTATATTTGAATCTCTATAAGGTTCTTGCTTCGTCAATAGCGTATAGATTACCTCCAATATCTTGTGAGCTACAGCTATTATAGCACGCTTGTGCCCCCGTCTTATCACAAGCCCCTTGTATATGCCATTGAACTGGCTTTTGGTTTTGATAGCGCTGTTGGCTGACTCACATAGTAGTTGTTTAACGTAACGATTTCCTTTGCACAACCGACCACTCTTTTTTTTCCTGCACTTTCGTTATTACCAGGGCTTATTCCTGCCCATGAACATAGCCTGTCCTTGCTCCCAAATACGCTCATGTCAGTTCCGATCTCCGCCAGTAACATCGCAGCACTTCAGCGATTCTCACTGAGAATGAATGTAACTTATTGATATATAAGCAATATACTATAAAAACACCGCGAAAAACATTTTTCATATACACAGTAAAATCCTTATAAAAAGCCATTCTGCAAATTCAGTGAGAAATTGCTGCCATTTTATTGACAGCATTGAATGATTCATGCTATATTAGTATGATGGGTAAGAGATTTTATATGTATGTTTAAATTTAGAGCAAAAGAGAGGTTTTGCATATGGCAGGTGAGGAAGGAAGCAAAAAACTAAAGCGTTATGTAATGTTAGGGTCGTTTTTGGGTGGTCTGGTAGGGGCTACCGTGGCAGTTCTCGTTTTTCCACAATCATCTGAGGAGAGAAGAAGGACAATCTCTGATATCCAAAAGGAACTGTTTAAGCCTGTAAAGGTCAAATTCAAAGAGCTTGTCGATCACCTTGGCGACTCGCTGATAATGGCCGTAGACGAGGCAGCTCAAAAGGCAGTAAACGGTAAGATAAACCTAGATGATGAAGATACGTCAGATGAAGGAATGGAAGATAGATACAAGTCTTAAGGACGTTTAGTATATAAACAAACTTGTGTGTCGATGAGTTAGGAGGATATCGGGAGGTATGAGGTTCAATAGTGACTATTAATTCTTATCTACTAGTGCTTTTAACAGTGCTTGTTATTTTCACAATACCAATTTTGATTCAAATCAGCAGGATGATAGGCTCGGTAACTGATCTAATAAAAACAGCAAATGATTCAGTAAAACTAATGGTAACTGAGATTGCCAGGACTTTGGAAGGTGCAAACAAGGTCATAGCAACTGTCAATGGGATTATAGAAAGTGCAAAGGAATTAGGTGGAGCATTCAAGGAGTTAAGCGAAGGAGGGAAGAAGTTAGGCTCTGTCCTTAAGGATTCTGGCACACATATTACGAACTTGTTTGGACAGATGACAGGATTTGTATCAACGTTAAAAACGACACTTAGTGTCTTAGCTAGAGGTTTATTGAAAAAAGGAGGACAAGATGACAGAGACCAACGAAAAGAGTGAGGGTGGAACAGGGACGCTGCTTGCAATTACAATGGTTGTTGGTAGTTTGTTGGGAGCAGCCGGAGGATTGTTGCTAGCTCCGCAACCTGGAAAACAAACTCGCGACAAGCTCCGTAACACATATGACGAACTATCACACACAGTACGTGACCTTATGCAGAAGTATGAAGGCAGGTTGCCGGGTTTTCTTTCAAAGATGAAGGAAGAACTACAGGACGTGCCAGAGCAGGTCAAAACAGAGATATTGGGTATTGCCAAAGATACCGGTGAGACAATCACTAAGGTTAGAGAGATTGGCTCCGTCTATCTGAAGGACGTTTCAAAAACCATTGCCACGACCTTTGATGAAGGAAAGCAAACACTTGCTACAACCCTTGAAGAAAGCAAGAAAATGTTCATGGGGGAAAAACCACAAGAATAACCCCCCCAAGAAAAGGGCATTCAATGCCTTATAATACTATACTATGCAGGTTCTGAGCAGGTTCTGCTAGTATAGTATTATGATCAAAAAATAGTAGTTATTTAATCTTTTTCACAAGCGGATCAAAATAAACGGTAACCTGACGGCTAACCGCCTTAAACATTGTCTTTGCCACGGTACGGAATGCTCTCGCCCTGGGACTGTTGGCTATAGCGTCAATTACCATCAGTTCATCAACTAGATCGTCTTTACACAAGCGCTTGCTACCTTCGAGGAAGCTCACTGACGGACACAGGCTTACCCAACCTATAAGAAGGCTTATAAACAAAGAGTTTACCTCAAAACTGTCATCAAAGGCTACGTGTTTACTTTTCTCATAGATATGTTTTACAAAACCTGGTTCTTTAAACAGTTTAGCCTTTTCCTCTTGTTTTGACTTCTTCAGATATTGTACGGCACTCTGGTACTCCTTCTCCTGGTTTATCACAAGCTGATGAAAGTCGCATGTGGTACAGTTTTTTATCTTAGCTGCGATACCACCCTTGGTCTCAGGAGTAGTGAAAGGCACCGCCCAGCACGCCCTACCAGCGTTTGATCCACCATGCAGGCCATCAAACGTCTCTGCCGTTGTAACCGGACACACACCAAGTTTCTCCGCATTCTTACCCCCAGGCTGTCTACCACATAGCTTATACTCCCAGCAGTTCAACTTATCCTGCCTCAGAGGAAGTATCTCATCCGGAGTCCTGTTCAAAAATAGCGTCATGTCAATAGCTGATTCATCTATTATCTTTACATCCTCTATTACGGACCTAGCATTATCTTCTTCTACAGATATACTGTCATCATCTACGTTTACAGTAGGTTTGCCTTCACTGATAATTTCCATCGGGACTGTTTCTATTGGGGTACTATCATTATCTCCTTCTTCTACGGACGTACCGCTATTGTCTACATTTGCTGTAGATTCACTGACATTTACCGTTCCTATTGCAGAACTACCATTGTTTCTTACTTCTACGGCTATACTGCCGTCATCGATGTAATGCTCGTCATCCATTTATACCCCCTTGGGTTTATAGCAAATTGTTTGTACATACCTCATCTCCGCACTCATCTGTGTTATAAGATTACTCTCTTTTAGACTATCACTTTATCGAATCAAATGTCAAACGGATTTTACAACATACAATTACAACAAGCAGTAATTCTCATTGAAGAGTGGAGATATATCTTTGTGGGGTTAAATTGGCAAAGGGGTGACTGTATGGATTGAGAGCAAGAGAAAACTACGCAGCATTCTCCCTAAAAATATGTCTGAGCTTTACAGTTTCAATCTAAAATAAAGAAGAGATCAGCAAGAATAGCGATACAATGACGCAATCCTCCCACCCTGTCTTTGAAGCAGGTAAAAAAAGAGCTATTAAGGTTTTAGTACACTATCGACATGAATCCCAGGAGGTTTTAGAAGATAACTTAAGAATGTCTCCCAATCAGGAAAGATTATGGTGATAATCAAGCTCCGCATGTGATCCCATAGGTTACGCTTACTCCCGAAATCTTTTCTACACTCTTGATACAATATGTCGCTTAGCTCAAATATCTGATGAAAGAAAAATGCCAACAGGTTTAACAGGAAAAAATTAAAAGAAAGATGTTTCTTGCCATGCCCATAGTTGTGTTCTATATGGTAGCCTTGATTCTTTAAGGTGTTAAACGTTTCATTCTCTATCTTCCACCTACACCTGCCACCTTTGACCAGTTTCTCTATGTTCTTAGCGTTTATCTCGATATCTGTCACCCAACTACTGTGGTATGTTACCTTATCCTGGTCTTTTATCCAGTACTCAAAATAGTTCACCCAGATAGTTTTTTCATTACCATTTAAAGGAACCTGGTTTATCCACTCATACACATGAAGCCGGCCTGTAAAATCCTTTACCTCAAACCGTGAAACCTCTTTTAACATCCTCTGTTCTCTAACCCACTCCATCATGAGTTTATGATCACCCTCTTTTGAGACTAATATGTGGTAGTCATGCACAAGTAGTGGTGACAGTAAACTTAACACCCTCCCCTAACCCCTTCCATCAAGGGAGGGGGATTGAATATCACTACCTCTGCAGGACTACCCCTTTTTTATATTTACCGTGAAAATCTTAATGAGTTAAGGCCCAAAAACCTACCCTCACCGTCTATGACAGTTTTTTTGCAATGACTCTATGTCTTATAATAAGTTATGAGCAAACAAATAAAGAAAAAACATTTAAAACAATGGAGGGCAGTATGAATAGTATAACAATGATAGGAGAT
>PEAB01000090.1:6802-11619 GCA_002753395.1 Nitrospirae bacterium MYbinv3 | reverse complement strand
GCGGGCGCGTTTTCATGCTGCCTTCACACCGTAGAAGGTCAGCGATAACAAGAGCCTGAGCAATGGTCGGGTGTTCGCTCGGCTTGCAGCTCCAAAGCGACTGAACACCAAAATCTCTGAACGCCTGACGATAAAGCAAAGCAACGCTCCCAGGAGCCGGAACACCGGCTCCACGCTCTTTCAACTCGTCAAAACTGAGCTTATCCATCTGCAACCCTCTTAGGAGTAGTGTATCATAATAAAGTACACTAAGGCTATATTATTTACGCCCTCATCGTTTTGTCTAATGTTTGGGGTATGGATCCCTCGAAAAGACGCTTCAATGCTGGGATAATGTTTTGGACATTGGACAAAATGACTCCTTTTGTCTAATTGTTAAAATGTGTTGTTTGAAAAAATAGTATTAATAAGACTTCCCCTACCGTCTCGGTAAAAGCCCTAGAGAATCGAACAACCAAGCATATATAATCATTAATAATAAAAATATTAAAAATGAAAAAAAACATTTGTAATTTATGTTTCTCTTTTAAAAAACTAATTTTTGATACTATCCACATTGCAAAAACAAACATACCCGTTGCAACCAACATTCCTAAAGCTCTCCATAAGCTACGTTCCATATATACACATCGTTGTTGTCTTATTTGTTGCCATAATTAAATCAAAAAATCCCATAATGCCATCCTATGTCTGCTATATCGTTCTGATTCTTTAAAAACTGAATATCCCACATTTTTTCTCCTTTTCTGTATTTCACTTCACATTAGGATTTACCGCACATGCTCCACCTGTTAAATCAGCAGCTTCTTTACAAGAATCAATATCGTAGTAAATACATTGAGTAGCGTAAGAAGTAACAAGACAGAAAGGAGTTGTACCAACAGGTTTCTTAACCTCTTTTTGGTTGATAATACAGACGCCTCCCAATAATTCCACAGAACTCAAGCAGGAGTCTAATGTATAGTAGTAACACTGTTTACCAAATGATGTTACTGCACAAAATGGGGCTGCAAACACATACTGAGCTAACAACATAGACATTAATAAAGACAAGAATACACTGAGCTTTTTCATTATAGCCTCCTTAATGCTTTTATATGTCTATCATAATGTATCTTCTTTAAATTCCATGATAAGTGTGATTTCAGCAGACTGTAAGACACTGATAATAAACAAATTTTGCTTGTTCAAAAATAAGTTTACCATGATTTTTAAAAAAGTAACATGTCAATAATTATTAAATAAACTTAAATATTGTAACATAATAGTTTGTGTTTTAATCATAGGATTCTTTTTTCTAACGCTATTGAACCCTAACACCCACAGTTGATCATGGCACTGCCCATCACTGGCCCGTATGATACTAAAATCCTCTTTTTATCAATAGCATACCTTATGCTAGCGAGATCATCAGTATTTTGTCAAGAGAAATTTTTTGGTAGCAGATTTCGATTTGATAAGATACAAAGCACATGGCATTTTTTATGGGGTCAAGGGGGCTGGCCCCCTTGCAGGGGGTTCTAAAGGGGGGCGGAGCCGCCCCTTTCTCTCTTTTTCTCTCATAGCTTGATGTTGCCCACGCTCATGACGGTCAGGATCAGGGATATCACGATAAAGCCAACGATAACGCCCATCACCGTGATTATGATCGGCTCAATCAACACGACAATCCGCTTGATCCCACGCTTGAACCTGTCGTCAAAGACGCTAAACAGCTCCAGGAATATCTCCTTCATGTTGCCGCTCTTTTCGCCCACACGCACCATGTTGACTACGATGTCGGGCAGCATGTCCACCTGAGAAAACACCTCGCCAATCTCCCTGCCCTCCTTTATGAGCTTGACCGTAGGCTCTATGGAGTTGCGGATGCGCACGTTTTCAATCAGGTCTATGGAGTAACGCAGCGCCTTGATAAACTCTATGCCGCTACTGAGCATCGTGTGCATCGCATAGGAGAAGCGCGACAACTCAAGGTCGGTTATCATCGTCCTGACAAGCGGAATCGAAAGGGCATAGGAATAGCCCGCCTGGAGGAACCTCTTCGTGTTTACAAACTTGAAGAAGACGACCACAGCCACGACAATCGCTACCAGCCCATAGGCGTTGAAGAGCTTGCTTGCCCCATAGAGTATCTTTGCGGTCAGGGGGAGTAGTTTTTCCTGATTTTCGCCAAAGATGCTGAAAAATCGCGGTATGATAAACTTAAAGATAACACCGAGTGTCACAAGACTGGCCAGGATCAAGAAAATCGGGTATGTGAGGGCGTTTTTGATCTCGGCCCTGAACTGTATCTGAAACTGCAGGTGGCTGGATATATGCTCAAATGCCAGCTTCAGGTCTCCAATGCCCTGTCCGACCCTGATGACGTTGACAATCAGGGCGGTAAAAATGCCTACCCTCTCAAATGCCTCGGCAACGCTCTTGCCCGCCTTGACATCCCCCAGGACGCCCCTGAGGTGCTCCCTCAGTGTAAGGTTTGTCGTAGAGCCGCTGACGATCTCAAGGCAGTTGTCGATCCTCAACCCCGCCCTCAGCAGGACGGTAAGCTCCTTTGACATGTTGTAGAGTTCCATGTCGTCGATCTTTTTTCTCTTGAGGCGTCTGTCCGCACCGACGTCCCGTGAAACGCCATCGAGACGGACAACGCTTAAGCCCCTGTCCTTTAATACATGCTGTGCCTCCTTTTGGTCTGCGGCGGAGACGGAGCCTGTTATCTCCTTGCCGTTGGAGTCAACGCAGAGATACCTGAAGCTGCTCACGATACCCTCAGCACCTCCTCCATTGTCGTTATGCCGGCGATTACCTTTAAGATGCCGTCCTGCCTCAAGGTCCTGAAGCCGTGTCTGTCTATCAGTTGTCGCTTAAAAACCTCCAGGGCGTGTTCCTTCAGGAATATCTCCTTGAGGTCTTCCGTGTAATTAAAGACCTCGTAGATGGCCACCATCCCCCTGTAACCGGTGCCGGCACACTTGCGGCAGCCTTCCCCACGCATAAAGTTAATGGTCAACCCCAGGGAGTCTTTGTATCGCTCGTAGGTCTGCATGACGGCGTATCTGTTTAATATGGTTGTTGACAGCTCGACAGGACGCTGACAGTTGTCGCAGTTCCTTCTGACGATCCTCTGGGCGATGACACCGATGATGGAGGCATTGAGCAGATAGTCCTCCAGACCCATTTCGATGAGCCTGAACAGGCAACTGGGGGCGTCGTTTGTGTGCAGGGTTGACAGCACCAGGTGTCCTGTCAGGGCGGACTGCACCGCAACCTCTGCCGTTTCGGGATCGCGTATCTCACCCACCATGATGACGTCGGGGTCGTGTCTGAGTATGGACCTCAGCGACGTGGCAAACCCCAGACCGATATCGTCCTTTACCTGTATCTGATTGACGCCTTCGAGCTTGTACTCCACCGGGTCTTCAACCGTAATGATCTTTTTCTCTTTGCGGTCGATGCTTGAGAGCATGGAGTAAAGTGTTGTCGTCTTACCGGAACCGGTTGGTCCGGTGACCAGGAGGATGCCGTAGGGCATGTTGATTAGCTCGGTGATAAGCGGCACAACGTCGCGCTCGATACCCAGCCGGGTTATGTCAAACGTCAGCCGTGCCCTGTACAACAGGCGCATGACCACGCCCTCGCCCACGGCAAAAGGGATGGTCGATACACGCAGGTCGATAAGGGCCGAGGCTATCTTGGTGCTGAATTTGCCGTCTTGCGGCAGGCGCTTTTCGGCGATGTCCAGACCCGCAAGGAGTTTTATACGTGAGACCACGGCCAGGTAGAGCTTTTCGTTGACCGATTCGCTGTCGTGCAGGACGCCGTCTATGCGCATCTTTATGCGATTGCCGCTTTCGGAAGGTTCTATGTGTATGTCCGACGCCCTGAGTTCCACGGCCGTGCTCAAGAGGTTGTTCAGGAACTTGATCACGGGTGCTTCTGAGGCCATTTCCTTGAGGGTTTCGGGCGTGTCGTCTATGAAGAGGGACACAACACCCTTGTCGCTGGTCCTTAGCGGTCTTGCAAGCTCGGTGATGACCTGCTCGGTGGCAAGGAGGAGTTCCACGCGGCTGCACAGCGCCCTGGTGATATAGTCAGCAATGTGGCCCTTTAGTGGGTCGTTGGTCAGGCACGTCACCACGGAGTCCTTTAACGTTATCGGGAGAAAATTGCCTCTGAGCAGGTAGTCGATGTCAAGCCGTCCGGCGATGTCGTTTATCAGTACGGTATCAATCCCCTTGAAGACATCATTGTCAAACAGCGGGATGTGTATTTGCTCCGACAAGGCGGCGATCAGTTGATATTCCGTGATGAGGCCGGAGTTCAGAAGTATCTGCCCTATGTAGCCGCCAATCTCCTTTTGTACGTCGAGTGCCCTTTCTATGTCGTCCTGTCTTAGGCCAAAGAGCCTGATTAAGACCTCTCCCAAGGGCATGTTAGTTAACATTTTGTTACGTTCTGGGCATCTGCATCTCCACTTGCTTCAAGGGAGCAGATGAGGAACTCAATAGGCGTAATACCCGCATTGTCCTGTCTGTTGTTCATCCGTTTCGTGTTCACCATATGTTATATTGACGACAACACTCACGTTTTGTCAATAATTGGAAAAGACAGGGTGCATACAAAAGTGGTGGCTAATGGATTCCTGCTTGACCCTGCTGTTGCCAGGGATAGGCACATAGTTAAGAAAAGCTTTATGTTTTTATTGCCTGTTGAGTTAACTCCGGTCAAGAAAAAAAAAGGGGCGGCTCCGCCCCCCTTCAGAACCCCCTGCAAGGGGGCCAGCCCCCTTGACCCCACCAAAGTGCTATGTTTATGCTACT
>PEAB01000090.1:0-6751 GCA_002753395.1 Nitrospirae bacterium MYbinv3 | reverse complement strand
CGCGTTTCGATTGCATGCGATACAAAGAAAGGGGCGTTTTGTGGCCGGGGTGCCCCACCCCCTCCGCTCGCACAGCGACGTTACCGCACCCCCTTCAGCCCCCCCCCGCTCAGTTGGGGGCTGGCGGGGATATTACAGGGGGGGTGAAGGAGTATCCTGACTACGCCCCTTTAAGGTATTCCCACAGTTCATCTACAGAGGTAGACTTCCTTAACAATGTTTTAAAGGCCTGCAAGTGTTTTACTCTTTCCAGGGTTCTGACACTATCCATAAGTGCGGTTGCCTCATCTGCGTATTTGATTTCAAGCACCACTTCTATTCCCTCTATCAACCCCTTGCGTTGCCCCTCTGCAAGACCTTCGATCCTGCCTTCATCAAAAGAATTTTCAAGAGCGCTCCTCTCATCCTGTAATCTCATCTGCCAATATTCATAAACCTCAATTTCTTTCTTACTCCAGGTACTCTCATTTGCTATCTCATAGGCATCCTTTATTTCAACAAAATCAGCACACTTAGGTACCATCTCCAATGAGTACGCATTCTTTATGAAATATACCCACTTCTCTATTATACTCTCTACCTCATCCTCGCCCTTTTTAAACTTGGGCAGCTCGATAAAATTAAACTCAAAATCCTTCAGTTCCTGTTTAAATGTATCCGTGTCCAATATCAGATGCCTTGTTAAATAATTATTGCCTCCAAATATTTTAAAATCCACAATCCCTATATATATCACCTGCTTTAGATTGGGATAATCCTCTCCCCTTCCTAACTGGTCTATATATGCCTTGCTTGTATAATACAATACGCGTTTTTCAAATCCCTTTTTCTTTTGAACCTGTATCTCTACTATAAACGTTACATTCCTCTTGTCTATCGCCCTGATATCCAGTACCGTTTCCTTCAAGCCATCTACCTTTGGCACCTGGTAGGGATTAAGTATCTCTATGTAACCGATCTCCATATCCCCACTGAGATCTAAGACAGCGTTCAAGAAAGATATAAGTATCTCTTTCCTGTTTTCGTTGCCAAATATCCTTTTAAAGGCTATATCACTTTTTACGTCAACAAATCTCATCCTTTATTTTAACACATCCCTGAATATTTTACGCGTTAAGTTTGTAGGCACCCCGGGCAATCGCATTTGAAACCTTTATGATGTTTTTTATGATAAAATAACCACTTTTCAACCTAATCAACATAGCCCTTTACGGGGTCAAGGGGACTGGTCCCCTTGTAGAGGGGTCTGAGGGGGTGAGGCACCCCGGCCATAAAAGGGGGACAAAGTCCCCCATTCTTTTTTTATTTTGGTAAAATACGATTGCCCTGATAGACAGGTACTTTATTTTCACGGTAAATCTGCTATAATATAAGGAGGGAAAAGTCGATCTACTTTTTGGTGGGTCAACCCCGATGGATAACCTGACCTGGGGATTGTGGCACGAACCCCCGCATGTCCATAGCATATATGGCTATAGGACGCACGGTAAAAAGACCTGCTTATATGAACGTGTAAGCAAGGTAACCCACAATGCCTACCCTAAATAGCACCAACCGACCACAAATGGAAGGAGGTGAAGGAGGGGATGGTTTGTGTCTTAACTCAATAAGATTTTCACGGTAAATATAGGAAAGAGACTAAGAAGGTGATATCTATTTTTAGGCTAACATTGAATTTGACAGTTTTATATAAAGCACTGACAGACACCCTGGCAATTGAGAAGACACTGGAGAGCTATCTGTGCCCTTTGCAGATGTTTTTAGAGTTAACACACAATGGTTGGAGTGCCGGGGCCTTTAGAATTCTAAGGCATGACTTAAATGTTAAACGTATTTTCTTTACTAAATTAGCGGTAGAGTACTTTAACGGTGTTGGTGCGGTCTTTAAAAACTTAACCGCCTTATCACTGCACAATGATGCAGACACAGCGGCTGTTGTGTCAAAAGATATAACTTTGAATGTACAACAAGTTCATGATAAATCCAAAGATGAAATGAAACCCTGGGAAGATGTGTTGTCCATACCCCTGTTTACCATTGGCGTTTTGTATGCCATAGCCTTAAACGTCAGGAGGGCAATCGTTAAATCAATAGACACGATAAAATAATCTACTGCAAACTTAATTATAGCGCGTTTCGATTGTGTGCGATACATTTTCCTGTCAAAAGCGATTGCCCTGACTTTTAACTTGACTTATGGTGCAATTTTTATGTACCATAGAATTAAGTATAATAAGGTGATGTTACATCTCATAAATATCTGCAAACCTTAAAAGGAGGTAAGTATGGTATCGAAGGTAGTAATTTTAGTAGGGCAATCACCAGTGAGTTGGGAAGAGGCAACAACAAACCTTATCAAAGAAGCGCAGGCAAGCCTAAGACACATCACTCGCATTCTTGTAACGGAATTTGACGTAAAGATGAAGGAAGACGGCAGCGTGGACGCATTTAGAGTAAAGGCCGAGGTTTCTTTCAGGATCGAGGTCAAATAAGGTAAAATTGTAACAGTTTGGGTATGCACTTGGAGTATGGTGTATAAACATCCATTGTGAACAAGGGATAAGAGGGATGCGGATGGGCTTTACGTTCAGTTGATTAAAAGGGTAAAGCCCTCTCCTTCTCTATCTCTTGCCATATCTAATTAATTATGAGCACAGGTAGTTTAGTATGTACAGAACCTGTTTCTGCCGTTTTCTTTTGCTTTGTATAGGGCCTGGTCGGCCATCTTGATTAGTGTTTCCGGCAAGGAATAGTTTGACGGGATTAAAGTGGCAATTCCCTGGCTTATGCTTACACGATTATTGACGGATGAACGGATATGGGGTATCTGAAGGGCCAGGATTTCGTTATGAAATTTCTTGGCAACCGACACGGCACCATCTATGTGCGTGTGTGGCAGGATGCAGGCAAACTCCTCTCCGCCATACCGTGCCACGATGTCTATCTTTCGGTTGATTGAAGAGACAAGACACCCGGCAACCTGGATGAGACATGAATCACCACTTTGATGGCCATAGTTATCGTTATACAGTTTAAAATGGTCAATGTCTATCATAATCAAAGATAGCGGCAGGGATTCCCGGATACTATAGTTCCAGATCATCCCTATATATTCATCAAAGCGGCGGCGATTGGCTATGCCTGTGAGGCCGTCGCTTAGGGAGAGATTTTTAAGCAGTTCACTTTTTATTTTAAGGGCGACATGGGTCCTGACCCTGGCTTTGACGACTACGGGTCTGAATGGTTTTGTGACATAATCAACCGCACCGGCCTCGAATCCCTTGAGCTCGTCTTGTTCGTCTACCTTTGAGGTGATAAAAATGACCGGAATATCCTGAGTAACTGGATCAGCCTTCAGTCTTTTACATACCTTATAGCCGTCAATGCCGGGCATCATGATATCGAGTAAGACGAGGTCAGGGGGGGTGTCTGACAGTGTTATTTTCAGGGCTCTTTCTCCGCTTGTTGCCACGCGGATGTCGTAATCGGCTCGCAGCAGTTCGTTTAATATCTTGACATTGGAGGGTTCGTCATCGACAATGAGCAGAGACGGCTTTTTGTTATCCGTGATATCCATGCTTGTTATATCCTCTTTTTGGAGGTGTCTGCGAGCATGGCAGGGATGTCTTTGCTGTTTTGCTCGTGTTTTTTCGGCAGATAGGCATAGTTGCGATAGTAGGCCGCCAAATTACCCATGAATTCAAGAGCTAGCAGAGGGCTTCGTTCAAGGTAATTTTTTAGCATATCCGGTCGGATTTCCTTTGCCCTGTGTTTGAGGGCTGCGACGTGGATATCAAGGACATCCCTGGGTCCGGCCTTTAGAAGACCCAGCTCCTGACCAAGCACTCTAAGTACCTCCGAGGTGTAGAGTTCCAGGCGTTGTTGCCTGCACTCTACGACATTGCACAGGAGCTCCTCGTAGCAGTTGACCATTTCCGTGAAGGTCTCTGGCAGGCTCTGACTCAACGGGGCCAGACCAAAGAGTTGTGCCGTTGCAGTGGGCTTGGGGAAAAACGAAAAAATATCGCCAAGTCCCGGCTCTTGGTCTGTCTTCTGATAGTCCTGCTCTACCACCATACCGGTCCGGACGTCGGAGTCTTGCGTGGTCTTGTCTTTAACGGCGGCATTGTAAATGGATTCAACGGCTGTACTCTGGTCTGCATTGGCATTATCCTGTGGCAGTTCAAAGACTACCGCATCGAAGCTGTCCTGTTTGAGAAGTCCAAGGGCGTCATCAATGCCGTTGACACGTCTGAGAACCAAAGACCCTCTCACCGATAAGACCGCCTCCACTACACCCTCATTGTCACCCGGGCCGCCTATAATAAGAATCTTGCTTCTGCCCTGTTCACTCATCGTTTGTACCATCTTTGCCCACCGGCACTTTCATACATAATAGTTTAGCATTTTTGAGGTGCTCTTGTGTTAAAAACCTCGCATGGGTTAGAATATCTAACGGATATGCTTTTAAACAATATTGTGATGATCCTTATGAACCCAATCTTGTATGTCTTTGTTGGGTTGATTGCATTGCTGGTGCTAAAGAGGAGACACAAGCTGTTGATTTTTTCTCTGATACTATATTTGTACGTTATAAGCATCCCCTATACAACCAACCAGTTCTTTGCGAGGTACTGGAGGGTCAACGATACATATGACCCCTCTGTAACCTACGATGCGGTGGTTGTGATGGCGGGCGTAACGGACGCAAACCTGCATGTTGCCGGTAACTTTCCGTTTTATGTACCGGAGAACCATGTCTTTTACACAAACGGGATCGAGCGCATATGGGCGGGCATATACTTTGTCAAGAAGGGATTTGCAAAGAAGTTGCTCTTTGGTCAGTGGAAGGTGAAAACCTACAACGAGGCCGAGGGCGTAAGAAGATATGCCTTAAGCCTCGGTCTGAAGGAACATCAAATCGACATTTATGCAACGGTCAACAGGACCATTGACGAGGCAAAGGGCGTTAAGGCGCTCAACGACAAGCAGCCCATCAAGAGGCTCCTGCTCATCACCTCAGAGTCACACATGCGCAGGGCACTGGCCATGTTCAAGAAGCAAGGCATCAATCCTGACGTATTCTCCACTAACAGACATGGCACACACGCGGACTTTTTCTCCTTCCTTCCGAAAGCGTCCGCCCTGGAACATTCCTGGCACTCTTTCTACGAATTGGGCGGCTATGCGTTTTACTGCCTCACGGGTGAGTTATAACCCTACAACGACAGTTGAGAAATCAAACCGTGCAAAATCAATGGTTTGCATGTTTTGAGGTTAATTGAAGTTACCGCATAAATCAACCGTTTAGACAGTAAGTGACGTTGTAGGGATATTATTTCCATTGCAAGCAAACGCTGTAGGCCAATATGCTAAAAAAACTCCTTTGTGCTAAAATAGTTACATGGAGACAGAGATAATTCAAGAGTCTAAGGTACAAGTAATCAACAAAGCTATTACAGAGTTATCGCCGGTGTTAATAGACGCACTGCATGAGTATGTATTGTTTTTAGTTGAAAAAGAAAAAAAGCATAAAGCGTTTGTAGAAAGGGTTTTATCTGCCGAAAAGGAATCGAGTATAATTTGTAATAGTGTAGATGAACTAATGCAAGCTATAGACAATGCTAATTGACCCTAAGCCCTCTTTCTTAAGGCAAGTAAAGAAGATATTTAAGAAGTATCCAAACCTAAGAAAAGAGTTTGAGGTATTAGTTGGAAAGTTAGCCGACAACCCCTTTGATCGCTCACTAAAAACACATGCTTTAAGTGGTATACTGAAGGGTAGATATTCATGTTCATTAACTGATGATATACGAATAATATTTAAGTGTGATGATAATACTATCTATCTTTTGGATATAGGTACACACGATGAGGTTTATTAGAATAACATAGTGTGTCAGTGGTTGTAGGCTAAACCCAATCCATTGTGCTACAATATTTACATGGAGACACAGACATTAAAACCAGGCTTTGACGCCTCAAAAGAGGAGTTTTTATATGCAAGCGATTTCTATAAGTGGTCACTAAAAACCGCTGAACTATTGAGACAAGGTAGATTTGGTGAACTGGATATAGAAAACATAGCCGAGGAGATAGAGAGCTTGGGTAAGAGCGAAAAGAAGGAATTACGTAACAGGCTGGCCGTTCTGATAATGCACCTGCTTAAATGGCAATATCAACCTGATAAACGGTCTAAAAGCTGGAAATCAACAATAAGCGTTCAGAGGGTAGATATTAAGTTTGTACTGCAAGATAGTCCAAGTCTAAAGCATATCGTAGAAATAATTATAAATGAAGCCTACGAAAAGGCGATAGTAATGTTTCAAAATGAAACAAGATTTAGTCAAATAGAACTGTCTGAGACCTGTCCTTACACATTTAATCAGTTGATTGATAACAACTTTTTACCATTCTAACCTGTCGGCTTATTATGGAAATCATAAATGGCGCTAATTTTGGAGAGGACGACCTTGCAGAGATTATTAACGGGGAGACAGTTATCAAGAATAGTCCATTTTGCAGCCATCAGAGAGTTTTAGGGGATTTAATGCGTGCTATAGGTCAACACGTTAATAAAAATAAAATAGGCCAGTTATATACTTACCTGGATGTAATCTTAGAGGAAGGCATAACACTACAACGACATAATATAAGATACATGGTAGACAATTAGTTGTATAATGTGTAATAATAAATAAAAAGGAGGCACGTTATGCAACCACAGTATCAAGTAGAACTAGACGCATAC
>PEAB01000011.1 GCA_002753395.1 Nitrospirae bacterium MYbinv3 | reverse complement strand
CATGATATACTCTCTCTTAACATGATGCTCTCCTTATCGATTTAAGTTTGGGAAACTTATTTTATCATAAGGAGAGCTAAAACTTCTTTCGTTTAGGAGTTTTGCAAGAGGATCTATATTTATGTCCATGTACTTAGTGGGATACACTGCCCACCGTTAATAAATCAGGGCTAACCTTACAAGATAGAAAAATATAGTTGTAGCAGTAAGCATCTAAAACTTGACAGAATTCCAATGCAAAATATAGAATTAATTTGTATTTAAGTTTCAGGGATGAGGTTATGATAAAAAATGCTGATCCATTTAAAATACTAACACCTGGTGAGCGATGGGCGCCGTCACGATATCATATAAACGCCTGTCAAAACACATATGAAAAGGTGTTACCGCCTTTGGTTTACAGGATCCGTTTAGCAGTAGCAAAGTGGAGAGATGAGGGGTATCAAGGTGCATCTGAGACATCCATATCGTTAATGAACTTTTGGTTTAAGAAGGAACATATAGACTTCAGATTTTTCTTTTCTCAACGAGAGGCAATAGAATCTATTATATATCTGTATGAGGTAGCGAAAGCCAAAGACAAATATGAATTAAGGCGTTTTGATTCTTCTGGACTTGTAAGTGGAGGGATGTTTGATGAGACCTGGACACGTTATGTTGTGAAAATGGCAACTGGTACTGGAAAAACCAAGGTCATTGGGATGACTTTGGTGTGGTCTTACTTTAATAGACTTTATGAAACTCACAGTATGTTGTCAAAGAACTTTTTGGTTATTGCGCCAAACGTAATCGTGCTTAACAGGTTACGCAAGGATTTTGATGACCTGAAGATGTTTATTGAAGAACCTTTTTTACCTGATAACGGTTTTGGCGATAGATACTGGAAAAACGACTTTCGATTAACGCTTCACATACAAGACGATTTAAAGGCGATCACCGAATCAGGAAATATCTTCTTAACCAATATCCACCGGGTGTTTTTTTATGATAATCCAGAACAGCCTTTTGAATCAGTTTTTTTAGGCCATATACCTAAGCCTGACGCTGACACGTCAAAAGGCTTAGACCTGGGTAATGTGGTACGTAGTGATAAGATAAAAGACCTGTTAATCTTAAATGACGAGGCTCATCACATACATGACAGTTCTTTGGTCTGGTTTAAGAGTATTCAAGATATAAGCAATAAACTAAAACTTAAAAACAATACCGGTATAAGTCTTCAAATCGACTATTCTGCAACGCCGAGAGATAGCAGTGGTGCAATTTTTGTTCAGACAATCTGCGATTATCCTTTGGTTGAGGCTATCAAACACAATGTAGTAAAGTCGCCAGTATTGCCTGATGAGACCTCTCGTTACAAAATACAGGATAAAAGCTCTATTGATTTTATTGAACGATACAGAGATTATATCCATTTGGGTTACCTGGAATGGAAAAAACAGTACGAAGAACTAAAAAACCATAAAACGCCTATTTTGTTTGTTATGACAATGACGACTAAAGAGGCAGAACAAGCCGCAGCATTTTTGGAAAGCAGCTATTCATTAATGAAAAGTTCTGTGTTGACTATTCACACAAACAATTCAGGTGAGTTAAAGGAATTGGCAACAGCGAAAAAAGATAAGGTTGAGTTAGAGAAATTACGTAAGGCAGCAGACGACATCGACAAAGACCATTCGCCATACAAAGCCGTTGTCTCAGTCCTTATGCTGCGTGAAGGATGGGACGTAAAGAACGTAACAACCATTGTTGGGTTACGTCCGTTTGGCGCTGATGCTAAAATACTGCCAGAACAAACTATTGGACGCGGGCTGCGAAAGATGTTTTCGTTAGACATACCAGAAGAACTGGTTGTGGTTGGCACAGCTCCCTTTTTGGATTTTGTAGAAGGTCTAAAAACCGAAGGAATAGAATTCCAATATAGCCAAATGGGTGACGACTCAAGGGGGAAATCACCTGTAATCATAGAAGTGGACAAGGATAATCCCAGCAAAGATTTAGACTCATTGGATATTCCTATTCCACAGATAAGTCCACGACTTTATAGAGAATATAAGGACTTAGAATCGCTCGACGTTGGTAAAATCAAACACGAAAAAGTAGTTCTCAAGCATTTCTACCTGGATAAAAAACGCAACATTGTTTTTAACGATATTGAAGGATACTTTTCTCATAAAACAACTTTAAAGGAAACCGTTCCTGATTATAGAAACGTAATAAGTTTTATTACTGAAAGCATTTTAAAGCAAAACCGTTTGATAGGCGGTTTTAACACCTTGTATCCTAAAGTGGAGAGTTTTATAAGACATCAACTATTTAACAAAGAAGTTGAACCAGGCGACCCTCAAACATTACTCAATCTATCCGAGGCACAACCAATGGATATTATATACACGACATTTAAAAAAGCTATTGATGAATTGACTGTTAAAGATAAAGGAAAAACAGAAGTAAAGAGTTATTTTTCACTTAAATCAGCAAGGCCTAAGGTCGTGGAAAATCAAAACTATATTGTCTCTAAGAAATCTATATTCAATAAGGTAATTGGCGATAACAATTTTGAATTAGGCTTTGCAGCAGCGCTGGAAGATCGTTTTACAGATGTGATTTCCTATGCAAAAAACACTATGGGTGATGGCGGTATAAACTTCAAGATTGAATATCAAGCTGAAAATGGAAACATACGAGAATACTATCCAGATTTTCTAGTAAAAACAAGCGATACAGCTTTTTTTATCTTAGAAACTAAAGGCAGGTCTGATTTAGACGACCCTCACAAGATAAAACGACTATCCACATGGTGCAAAGACGTAAACGCTGCACAGACCAGGTACACTTATACACCTTTGTTTGTTACAGAAGAAGGTTGGGAGAAGAAAGGAAAGAAACTAAAGACTTTTTCTGATATTGTAAAGTTATTTAAAATAACTGACGCCAGTGTATAGTAGTGAGTTTGGATGATAGAGATAAAAACCGGATCATTGAGTTAATCAGGGCTGGGGAGAGGCTTCCAAAGGAATATATATACAAGCTGTTTTCGGATGAGGAGGATGTGTTTCTCTTTTGGAACGGTCGTAAGGAGGATGTAACCAATGTAGTCCTGCCGTTTCACAGCATAGAGCATATAGATGAGCCTCGTCAAGAGAGAGAGGCAGCGCTTTCTTTGTTTGAGACTGATTATCGGGGCAGGCAGCTTAAAGGCTGGACGAACAAGCTGATCTGGGGGGACAACAAGCTCATCCTCTCGTCGCTTGCCTATGGGCCTCTTAGGGCGGAGATAGAGAAAGAGGGGGGTGTTAAGCTCATCTACATAGACCCGCCTTTTGCCGTAGGTGCCGACTTTGGCTTTGACATAGAGATAGGGGGTGAGACAGCCCAGAAGAAACGGAGTATTATTGAGGAAATCGCCTATCGTGACACATGGGGGAAGGGTATCTCATCGTACCTGACCATGATGTATGAACGCTTAAAGCTGATGCACAACCTATTGGCTGATGATGGGAGCATTTACGTCCATTGCGATTGGAGAGTTGTTAGTCATTTGAGATTATTATTAGATGACATTTTTGGAAGTGAAAAATTTGTAAATCAAATCGCTTATTGCTATACGGGGCCAACTAATCAAAAAAGAAATTATCCAAGAAAACATGACCATCTTTTATTTTACAAAAAAAATCAAAAAATAATTTTCAAACCTGATGAGATAAGAGTACCGTTTGTAAAAAGTTTGAAAACTGGTGGTAAGACAGCCTTAACAGGTAGAAAAGATGATGAACTTCTAGAGGCATTAGATGAAAAAGGAAAAATAATTGAAGATTGGTGGTCAGATATCCCTGACTTGGGTAAAGTCCATAGTGAGGATTTAAATTACCCGACTCAGAAACCCACCAAATTGTTAGAACGTATTATCAAGGCATCCTCGAACGAGGGTGACGTAGTAGCGGATTTCTTCTGTGGCAGCGGGACGACGGCGGCAGTTGCGGAGAGGTTGAGTAGGAAGTGGATAACGGCGGATCTAGGGCGTTTCAGTATACACACGACAAGAAAGAGGCTCATCGGTGTCCAGAGGGAATTGAAGAGCAGCGGCAAGGATTACAGGGCCTTTGAGGTACTAAACCCGGGTAGATACGAGCGTCAGTTCTTTATGAACGATCTGACAAACGATAGACTCAAGGCTAAGGAGGATCTCTATGTTGACCTGATATTGGAGGCTTACAAGGCAAGACGCATAGATGGTAATAGAACCCTGCACGGAGTCAAGGCTGGAAGGTTTGTGCACGTTGGGCCTCTTGACGTGCCAGTTACTCAGACCCGCTTAACGGATATCTTTGAGGAGTGCCGTCAGAAGTTATACATCAGGGTTGATGTCTTGGGCTTTGAGTTTGAGATGGGCCTGACGCCCCATTTTATTCAGGAGCTTGGAGACAAGGGCGTATCGGTAGCCCTTAAGTACATCCCCAGGGATGTCTTTGACAAACGGGCTGTAGAGAAGGGGCAGGCGAGGTTCTTTGATGTGGCCTACCTTAACGCTAATGCGATAGTGAAGGGAAAGACCGTTGCCGTAGAGCTTACCGACTTTGTAACGCACTACACACAGGACGACCTTGAGGAGATTCAGCAGTCGATGCGGGCTGGCAGCAGGGTGGTCTTTGAGGATGGCCAGATATGGAAGATAGAGAAGGATAAGGATGGTATTATCAGCCGCACGCTGCTCACAAAGGATTGGCACGACTGGATCGACTACTGGGCGATAGACTTCAACTACGAGGACAAGAGGGAGATCATCAAGGTCAAAAACGATAGAGGTGAGATAGAAGAACAATGGATTGGCAATTATCTGTTTGAAAACGAGTGGCAGAGTTTTCGCACCAAGAGGTCGCCTGCAATAGAGTTTGTTTCTGTCCCACATACGTACAAGCAGACGGGCAGATATAAGATAATGGTCAAGGTTGTTGACATCTTGGGTGTTGATACAAGTAAAATAATAGAAGTAAGTGTTGAGTAGACTGAGGTGATGAAAAGAGGAACTTTATTCATAAGTGCAGTATTAGTGCTTTTAATGCTGCTCTTTATGTGCTTAAGCGCAGCAGCAGAGAATGTCTCTTTTGAGATATCAGCGGAGAAGGAAGACTTGCGAACAGGGGAAACCATACGACTAAGCCTGACCTTCAAGGGAACCAGAGATGTACCAGAACCGCACTTCACGCATTTAGATGCCTTCACGATAAGCTACATAGGCCCCTCCTCACGCGTGGCAATAATAAATGGCCGCTATTCCTCCTCCATCATACACAATTACCATATAACACCGTTAAAGACAGGGTCCTTTCAGATTGGTCCGCTGGCAGTAAAGTACAATGGTAATACCTACACGTCAAACGCCGTTAAGATTAACGTCACAGAGGATACAGCCGCTCCCCCAATACCGCAGGATCAGGTATATGGCACTAAACCTTATAAGAAAACGGAACGGGTGTTTATCACCTTAACCCCAACTAAAACCACTGTGTACATAAACGAGGCCGTCCCTGTAGCCCTAAGACTCTTTGCACGGGACGCCGGCGTCAGAGAAATAGAGCTTCCCGAGCTTTCAAACGTCAACATATCCGTAGGACAATTTGACAAACCCATCCAGCGACGGGTTGTCATCGGGGGCATCCAGTATGAGACTTTAGAGTTTAACACAACCATGTTTGCAACATCGGTTGGACAGTTTAAACTCGGGCCGGCATCGTTGGATTGTACTGTGGTTATGAGGGATAACCTGCCGCGTTCCTTCTTTGATGATAACCTCTTCGGTAACATGTTTACCTCGGCCAAACCGGTTACTCTTAAGTCTGAAGTGATGACTATCAGCGTACTACCACTGCCAGAAGAGAGCAGACCAAAAGATTTTAGAGGCGCCGTGGGGAGCTTTGACCTTGACGTTGGTCTATCTGCTCAGGAGGTGAAGGTCGGCGACCCTGTGACCGTTAAGATATCAATAACAGGTAAGGGCAACTTCAATACCGTTACGGCGCCCGTAATCTCAGCCACCGAGGACTTTAAACTCTACGACCCAGCCGTTAAGCAGAACAAGAACTCAAAGACCTTTGAACAGGCAGTAATCCCGATGAAGAACACCATTAATTCAATTGGTCAGATCAGGTTCAGCTATTTCGACCCTGTCAGCCAAACCTATCACACCATAACAAAGGGACCATTTCCGCTTTTGGTCACCGGCTCTGATGCCGGTCTCAAGGCAAAGACTATAGATGCACAAACAAAAGAGAAAAGGCAACAAGAGGTGCTCGGTAAAGACATCGCATATATTAAGGAGGCTCCTGGCGCTTTAAAGATAAAGGGCAGACCGTTATACCTCAACCCTTTATACTGGCTCTTGCACGTTTTTGTACTCTTACTGTACGTAGGAGTGCTTGTGTATCACAGGAGGCGTCAACGCCTACAGGGTGACGACGGTTATGCAAGAAAGTTAAGGGCACCCAAGCAGGCTAGGGCAGCACTGAGGTCGGTCAAGGCCCTCTTAGCGGAGGGTAAGGCGGAGGAGTTTTATGACGGCGTCTTCAGGCTCATAAGTGATTACCTTAGCGACAAGCTGCATCTCTCCCCAGGGGAGGCAACAAAGAGTTCTCTTGTAGGAGTGCTTCGCTCAAGGGGGGTGCAGGATGATACACTCAAAATGCTTGAGGACATCTTAAGCGCCTGCGATAAGGCAAGGTATGCAAGGATTGGCTTTGGCGCTGATGAGATGTCAAAAACGTATCAACAGCTTGAGGAGCTTATTGTTCTAATAGGAAAGATGAAGTTATGATTAGACACATTGCATTGATACTCTTAATGGCTGTAACAGCCTACGGCAGTGATACCACAAAGGAGGTCTTTAAGAAGGCGGCGGTCTATTATGTCGAAGGCAAGTATGAGAGCGCCATTGCCCAATATGAAAGCCTTCTTACCGGTGGCCTTGAAAGTGGAGAACTCTACTACAACATTGGAAACTGTTATTTCAAGACAGGCGATTTAGGCAGGTCTACGTTATATTATGAACGAGCTAAACGTCTTATCCCAAACGACGCCGATCTAAAGGCGAATTACGAGTTTGTCCGGTCTCAGTTGCCAGATAAAGGAAAGTCACAGCAGCCGGCTCTTTTCAAGAGGTTGTTGGACAGGGTGTTTGGCGTATTTACCATTGACGGTATATGTGTTATGATTACAGTGTTATACATATTTGTTGTAGCGTTGTTAATCACAAGGTTTTACCTAGATGCAGTCAGGAGGTATCTGCTTCTGTTGATATCGATAACAGCTATAGTGTTTGTGGTGGCATCCTTTGTTTTATATGAGCGCATAAGTGTGGCGGGCAGCGAGGCCGTTGTGTTGGCGGACAAGGCAGAGGTTAGGTATGAGCCTTTTTCAGACGCAACCGTGTTTTTCACTATAACCGTTGGTACAAAGGTGCAGGTGCAGCAGATAAAGAGCGATTGGTACAAGGTTCGCCGTCTGGATGGCAAACAAGGCTGGGTAAGCAGGAAAGCCATCGCAGTGGTGGCGGAAAAGGGGGAGCAGTGAAAGAAGGGGGAGCTCTGCTCCCCCTCAGACCCCTTTGCAAGGGGACCAGTCCTCTTGACCCCGTAGATCAAACGTGGTTGTTTATGATGTTACCTGAGTGTATATAAATTATGAGGAGATTTGTATGAGTAAAGAAAAATTGAAGATCTCAAAAGAGGATGCAAAGATTCTTGGTAACCAGAAGTTTGATATGAAACAACCAGGAACAATTCTGAGAGACTTTGATACTTTGTTGTCCTTTATAGGAGATGAAGGTATCTATGTTAGCGTTAAACACAACTTGCTTACTCTGTCATCCTTAAGGGAACTTAACAGCAGGTTGACACATCCAATACTTATAGACTTTAAGCACCCAGTCCAAAAATCATATCCTAATATAGATATCCTTTATCTACTTGTAAGGGCTTTAGGTTTGACTGCTATAGCCGGCTCTGGAAAAAAACGGAGATTAGTTATAGATAAGAAAACTGAACAGTCATGGAACACTCTTAATCCAACAGAGCGTTATTTTAACCTGTTGGATGCATTGTTATTCAACGCTGGATCTAACGTTGCAGCACAGGCAAGGGGTTTCTTTGATTCTCCCATTATAACAATTAATAGATTGCTTGTATGGATGTCTAAGGAGGGGGTAAGTTCAACGGATGCTAACACTCATGTAGAAATACCTTTTCATCTCATCCCTATCGTTACCATTGCAGCGGCTGATCTCTTTGGTTTTGTGACAATAAAACAGGCTGAACCTGAAAAAGGCAAAGGCTGGCACATTGTCGAGATAAAGCCAACAACATTTGGTAGCGCAATGCAGAGCATCATTGAATCCTGTTTACCATATTTCGTTTTCAATAAGACATTACAGCCTTTATTTCAGCCTTATATACCAGCTTGGAAAAACAATCTGGTTGTTGCAAAACAAGAGTTCAAGGCTGGTCTATTCACCTTCAAGGTATCCTTGGAAGATGTCTGGAGGCGGATTGCAATCCCAGGTACGATGACATTAGAGAAATTTAGCGATATTATCTTAGACGCCTTCAACTTTGATAACGATCATTTATATGCCTTCACATTAAAGGATAAGAGAGGTTCTATAATGGACGTGTGTCATCCTTACATGGAAGATGAACTAAGTGCTGACGAATCCCGCGTTGGTGATTTATGTATTAGAAAGGGTGAATCAATAAAATACCTGTATGACTTTGGAGATAATTGGCGTTTTAGTATAAAGATGGAAGGATACCAAGAAGAGTACGACAAGGGATTGGAATACCCAGTGATATTAGAAACCCACGGTGAGTCTCCTGCGCAATACGGGAGGTTTGTTGATGATGATGAAGTTGATGGAGCTGATTTAATACAATAGCAGCACCTTGATTGTGGGGTCAGGGGGGATGAAATACTTATTGTGACATCTTTTGTCACTCTAAAATATTTATGCACGCTGTAAAAACAAAGGTAGTAAATTAACCTCCGAATTTATTGTATAATAAACAGGACAATTATATAATTAGGAGATATATATGCTTTTTCTTAGAAAGAAGACTTGGTGGCCGGTAATAGTTGGAATAGGGTTTGCCCTATTGGAGGTTACATCGTTTTACATCTCGAAAAGGCCACTGGGGGCTTCCCGAGGATACACTGTAATAGGGTCTATCATAGAGTACGTGTTATTTCCAAAACACGCCGCTAAGGTGTCTTACTGGCAGCAGTATGAGCCATACATTGAGTGGACGATGGCTATGCTGGTAGGGATCGTGTTGGGCAGTTTTATATCCTCGGTGTCGTCGGGAGAGTTTAAGTTAAGGTTAGTCCCTGAGATGTGGCGGCTGACCAAGGGGCCTTCGAAACTAAAGCGCTGGTATTGGGCGTTTATAGGGGGGCTTATGGTAGGGTTTGGAGCAAGGATGGCAATGGGCTGCACCTTGGGTATGTTGATAGCCGGTGTGATCCAGCTCAGTCCCGCCGGATTTATCTTTATGATGTCGTTGTGGATGGGCGGGGCAAACATGACAGTATTATTTTACCGGCTAA
Source organism: Nitrospirae bacterium MYbinv3 (assembly GCA_002753395.1). GTDB lineage: Bacteria > Nitrospirota > Thermodesulfovibrionia > Thermodesulfovibrionales > Magnetobacteriaceae > Magnetobacterium. The sequence continues at coordinate 55,110 of PEAB01000011.1, read as the reverse complement.
AAACGCTGGCTTTAATGAAGAGGGATTAATTATGGAAGAGATGTTCGTAAGGCTAAAAAACACCTTTGACCCTGATACGTTAAGCTCACTGTATGGAGCCTCAAGTCTATGGGGCGGACTGCTGCTGGGCGTACTTTTAGGGATTATCTTACAAAAGGGCAGGCTCTGCAAGTACAGCGTTGTATCGGGGATGTTTCGTATGCAGGATTTTTCCTTCTTTCGCGTAGGCACGCCACTTCTGATGATAGCAATGGTGCTGGTGTATTTCTTAAAAGACGCCGGAGAGGTAGAGCTGTACCTGCCGCGCACTGTAATCTTTGCCCAGCTCATAGGCGGTGTGCTCTTTGGAGCAGGGTTGGCCATCAGCGGCTACTGTCCGGCCATAGCCGCAGGTGCACTCGGAGAGGGGGCGCTGGATGCCTTACCTACTATGGCCGGTATGATTGCAGGCAGCATCATTTATGCCGAGCTATACCACGAGAGTCTCTTTGACAGACTTGTTTCGTACATAGATATAGGAAGGGTAACGTTTCAGGATATCTTCCTCGTCTTTAATCACTGGTTCTTCATCATGGGGTTTGTAGTTATGTGTGTTATGTTCCTAATTGGCATAAGCATGTACGACGAGTTCTTGAAGGCGTCTTTTTCAGTCATTGGTAGAGCCTCAAAGCTATTTAAAAAGTAATCGCTATATAAACCTTTGACGTATCCTCTTTAAAAAGATGGTAAAAATTTTTATGCTTTCAAGACTTATGGATTCCCACTTTCGTGGGAATGACAGTAATGACCGTTTTCTAAATATGTCATTCCTGTGTAAACAGGAATCCAGAAAGCGTAAAAGCATAGTTACCATGAAATATAAAGAAGATACCCTTTGACTTTAATGTCGTTAAAAAGTATAATACGCTAAATGGGTAAGTATGGAAACAGACAGCGGGAGGATAAGGCCTCTTTAACAGAGCCGAGATGTCCCTTTTGCAGAGAGCTTTTTGATAGACCTTACACTGTATCAACAAGTTTAGGGTTTTTCACCGGCGGGCGGTGTATCTGTGGTGCAGTTTACGTGTTTGATGCCTCTAATAAGAACCTTGGGGAGGCCTTTATGGACGCCCTGGCCTATGCCTGCGGAGACGATTGGGACGTTGCCCTGTCTCTAGAACCCGATAAAGATTATGAGGAACTCTCTGTAACATATATCAGTCATAGCCACACCGTTTCAAACAAGACGGCTGATGCCAGTATAAGAGAAAAGGTAGGCAACATAGTCTTTATCAGACTTGTCCCAGAAAAGATTAGTAATGAAAAGATTGATAATTAGAAGGTTGATAGATGCTATGTCGAGATATTATACAACATATAGGAAATAGATTACATGGAAGTTTATATAAAAGTTTTTTTTAAGAAAAGGGAATTTCCCGAATAAATTTGAAACATTGGAGGAGTAAACATGCGTACATTGGAGTTTCAAGGCAAAAAGATTGAACTTGATGAAGACGGCTATTTAACAAACCTAAACGACTGGACAAAGGAACTGGCTGATACGTTGGCCAAGGAAGACAGTCTTGATCTGACGGATGCCCACTGGGAGGTTATAAACTTCCTAAGGTCCTACTACCAACAGTACCAGATAGCACCAATGATCAAGATCCTCGTAAAAGAGATCAAAAAGACGATGGGAGCAGACAAGGGCAACACAAAGTACCTCTATCAGTTATTCCCAGATGGTCCTGCAAAGCAGGCATGTAGATACGCAGGGTTACCCAAACCTACAGGTTGTGTATAAAAGGTTTTACAACGAACACGATTTTCCAGTTAGTTTAAGAGAAGGCCTCGGAAGGGGGCGTCTGATAGTTTCTATCAGACGCTCCTCTTGATAAAAACAAATAATGAGAAAGAAGGAATAACAGAGATGGGGGGCATAAAATTTATAATTGACATGGGGTTAAGTTCCTTGGTCTATGCGGCAATATTTATCTTTGCAGCAGGGATTTTTTATAAGGTTTATTTCGAGTACTACAAAACACCTCAACCTTTAAAGATACCACAGACACCTCAACCCACCGATTCCTTTGGGGTGTTTTTAAGGATGGCTGGGGATGTCTTGTTTTTCCGGAGCCTTGCCAAGGGAACAAAACTGTTGTTTGTCGCTGGCTGGTTGTTTCACTTCACCTTTTTGCTTTTACTAATAAGGCATTTGAGGTACTTCATATATCCGGTTCCCGGGATTGTTACTATGTTTAATAAGGTGTCCCTGCTCATTGGGATAGTGATGCTGCTTTCAATGATAGTACTCGTCGTAAGGAGATTTTTAGAAGAGAGAGTTAGATATGTAACATTATTAGCAGATTACTTCGTACTCTTCTTGATTATGGCGATAGTAGTTACCGGTATTATGCTGCGGCACGAACCATTCAGACCGGATGTAACGGCTGTAAAGGCCTTTATTATGGAACTGATGAGCCCAACAACACCTTTAAAGCTTCTGACAATGGAGCCAGCACATGCACCAACCTGCTTCATGTTCGTAACACACCTGGGACTAGTGTGTCTATTGCTCATATACTTCCCCTTCAGCAAGCTAGTTCACTCAGTTGGCTACTTCTTTAGCCCAACCAGAAACATGGTAAATAATCCAAGAAGTGTTAGATATATAAACCCCTGGGATAAGGGATAGGAGGAGACAATGGCTGAAGAAAAAGCTCCAGATACAAAACACCACAGTGGAGCAGATAGAGAACCAAATGAAATAATTCAGGAGTATATTAAGTTTGAAAAGATCAAATATTATCCTGTCGAATTGACCGGTGATATAGAGGTACCAAAGCTAACCCCTGATGCCTTGGTTATGGTAAAACCTCAGCTCTTGACATCCAAGGAGGTCTTGGCAAGGCTCGGTTATCCTGAAAACGGCCTGCGGCCCGACTGGAAAGAGGTATTTCTTGCAAAAATGGATGAAATACTTAAAAAATACAGATCAGTTAAGCTGTTTTTAGATATATGCGTAAGATGCGGTGCATGCACCGATAAGTGCCACTATTACTTAGGCACGGGCGACCCTCTCAATATGCCAGTAGCACGACAGGAACTGATGAGACGTGTGTACAGACGTTACTTTACCGTACAGGGCAGACTGTTTGGCAGTAAGTTTGTCAACGGTGAAGAACTCTCAGAGGAACTCTTGGCCATGTGGTATACATACTTTTATCAGTGTTCTGAGTGCCGCAGATGCTCGGTGTTCTGCCCCTACGGCATAGACACTGCAGAGATCACAATGGCAGCACGCGAGATACTCAACAGCGTGGGCCTTGTGCAGAAGTATCTACACGAGATCATAGACAAGGCTCAGGTGATTGGTAACAACCTCGGTATGCAACAAAATGCTATCGTAAACGCTTTGGAGTTTGTCCAGGACGAACTCATAGAGACCACAGGAGTAGAGGACATAAGGATACCGATTGATGAGGAGGGCGCTGATGTTCTGTTTGTTACACCATCGGCAGACTTCTTTGCCTCCCCTCACATAGAGTCCCTATACGGCTACGCAAAGGTGTTTCATCAGGCCGGCATAAGCTGGACTATGAGCACGCATGCCTCGGAGGGCGGTAACTTCGGCCTGTTCATCCACAACTACGAGCACATGAAAAAGATAAACAAGAGGATATGGGACGCTGCCCGAGAGCTAAAAGTCAAAAGGGTGATCGGCGGCGAGTGCGGACACATGTGGCGCGTGCTGTCCTCCTATAGTAACACGATGTTTGGTCCATTCGATTATCTGGACCCAAAATACCCAAGACCTCAGCACATATGTGAATTTACGTTAGACCTCATAAAGCGTGGCGCCTTAAAGATAGACAAGTCTGCTAATGAGGAATTCACGGTAACTATGCACGACTCCTGCCAGGTTGCCAGAGGATTAGAGATGGGCGGTACAGAGTTCGGCCAGTTTGAGATACCACGAGGCGTTATAAAGGGCGTCTGTGACAAGTTTGTCGATATGCCCGAACACACCATCAGAGAACGAACCTTCTGTTGTGGCGCCGGACAGGGACTCCTAGGTGACGACATGCTTGCTACAAGGGTTAAGGGCGCTATGCCAAGGATGCAGGCCTATCACTATGTCAAGAAAAATAACGGTGTCAACTTCCTCGCCCTTATATGTGCAATATGTAAGGCGCAAATGTCTAAGATGTTACCAACGTACGGATTTCCAATGGAAGAAGTCGGCGGTATACATCAGCTCGTTGGTAGAGCAATTGTACTTGGTGCAAAGGAGGGTATATAATCATGAATAATGGCCAATTTAAGATACTCTCGCTGTTGACTGTTCTGTGTTGCGTATTGATATTCAGTTGTAACGTAGAGAAACCTTCACCTGACGGACACGGTGAACTTGCTCTACAGGTTCCTGCCGGCGTGGACGTGATGCCCTGGTTTCACCTTCCAATTGACAAGTTCAGGGGTAATCACATGAACCTGATCAGATCCGGAAAGGTCTCAGCCGAAGGATGTCTAACCTGCCACAGTGAACCCAATAAGTTCTGTAACAAGTGTCACGACTACGTCGGAGTAAAGCACGTCTTTACAGATACTGCCGGTAAACCGCTCAGAGATCAACTCAATCTATCCGTAGACTCTGCAATACCACCACCAGACAATCATAAGGATCTCGAAAAATGGAGGACAACACACGACAACGTCATCATAAATGGAGAAGATAACATAAAGACGTGTCTAGGATGCCACTCAGAACCAGATAATTTTTGCAACCAGTGTCACGCAAAAATAGGCATCCGCAAAATCACCAAATAAAGAAGCGAATAGAATAAGGGGGGCTCATGCTCCCCTTGAATCAGGCGCATCAACCCATAAGAACCCTGTACACACAGAAGACCTATATCCTGCATCTCTCTAAGTATTTTAAATTGGTAGTCCTGCAGAAGTAGTGATGGCGCTATTTTTGTTCTTAATGGCTGATTTGCTCAGCAAATCTCACTGAATTTGCAGAATGGCTTTTTATAAGGATTTTGCTGTATTTTTATAGTATATTGCTTATATATCAATAAGTTACATTCATTATCAGTGAGAATCGCTGTGATTTGCTCTAATACATTGAGGATTTATTTTAAGGAGACTGTATCCCTACAACGACAGTTTAGAAATAGAACATGGCAAAATAAACGGTTTACATGCTTTGGTGTTATTTGAAGTTACCGCAGTGCTATAATACATTGAGAATTTATTTTAAGGAGACTGTATTTATGACTTGCATACAATGTGGTTCAAAGGAAATTGTTAAAAATGGCAGCATTCACAACGGAAAACAAAAAATTATGTTTAAAGAGTGCGGCAGACAATTTGTAGAAAATCCACAAAACATCATAATATCACAAGAAACGAGAGATTAATTGATAAATTGTTATTAGAGAGGATGGCATTAGCTGCAATTGTACGTGTTACTGGTGTCTCTGAACATTGCCTTCAAGATTATGTGAACCAAAAACATGATACAGTGCCTCAATATATAGATGTAAAAAAAAAAGAAAAGGGACGTCTAACAATCCAATGTGATGAAATGTGGTATTATGTCAGAAATAAGGAGAATAAACAATGGATTTGGTTAGCATTAGATGATGATTCTGGCAAAGTGGTTGGTGCTTTTGTAGGGAGCCGTGACATAGAAGGAGCTAAGGGATTATGGAATTAGCTTCCTCCTGTTTATAGGCAATGCGCCGTATGTTATACAGATTTTTGGACGGCATACGCAGGAATTATTCCATCAAAAAGACATCGTCCTGTTGGAAAAGAAAGTGGAAAAACAAGCCACATCGAAAGATTTAATTGTACAATGAGACAAAGAATATCCAGATTAGTCAGAAAAGCTCTTTCTTTTTACAAAAAAAAAGAGAACCACATTGGAGCAGTATGGTATTTTATCCATCATTATAATGCTTCCCTAGTTAGCCCATGAACTAGTATCACTACCTTTACAGGACTACCGGAAAGCCTATAAAGGATAAGGTTGTATAGATTGTAACCTCAGCTCCAGTTGGTCGCTAACCTTAAGTTGAGTAACACACTTGAAGTAAGAAGGAACCAATAAAACGTTGTTACAAGACCTTTGCTCATCTAAACGCCGGCATAGTCGATTTGGTTTCTGGCTCTTCTGGTACTTCCAAGATTGGAAAGTCAGGTCGCCACGGAGGCACCGATTCGATTTTTATTGCTAATTCTTCTGTAATTATTTTCATTTCTCTTTGAAATTCTAAGTATTCTACTGTTGTGTTGTAATGATCCTCAGGAAGATTCCATTTACTTAAATCTTTTGGGAATCTTCGTTTAGCGTACAAAGGAAACTTTTCACCATCAAAAAACGTTACAGGGTAAATAGTTTTACAACCTAATCGACTTTCACGTTCTTCCATGCTTTTCCACTCAGATACACACCAGGAAGAATTGAAATACTGAGTTGACAATACTGCAACTAAACAACGTGAGTGCTTCAATGCTATTTTAATTTCTTCAGACCAATCATCTCCTATACTCATCCCTTGTCAAAAAAAATTTCGGCATATAAGACAAGTTCTCTTTTAACCACCACTCTAGCAACTTGTGAAAGTGGTTTTTCACCCACAAATTAACGGAACACGATTCCTGTAACTTATAAACACGTCGTATATATAATCGTCACACATTAGCAGTAAGTTATCATGTCTTAGATTAAAAAAACAAGTTACATATTGCTTAATTGCTTAACGAATTAAAGGAAAGTGAAAGACTAAGGTACGCCAAATCAGCTAACAGCTTAAGCAACCACGCCTGACATTTACGGGGCCAAGTGGACGAGTTCCCTTGTGGGTGGGCCTGAGGGAGGGGGTTGTGAACCCCTGCGTTAGTAGGCAAAGCCTTCCATTATATTGTAGCGCTCCCCAACTTCATCATGCCTGCCAACCTAAAAAAAGCACTGAGGGTCTTCGTGCAGGTAGTCGTTATTTACCGCATATGCTATAGCTCTGCAGCCGCCGCATTGCCACCTCAGGCGGCACTTACCACACTTGCCTTTGAGCAGGTCTCTGTCTCTCAACTGGTTGAGCACTTTTGAATTGTAGATAACATCTAAGTCCTGAGTCAGGATGTTTCCTAATGGTATCGGCAGACGCCTGCACGGGTAGACCGTTCCGTCGCTGTCGATACAAATGCCGTTGTAACCTATAGAACAACCGCTAAGAAGATGGGGATTGCATCTGTTGAAAAATGGATGCCAGAGGGGGTCGCGCATCGGAGTGTCTATTTGATTGCCCGATTTCAGTTTAGTGAAGGTCTTAAAGACCCCGCGCATTTCTTTTGCCGACAGGACATCGTTACTCATCTGAATACCATACCCTATCGGGACGAATCTCGATAGGGAGAACCTGTTGGCATATTGCCTTGAGATGTCGTAAACGGGCTTAAGCGACAGGTGATTTCGACGTGATACTGTCATCTGAAATGTAACCTTTATATTGTTGTTTCTAAGATGTATGGCTCCTTCTAACGCCCTTTCAAAGGCCTTATCCCCCCTGATGTCATTATGCACTGAAATATCGCCATCTAGGGATATCTGGACGGTGCGGCAACCTGTTTTGACCAGTTCAAAAGCGACCTGTACGGTGATTAGAGTCCCATTGGAGAGTACTCTGGTTGGGATGTTTTTATTTTTTGCTTGCATAAGTAATGGAAACAGTTCTTTTGATAGAAATGGTTCACCGCCTGAGAATTGGATCCTGCCCTTTATTCCCTTTTTTTTGAGAAAAGCGACGTACTTGTCAAGGATCAAGAAAAGCTCTTCCACACCAAGATGGGGGTTGGCCTGCTGTGCGTAGCAGTGGGCGCAGCGTAAGTTGCACTGACTATTTATATGCCATTGGAGGTAGAAATACTCATCAAAGCCGGATATCCTAAGCACGATCTAATCACCACCGCCGCCCCCGCATCCTCCGCACCCTCCGCCGCCGCCATCGCCACCACCACCATCGCTGCCACCGCCATCACCGCCAGAGGACGAACTGCCACATGAGCTGCACGCCGTACTTCCGCCAGGGTGAAAGGCGCGTGCGTAGGATACGGTATCAAGGAATGTGTCATACACCGTGCCTAACAGTATAGGCATCCCAATAATGGCAACAGCATAGCTTAACATAGGGTTGTATTGCGGGTCGTTTGTTATTATCAAGCTATCCCTTTTTACGGTTTGTTCTATTGTAGATAAGATTTCCTTTGCTCTTTTTGATTTTGTGTGAGAAAGCAAGAATATTATTGCCCATATTGTGCAGACTACAGAAATTATGAGGGACTGTGCGATATATTTGGCACCAATCCCAAAGTAGTTACCTGACGCTACGAGCACAACAGCGACCAGGATGCAGTTAAAAATCACTGTAGAAAAGACAGATTGCTTGTCGTAGTTGCTAACAAAGCACCCCTTTTTTGTCAGTGAGTCAAGAATTTCCCGTTTAAATTGTTCTTTAGCGTGTTTGTTCTTAAAGAAGCCTTTTAGGGTTGCAGATTGTCTAAAGAATGCCATAATAATATACTCATGGTTATTGATCGTGTTGTTTGGTTTTGTGGATTGTATGTAATGATTGTCTATCCTCTGGATGAACCCGCGTTGTATCAGATCAAAGACTGTTACGCATACGGCATGTATAAATCCCTTCTTAAGATACGCAGCCTCGGCTGCCGTTGGTTGTTGTGGATCTGAGATTTGTGCTGCTGGCATTCTAATTCGCTTGATTATGCTGATTAGAACAATGTACAATGAGGCTACGCCCCATATAATAAAAAATATAAACTTGTATCCATTGATTGCAGGGCTGACCTCTAATCTGAAATGCCTGGTAGTTAATGGAGCCTGGTAGATTATAATTACCTTTCTACCGGAGGCGTTGGTCTCTGTATAGGAAGGGAAGTTGGTGGTAACGCTTTGATAACTGTAGCTAGCTGGAAATGTAAAGCTGTAGAGGGCGTTTTTTACAAGTATAGACCAGTTTCCAACCCATGTGGCATCGAAATGACTTGTGAATAACTTCTCCTTTATAGCGTTGACAATCAGGAAGTTAATGATAACGACCTTGCTGCCTGTGCTAACAGAGGCAAAATTAAAGCTGATCTTACGTTCAACGAGTTCTTCGATCTTAAATGGGATTTCACCGCTTTCATCCCAGACGCTAACCTTCTCAATCTTGTCTTTACCTACAAACTTAAACCCATTACTGAGTCTTTGATTAGTGGTTTCATAGGTGATCTTTAAGGTAACGGCGACATCTTCAAATCTCCCCGATTCGTTTGGTACAACGGTAAACTGTGCCTCATAGTCGCTTACAACGATCTCACCCTTGGCCTCAACTACAGATAACAGTATAGAGCACATCAGATATACAAGGATAAAACAATGCTTCATGTCAACCGAATATCTAAGTAATATCAATCTCACGCTCACCAAATACTTTAGACTTCACTACCCCGTTACACGCATAATATGAATAACCTGTATCTCTTATACTCAAGGGTACATATCTTTTGATAACTCAATATGTCTTGCATACCGTCCTCAGCATTAAGTTTAACTAAGTATTTCATGTTTTGTAAAGGGGGGGTGCATAATAAAGTCGTGGGTTTTGTCAAAGAAGGGGATGCTCTGTCTGTTGCCGCAGGGGTTCGCAACCCCTCCACTCAGACCCCTCCGCAAGGGGACTGGTCCCCTTGACCCCATTAAAGTATGTTTTTGTTCCCATCGGGTTCTTATGCGCCCTACACCGTTATATATTTGACAAGACAGGAAAACATCTCAGTATACTGAAAGCAGCACAATTCGTTTGTTTATACATTATACATTTTTGCTATGAGATCGTTTACACATTTAGACGGGCTTCTCGATTTAATCATACAACAATTCACTAAACATTGTTGTTATGAAAAACGAAAGAATAGAGCCAACTATATGGATACTCTGGCAGCATTATCCTTAAGTTGACGCATATGCGTATAAGAGGGAATCCATAGTCTCTCGAAACTATAAAAATAAGTCTACAATGCTTTTTTAAGAGGATACGAGCCAGCCTTCAATCCAATAATGCAGCTAAAAGGGGGGATTGCTGATTAGGTTGTCTATTGTGTATCGCTCCGTTTTACCGGTCTTACGCCTTTTTACCTCAACAAAGCCTTCTTTTAAGCTCTTGGGGCCAAGAATAACCTGATATGGTATACCGAGCAGATCGGCGTCCTTGAACTTTACGCCAGCCCTTTCGTCCCTGTCGTCAAGGAGCACCTCAATCGACTTGTTTGATAGCTCGCTGTATAACCTCTCGGTAACGCTTAAGGTCAGTTCGTCTTTAACGTTAAGCGGGATGAGTTCAACCGCAAAAGGGGCAATGCTATCAGGCCACACGATACCGTTTACGTCATGGTGCTGCTCAATGGCCGCTGCTGCTATACGTGCTGGGCCTATCCCGTAGCTTCCCATAACGATAGGAACCTCAACACCATCCTTGTTCAGATAAACTGCGTTTAACGGTACCGAGTACTTGGTGCCGAGCTTGAATATGTTTCCTATCTCTATGACCTGCTCTATCCTCAATGGATTGCCGCACCGAGGACAGCCGTCTCCTGACCTTACCGTGTGGATGTCGTACCACTGAGCCTGAAAGTCAACGTCGGGACGGATGCCCTTGACGTGATAGTCCGTCTTGTTGGCGCCGCTTACGTAAACACCTGTCATTAGGACATTGTCAGCGATTATACGAACCTTGTGCCCCATAGGGCCAATAAACCCGGCCTCCACACCGAGGATGCTTGCTACCTCCTCCCTGTGGGCAGGTCTAAATGGGCCAATTATACGTGAGACCTTCTTTTCATGCAGTGCCTGATCGCCACGGATCACGGCTAATACAGGGCCTCCGTCGCTTATGAGAAGCAGATTCTTGATAAAGTTATCAGCACCTATCTGTAAGTGGCCAGATACCTCCTCAACTGTCCTCTTTTGGGGCGTAAAGACCTCTTCCAAGGCTGTCTCCTCATACTGATACTCCTTGGGGACTGATGCTGCCAACTCCACGTTTGCCGCATAGCCGCAGTAACCGCATAAAGCCACCTCATCCTCACCGGCCAGGCTTGGAGCCATGTACTCATGAGCTGAACTCCCTCCCATCATGCCAGGATCAGACTCAACCCGGTAGAAGGTTATACCGCATCTTTTAAATATCCTGTCGTATGCCTCTATGTGCAGGTCATAGTTTTTCTGTAGCCCTTCCTCATCGACATCGAAGCTGTAACTGTCCTTCATAATGAATTCCCTGGTCCTTAGTACCCCGCTCTTAGGCCTGGCCTCATCTCGTACCTTTGTCTGTATCTGATACCACACCTGAGGTAGGTCCCTGTAGGATTTGAGCTCCCTTGCCGCCAGCCACGTCATGATCTCCTCGTGGGTCATGGCCAGACACATGTCGCGGCCTGTGCGGTCCTTTAACCGGAACATCTCTTCCTTTATGTCGTTCCACCTGCCGGTTTTTTGCCATACCTCAGCAGGATTAAGCACAGGCATCGAGATCTCCTGAGCACCTATGCGATTTAGCTCATGCCTCAATATATTGTTGATCTTCTCCAAGACACGCCAGAATAGCGGTAAATATATGTATAGGCCAGAGGCCAACTGCCTCACATAACCCCCTCTGAGAAGCAGGATATGGCTTATAGCCTCAGCATCTGAGGGCATTTCCTTTAAGGTTGGTATTAACGTCTTTGAATACCGCATTTATTATTCCCCTTTTTTTTAGTATTTAAAATCAACTTTAGTATGGTATAATTGCACTTTATATAATATCATAAATTATATAAAATATTTTTAATAATACAAGTAAGGGGTTTGTGGATTATGAGATTTGCTCCAGAAGGAATACCATTTTTTATTGCTGCCTCAGCACTGATAATAGCTGTGTTTATGTTTACAAAAAACTGGATAACCATAATACCTATAAGTTTGCTATTTTTCATGTTTTTTTTCTTTCGAGACCCTGAAAGGGTCATCCCTGATCAGAGCGATGCAATAATATCGCCTGCTGATGGCAAGGTCATTCTGATTAAGAACACCTTCGAGAAGGACTTTTTGAAGAAGGATGTGCAGAAGTTCAGTATATTTATGTCGCCTCTAAACGTGCATGTAAACAGGGCACCTTTTGATGGCACCGTCGTGAGCGTAAAGTACACAAAGGGAAGTTTTCACAAGGCGTATCTGGATGAGGCCTCCGGTAACAACGAAAACATCGCTATGGTTATGTCAACTGATATGGGGGACATACTCGTAAGACAGGTGGCAGGCTCTGTTGCAAGAAGGGCAGTATGTCGTGTCAAACCTGGAGACGCCCTCAAGAAAGGGCAACGGTTTGGGATAATTAAGTTCAGCTCAAGGGTTGACCTGTATTTACCGTTAGGCGCTCAGATAACGGCAAAAGTGGGTGATAAGGTACTGGCAGGTGAGACTGTGATTGGCAGATGGGGCACTGATCAATCCATAGCAGGGACAATGCAAGGTCGTATAACAACAGGGTTAGATGGGAGGGAGTTATGAAAAGAGGGGTTTACATTTTACCAAACGGGCTTACACTTGGTGGGATGGGTTTTGGATTCTTCTCGATTGTGGCCTCTTTAAAGGGTAGTTATGTTGAAGCCGGATGGGCAATTATCATTGCAAACATATTCGACGGCATGGATGGCTGGGTGGCCAGGATGACAAATAGTACATCAAGGTTCGGTATAGAACTCGATTCTCTGTCTGACCTGGTGGCCTTTGGCGTAGCGCCAGCCATTATGACCTATGCCTGGGCGTTAAGACCTGCCGGCAGGATCGGTTGGGGCGTGGCCTTTCTTTACGTCTGTTGCGGGGCTCTTAGATTGGCTCGATACAACGTCCAGATGGTCTCAACCGAAAAAAAATATTTCACAGGAATGCCGATACCAGCCGCTGCCACGATACTGGCAACGTTTGTTATCTTCCATGAAAATCACTTTGAAGGAATGCCTGTAAACAGTCTCTTTATTATCGTCCTGTCGGTAGTGTTGTCGATATTTATGATAAGCACGTTGAGATTTCATGGGCTAAAGGAGTTTGACATAAAGAAAAGAAAGCCTTTTCCATTTCTCGTGCTGCTGATACTGATGGTCATCATTATTATGATAGACCCGCCGATTATGTTATTCGTGTTTGCTTTTCTTTACATGTTGGTTGGTATAATAGAGAATAGCTACCTGCTTTATGCCCGAAGAAAGAAGGGTGTTATCGTTGAACCAGCAGGTGTTATAGGCGTGGAGCAGAAGGCAGAGCATAAAAAAGAATCTCATTAGGGAAGAAGGAAGGTGATTACAGACGATGAGGCTTATCAAGGTCTTTGATACTACCTTGAGGGACGGTGAGCAGTCCCCGGGGGCAACCATGAACGTGGAGGAGAAACTACAGATTGCCAGGCAGCTTGCGCGACTCAAGGTAGATGTTATAGAGGCAGGTTTCCCCATAACTTCTATAGGAGATTTCGAGGCGGTTAAGAGGATCTCTGAGGAGCTTGATACTGTTACTGTGGCAGGACTTGCCAGGGCACGCGTTGAGGACATAGACAGGGTTGCAGAGGCTATAAGAAACGCTAAGAGAGGTCGAATTCACATCGTTATAGCCACATCTGACATACACCTCAAGTTCAAGCTGAAGATGACCAGGGAAGAGGTGCTGGAGACGGCTGTAAAATCAGTAAGACACGCACGTCAGTATACAGATGATGTGGAGTTCTCAGCCGAGGACGCCACCCGTTCTGACTGGGATTTCCTCTGCAGGGTCACAGAAGAGGTAATAAAGGCAGGCGCCACCACGGTCAACATACCTGATACGGTTGGCTATACAGTACCCCTTGAGTATAGCGAGCTTATAGAGTACCTGATGAACAAGGTACCCAACATAGACAAGTGTGTTGTCTCTGTGCATTGTCACAACGATCTAGGCCTGGCCGTGGCCAACTCACTGGCTGCCATTTATAAAGGGGCAGGACAGGTTGAGTGTACCATTAACGGCATCGGTGAGAGGGCGGGCAATGCCTCGTTAGAGGAGATCGTTATGGCCCTTAAGACGCGGCCAAAGCTCTTTATGGCCGACACGGGTATTGTAACCACGGAGATATACAAGACAAGCAGGAAGGTCTCTCAGATAACAGGCATGAAGGTGCAGCCCAATAAGGCAATCGTAGGTGACAATGCCTTTGCGCATGAGTCAGGGATACATCAAGACGGTTTTTTGAAGGAACGTTCTACGTATGAGATACTCAAACCTGAGGAGGTCGGTATCCCAGGAAGCAAGCTAATATTGGGTAAGCACTCTGGCAGGCACGCCTTTAAGGATAGACTGAAGCAGTTGGGCTACACCTTGACCGAGGATGAGGTAAACCATGCTTTTGAAAAGTTCAAGGCCCTGTCAGACCAGAAAAAACACGTCTTTGACGAGGATATTGAGGCACTGATAACAGAGGAGATGTCAAAGACAGACGATATCTACCGTCTTGTTTATCTCAAGGTCACAAGTGGCACCGAGGATGCTCCACTAGCAAAGATATCTATTTCTAAGCGCGGTGAGGAACTCAAGACTGAGGGCGCAGGTGACGGTCCAGTCGATGCCACCTATAATGCAATAGCAGAGCTTACTAAGACCAAGAGCCAGTTGCTCAAATATGAGGTCAAGGGTATCACAGGCGGCACGGACGCTCTTGGCGAGGTAGTTGTTACGCTTGAGGAAGACGGCAGGACAGTAAGAGGGTCTGGCTCAGATACGGACATCATCGTGGCCTCGGCTAAGGCCTATATAAACGCAATCAATAAGCTCGAAGGCAAAAACAGGATCATCAAACAAGGGGTCTAATCCTTAGAAATACAGCGAGAGGTGGAATAGGGAGGGTTTCGCCCTCCCTAGCCCCTCCCACAAGGGGACTCGTCCACTTGACCCCGTAAATGTCTATCGTGGTTGCCTTTAAGATATTACCTGGATGTATTGTATAATGCTTAAGGTAGCAACATTACCCATCAGCAATGTATCCAGTCCCTTTGCGTTAAATATATCTTTGTTCCAATTAGTTTCTTATGCATCCTTTACAAACAGCATCCTATGTGTTATAATTCCTCGATGATTAAGAAAGCTATACTGCCGGCTGCTGGGTTAGGTACGCGGTTTTTGCCGGTAACTAAGGCATCTCCAAAAGAGATGCTGCCTATTGTGGATAAGCCTCTTATTCAGTACTCTGTGGAGGAGTGTGAGAGGTATGGGATCGACGAATTTATAATCATCACTGGCAAGAATAAAAGGGCGATTGAGGATCACTTTGACTACTCATTTGAGCTTGAGGAGACCCTTAAACAAAAGGGACTGCACACCCTTTTAGATGAGATCAACCAGCATAGTAATTCGAGTTTCGCCTTTATTAGACAGAGCAAACCTCTTGGACTTGGACATGCAATCCTGTGTTCAAAGCCCTTTGTCAAGGATGAGGCATTTGCCGTGCTATTGGGGGATGACATAATAGACCCAGATGAGACATTGCTCAGCGACATGATAAAGATATATCAACAGTATCGTTCTCCAGTGATTGCCCTACAGGAGGTACCCAAAAAGGACGTATCCAAGTACGGTATAATAGATGGCGATCATGTTAGTGATGTCATCATTAAAATTAAGAGTCTTGTAGAAAAGCCCAAGATGGAAGATTCCCCGTCTAACTATGCAGTCATAGGCAGATACATACTTACAAACGATATTTTTGACGTTCTAGAAAACATCCAGCCTGGCTCTGGCGGTGAGTACCAATTAACAGACGCCCTTAGCCTTTTACTTGAAAAGCGGGATATCTATGGATATCTTTTTAAGGGCAAACGATATGACGCCGGCGATAAGTTTGGTTTCCTGCAGGCCACAATAAACCTGTCCTTAAAACGTCCAGAGTTTGCCTCTATCTTGAAAGACTACCTGATCTCTTTAACCAAGACATTTTAATATGGATGCATAAGAACCAACATGGCCTTACGGACACAACAAGCAATGAAAGTCATTGATTATGTAGGATGTTTTTAGACTTTCATATGAAATATATAATGTGGTCAACGGGACTGATCCCCTTGTGGGCAGGTCTGAGGGAGGGGGTTGCAAACCCCTGCGTCAGCAGGCAAAGCCCTCCCTTCTATTTCCTATAAACCCATTAAACATTATACACCCTTAAAATATTACGCTTGACTTACCAATACGTGTAATGATAGCCTTAAACAGTTTAATCCTGAGAATGAATCTCAGGTTTTAGTTATGTGTCTTAATTTATAGATTGTAGCCGTGATGGCTTCTACCAGAAGGTAGGCTTTCACGGCTTTTTTTTTATTTAAGGAGGGGTTATGAAAAAAAGTGCTCTTAAGTTTGAGCTTTTAGCTGTTTTCGTATTATCTTATGCTACCGTGCTCTATGCACACGATTTCTGGATTGAAGGTGGTGGTTTCGATTTCTCGTTAGTCTTCGGACATGGGGACAGTAGAATGGAATTTGATCCTACCAAAGTAAAAACCTTAAAGGCCTTTGGCATTGCAGGTGTAGAGTTAGCAGTTATTAAGGAGATTAAGGAAAATGCCTTGACGATAAAGACAAAGGAACGTCCTTCAGTGCTGTTTGTTGAAGTAGACAACGGTTACTGGTCAAAGACAATCTATGGTTGGCGCAATCAGCCTAAGAGAAAGGCAAGCAGGGTAGTGGAGTCCAACCGCTCTTTGTTTTACACTAAATCTATACTTGTATGGAGTGATTTAGCTCAAAGGCCTTTAACGGAGTCGAGACTCGATATCATCCTGCTTGATGATCCGTTTAAGATGAAACCAGGCGACATTTTACCACTTAAGGTAGTATATGATGGCAAACCGGTTGCAGCAACGACGCTGGAAGGTAAATCACATGAAAAATTAGCTGAAACAGATGGCAACGGATTTGCGAGTATCAAACTCACAAAAGAACTTATGATGATCTCGGTCAGTTACAAGGAAAAGCTCAACAATGACCCAGATGCTGATTACTTAAACCTTACTTCAACGCTTACGTTTAAGTTTGCCAAATGATAGCCATCAATGTGAGAGTCTTTCATGTTTATGCTATCCTGACGACCGCTTTGAGCCTCCTGCCTGTTTCTTATGTGCAGGCTCATGCGGTACACTACGATGTTTTGCAAAGAGGGATCTCTGCAAAGATATCTTATACAGCTTCTGACCCAGTTAACTATGCCGAATACGAGTTGTTTGGCCCAGGCGATACCCTGCCTCACCAGACAGGAAGGACTGATAAGAACGGATTTGTCTGCTTTTTCCCTAATAGGACAGGAATATGGGTAATAAAGGTGCGTGGTGAGTCGACACACGGATTGCATGGAGCAACAATCGAGGTCAAGGTTGACGACGCCCTCAATCTCAAATCCTTCAACAAGCCATTTGTTGAAACCCTCAGCGCAACGCTTATAAAATTATTTGTAGGAATAAGTCTTATTATCGGGATGTTTGGCGCATATCTCATACTGAAAACGAAGAAAACCCAAAGGTTTTTGGCAAACAAAAACAGAAATGGAGAAAAGGAATGAACAAGTCTTTAATTATTGCGTTATTAGTATCTGTGGTTTTATTACCTACCATAGTTGAGGCTCATCATGGGGGTGTCAGCCTTGCCCTTGGACCTGGTAGTCCGATAGAGACCAGCTCTCCTCTGACCCTCCCTGAGGGTGGATTTGTTGTCTCTACGAGAGTTGAACAGGTTGAGTTTAAAAAGTTTCAGTTTGAAGAACCTATGAACAAAGACTCCTACACCTTTTACAATCTTGGGTTATCTTATGGAGTAACACCTTATTTAACGACAAGCCTGTTTATGCCATACGCCATAAAGAGACAGGATACGCTTGGCTCCAACAGGGGGTTTGGCGACCTAAAACTCTCTACCACGTTAGGATTTAACTATGAACCCAATAACGGTTTGAGGTTAAATTCTCATGAGGACACCGCAGTTACACTTGAGGGTAACAAGAGAACCTATATTGCCTTAATCGGCGGGGTTACACTTCCTACGGGTGAGAGCCATAAGCAGCTTGCAGAAGAGATCGCCAGGGATATGCAGCCAGGCTTTAGAAGTCCGTCATTCTCTATCGGAGCTGCCGTCTCAAGGCAAGTTGCTGAGGCACTAAGTATGACCGCCAGCACCACATATGATATCTTTACCAAGAGCGCCGGTTTTAAGTTTGGAAACGAGTTGAGGATCGACCTTGCCGCTATATATGAACTGTATGGAAAACCGGAGGGCGTTGTTTCAAAGATAGACGGCGTCCTGGAGTTCAATTTTCTCAAACTACAGAAAGACGAAGAAGGGGGGCAAAAGGCTCTGGCAAGCGGTGGAGACATCCTGTATATTTCACCTGGTATGAGGTTTGCCATCCCAAAGGTAAACAATGCCAACGTAGGGATTATGCTCAAGTTTCCACTTGCAAAATCATTAAATGAAGGGCAGCAACAACAAGGTTCTGAAGGTCTTGAAAAAGTAAGGGCAATCGCTACATTATCGTTTTATTTCTGATTAAGGCTAAATAGGAGACGAATAGTATGCATATATCAGAAGGTATCCTGTCTGGCCCTGTACTGTTATCCTCCGCCGTGCTAACTGCTTCCGGTGTTGCTATCGGATTACGAAAGATGCAGGTTCATAAGATACCTGAGGTTGCAGTTTTAACGTCGGCGTTTTTCGTTATCTCTCTTGTGCACATACCAGTGGGACCAGCCAGCGCTCATCTTATATTGAACGGTTTGGTGGGGCTGCTGATGGGATGGATGGCCTTTCCATCCATTTTTGTGGCGATAACGCTACAGGCATTGCTGTTTCAATTTGGCGGGTTTACAACACTTGGGGCTAATACATTAACTATGGCTGTTCCTGCCGTTGCCGTGTATTATCTGTTTAACCCGTTGATAAAGCGTGGCAATAACTATATAGCCCTGGCAGCAGCTTTTGCGGCAGGTGTATGCGGAATACTGTTTGCCTGCTTGCTGCTTACAACATGCCTCTTTTTAACAACAAAAGAGTTTTATACTGTAGCAAAGGTGATGTTCATCGGTCACACACCTATTATGGTTATAGAGGGGATAGTAACAACGTTCTGTGTATCATTTCTCAGGAAGGTCAAACCAGAGATACTTGTGATTAATGGTTGAATCTCCAAAGGGATCCCTATTTAAGGGTGCATATAAAATTCATGGGGAGTTTAATTGGGTCAAGGAGACTGTCCCCTTGCGGAGGGGTCTGAGGGGTAATGCTGTTGACTTAAGCATTCTTGATGTATAGCAAGTAACATCTTTAGCAGCCACGCCTGACATTTACGGGGTCAAGGGGACGAGTCCCCTTGTGGGAGGGTCTAGGGAGGGCAAAGCCCTCTCTATTTTTTTGCATCTTTATATCCTTAAGTCAACAGCATTAGGTCTGAGGGGAGGCAGAGCCTCCTCTTCTTTGAAAAAAAACACGACTTTCTTATGCACCCCTCTTTAAATTTCAATTGACAACATGCCCCCTAAACCGGTATTATAAAACATGCGCCCATGGCTCAATTGGACAGAGTGTCGGACTACGGATCCGAAGGTTGGGGGTTCGACTCCTCCTGGGCGCGTTCTTCTACTGGGATGAGCACATAGGGCAGGCAGCAACAAGAGGAGGGGATGAAGAGTTATGAAGGTTGATTTGACGTCATATTCAATAGTAATTCTTGGCAAACGGCATAACCCCTCTATCTTAAACCCAGACTTTTTAAGACACAATGAGATAGTAAAGGGACGTTTGACACCTAAGGATGTCCTATGCACATCAGCAGCTTCACACGTAGTCTACCGTGAAGGCCTCTCAATCGTTGCCGAGTATGAAAGGCTCCAGTTCATAGACGAGGATAAAGTAAGGATTCCTTACGACTCTCAGATACCTGGTATTGCCCTTAGATACATAGAGGTACTACCACACGTTAACTACCTAGCCGCAGGTATAAACTTCACAGGGCACTATCCATACGAAACGCAGGAGGCAGCTCTCTTATTTTTGAAAAATACCTTTATTAAGGAAGGTCACTGGATGAATTTTAGCTCCGGCCTGACTGAGGCAGGTCTAAAGTTTGTTTACTATTTTGATGATGTATCATGCACTATCTCCCTTGAGGTCACGGATGTTGCCGCCCACGAGCAGGGAAATAGTGAGGACAATGGTCACCACGGCAGTAGCAGCCTGCTTAAGACTATCCCAGCCATTGATGTAAAGGTCAATTACCACCTCGACACAAAAGAGGCAGAGATTAAAAGACTCAGGACCTTCATCCTTAGCTGGCAGGACTATTTTGAAAAGCTGGTCATTTTCCTTGACGAGGTGTTTAGCGTTGTGTAAAGACTGTGGTTATTTAACCCTCTGTACATCAGCCCCTAGCTTGGATATCTTCTCCTCGATTTTTTCGTAACCCCTATCCAAGTGATAGATTCTGTCAATTATCGTTTCACCCTCGGCAGCTAATGCGCCAACAACTAATGAGGCGCTTGCCCTCAAATCAGTGGCCATAACAGGAGCGCCAACAAGTCGCTCTACCCCGCGCACGGTTGCAATGTTGTCCTCAGTTTCGATGTTTGCCCCCATACGTCTTAGCTCTGCCACGTGCATGAACCTGTTTTCAAAGATTGTTTCCTTGACTATGCTTGTGCCATTGGCAACTGCCATCATGGCAATGAATTGCGCCTGCATATCGGTAGGAAAACCAGGGTAAGGCATCGTCTTAACATCTGTGCATTTTAAGCCACCCCACTTGGGGGCCATGACTCTTAGCCCTTGAGCCTCCTCTGTTATAATGATCCCTGTCTCTCTCATCTTTTCTACTATGGCTGAAATATGATCAGTTCTGCAGCCCTTAATGAGTATGTTACCGGCCGTAATACCAGCTATGGCGATAAAGGTGCCTGTCTCTATCCTGTCGGGTATGATCCTGTACGGGGAAGGCACAAGCCCTGCAACTCCCTCAATCTCAATCACCGGCGTCCCAGCGCCATAGATCTTTGCCCCCATAGAGTTTAAGTAATCGGCAAGGTCCCGTACCTCAGGCTCGCAGGCAGCATTTTCAAGAGTTGTCTTACCCTTGGCAAATACGGCAGCCATCATAAGATTCTCCGTACCAGTTACCGTTGAGATGTCAAAAAATATGTTGGCTCCTCTTAGCTCTTTGACCTGTGCGATGACATAACCTTGTGCCAGACTTATCTCAGCGCCCATCTTTTCAAGACCCATTAGATGCAGATTGATCGGCCTTTCTCCAATGGCGCAGCCTCCAGGCAATGACACCTTTGCGTACCCAAATCTGGCAACCAGCGGACCAAGTGTCAGCACAGAGGCCCTCATCGTCTTTACCAACTCATATGGTGCCTCGTTGTTTGTCAAATGCTGTGTGTTTATAATAAGCCTGCTGTCTTCAAAGTCAACTGATGCGCCCAGGATCTCAAGCATCTTTGACATCGTCCTTATGTCTTTAAGATCTGGGATGTTTTCAATGTGTGCCTCGCCATTGCATAGTATAGTGGCAGCCATGATGGGCAGGGCAGAGTTCTTCGCACCACTTATCTGTACCTCCCCTCTTAAAGGCCGGCCTCCTCGTATTAACAGCTTATCCATCAGAATACCTCTCTAATAAATCCACAAGCTGCGAAATAGTCAGGGTCATAACCTTATCCTCATAAAAGACCGTTGCTGTATCGTCTCTTTTCTTAAGCTCGTCCCATAGCGACCGTAGCGGGCGGGACTGATCAATCTCCATATCTGTAAGGTTTAATCGTTTTACTGCTATACAGGCGTTTGCACATACCTCTGGATCCTTGTGTCTTAAAGAGTCCTTGACAATGATCTCGGCATAACTGCTTATGTATTTTGGATGTCTTTGACCAATCCTGCCAAGTGCATAGACTACACCAGACAGAAATATGTTATCCTCTGTCTCAGAGTGCGAGTAACCAATCAGGATAGGGACGATGTCCTCAAATGGCGTTGGGTTTTCACGTATGATCTCACCCAATATCTCCGGTACAGTCCACGGTATTGTACCAGACTCGTCAGTGGCGTTCCATAACAGCTTCCTGACCTGCTTGCGGGCCTCCTCATAAGGCATATTACCTACTATCCTTCCAATCATCTGTATTGAGTTCCATGTAAGCTCTGAGGTCTTTTCGTATGAAAACGAAATCAGAACGCTAATAATCCGTTTGTTTGTCTTTGCCAGCTCGATTATGTTGTCATATTCCCTATTTACTAATAGAGACTTAACGTTATCCTTTAACTGTTTGAAGTCCATACCCTTTCTCCTCTCTCATATCGTTACAACAGCCCTACGTGCTTAAGCGCATCTTTGACCTCAGGTTTTTTGTGGCCACTTCTTTGAGTGCCTTAACAAGTAACTCGGATTGTTCTTCTACCTCTTTAGTTCTTCGTATAGCAGGGGCAAGGGCTGTACGTCTGTCCCATAACACAAACCCCATCAAAAGCCCCATACCGCCAGAGAGTGTTCCAAATCCCTAGAGCATCAGCGTCATCATCTGGTCAAATCTTTTACTAGTGAGGATTCCAAGCTGTCAATCCGCTTATCTAACCCGTCAATTCGCTGGTTTACAGCCTTTAGCCTTCTTCGACTTTGATCTCGAGCCTGATAATCCTTTCCCTGTCTTCCTGCGTAAAGGTCAGTTCTTTAGCATGTGCTATAGTAGCATCAGCAAACATCATCAATACCGCTACTAAAATAAGCATAATCGTTTGTCTCATATTTCAATTATAACATAATGCTACAATTGTAAATATGAAAAGGGTGCATAAGAAACTTATGGGTCGTTCTGTCATTGCCGTGCTCGACACGGCAATCCACAAGCTAATAGATTCCTGCTTTCGCAGGAATGACATAATTTCCCACGACTTTCTTATGCACCCATATGAAAAGCAGGGCAATCGCATTTGAAAAAACTGTCTGAACCATGATTTAACGGATTAAGGGGTTGACAGGATTTAGGTAACAAAACGAATAAAATGTATCAAGGTTATGAATATATATCCTGCAAATCCTTCCATCCGTTTAATCCTTGTTCAGACAATCCCTAAGGTCAACGAACAATGCGTCAAGTTTTTAAATGCGATTGCCCTGATATGAAAAGGGTTCATATAAAAACATGGGGAGTAAGAATGTTTACGGGGTCAGGCGTGGTTATTTATAATGTTACATAGATGCTTAAGTCAACAGCATTAGGTCTGAGGGGGAGAGACGCTCCCCCTTCTCTGATTGAAAACAAAGAAAAATTTTCCTGTCACAGTAAATATTTCCCTCTCATCCTTAAATACATGACGGTAGTGACATAGCGCTAACATAGCAGTCAATGTAAGTATCCTTTATACACAGGGGATTAGCTCAATTTATTTATGTGATTCTTCTTTGGCATGACAGTTGCAAACATCATAATCAGTTTAATTTAAACTGGCTTTAAAAAAACAAACTAACGAGGGAATTTATGTTGATGAGTTGTTGTAGACAACCAAAGATAGATAATAGATTATCTAAGTTCAAACAATACATGGAGGTGTAATATGGCAGGTTTTTCAATTAACACTAATATTATGTCACTTAATGCTCAGAGAAATCTGAGAAGGTCGCAGACTCCGTTACAGGAGACTATGCAGAGACTGTCATCCGGCCTACGTATTAACTCGGCAAAGGACGATGCGGCTGGGTTGGCAATATCCACGAGGATGACCACACAGGTAAGAGGTCTTACGGTAGCATCGAGGAATGCAGCAGAACCATTGTCGATGGCACAGACGGCAGAAGGCGCAATGGATGAGATAATCAATAACCTTCAGAGGATCAGAGAGCTTGCAGTACAGGCCATGAGTGGTCAGTACGGTACAACTGACGTATCATTCATGCAGAGTGAGATCAATGCCCTTGTCGAAGAGATAGGCAGGATCTCCGAGCAGGCCAAGTTCAATGACAGAAAGCTGCTCTCCGGTACGTTTCAATCACGTATACACGTAAGCTATTCTGCATCAGACCCGTCAGTCTCTTTTAGACTGTCATCACTAAACACCGATGCACTTGGTGGCGTAACATTTTCTCCAACTGGTAAAAATGGCGGATTAATGTATCTGGCCGATATACACACGGCCACCACAACAGCCTACACACCGGGTGTGGGTAACGGTTTATTCAGAGATGGCTCAGGGGCAGCAGCGACATGGAGCGACACCGCCAATGGTGGTATGGGTGGATCAATATCATATACAGGATTAGCCTCCCTTAAGGTTGCCGGCTCACTGGATTCCGCTGGTAACGTAGTATGGAACTCACAGGCCTCCAACACCATAGCAATTGTTGATGGATCCTTGAATATTATACTAAGTGAAAAAGCTAAGATGGGCGCAAAGGCTAATCAGTTTGAGGCTATCATCAGAAACCTTGATAACGTTATTGAGACAACATATGCGGCGAGATCCAGGATATTAGACGCTGACTTTGCTCAAGAGACAGCAAACATGACCAAGTATATGATCCTCCAGCAAGCAGGCATGTCAGTCCTCGCCCAGGCAAATACTCTCCCACAGAACGTACTGAGTTTGTTAAAGTAGCCCTCCCTACTATAATCAATATGGATAAAGGGGACAACAAACCCCTTTATCCTAGGATTTTTGAGAAAAAGAGGGACGTATCTGACAGTTGGTATGGTTCATGCGGATGTTTTTGTTCGGAGGTCTATACCATAAACTCTTCAAGACAGGTTTCTGGATCCAAAAGTTAGATGGCAACAAGGTGTTTTGCGCACATGTTAGTCATGCAATTGACATGCCACAACATGAAGATACCTCGATGTAACCCCAACTTTTGCACCTTAAAAAAGCCCCGATTTTTCAGCTCTCACCAAAAACACCACCCTTAATACCTCTATAAAACAAGGACAAATCTTAAAGTAAATATTGAGCATTTATTAAGTAACATTTTATAAACAAATTTTTTTCTTGACAGCGACCTGCTAAGTGGTATAAAGTGGATCAATGTGGTTGTCTAGTGGCAGGATTTTACGGTAGACATAATTTAAGGGTCGACGAAAAAGGCAGGATTGTTATCCCAGCCCAATTCAGAGACGTCATAAAAAGCGCTTACGGTAACAAGATTTACATAACCTGTGCCGTAAGCGATGAGTGCCTTCAGATATTTCCCGACATGGAATGGGAGGCTCTGATGAGGAAAGTAAGCACTCTGCCAAGGTCTAACGAGGCTGTAAAGTACTTTATGAGAAAGGTGATAGGCTCAGCCTGTGAAAGCGAATTCGATAGACACGGGAGGGTCGTCATCCCCCCCATACTAAGGGAAGAGACCAGTATAACTGTAAATGGCGAGGTCGTACTGACGGGGCTGAGCGACAGGATTGAGATGTGGGAAAGACAAAAGTGGGAGAAGATATTTAGACCCGTCAATGGTGAGATCAAGCAATATGAAACAGAGCTGGCAAGTCTCGGCATATAAGGGAAAGGATATAAGATGTGTCTTTATCACAAACCGGTTTTGTTACACGAGGTGATGGAGCTTCTTAACATAACCGGAGATGGCGTCTACGTTGATGCTACTCTAGGTATGGGAGGGCACAGCGAGGCAATCCTCCAGAGGCTTGGACCTCATGGCAGGCTCATAAGTCTGGACAAGGACGCCAAGGCAGTAAGCGCTGCAAGACAGCGGTTTAATGAGGATATATCGTGTGATACCATAACTATATTGAAGGAAGACTTTAGCAATATATACGGCGCCGTCAGAGGATTAGGATACGACAGGGTAGATGCAATCTTATTGGATTTAGGGATGTGCATGGTTCAGGTCAAGGACGATGAGCGAGGGTTTAGCTTTAACTCCGACTATCCCCTGGATATGAGGATGGACAGAGGTATGTTACAAAATGCACGGCCACTGAGTGCGTGGGATGTTGTTAACAACTTCAGACAAGAGAAACTTGAGGAGATAATCCTGCAATACGGAGAAGAGAGCAGATACAGGGCAATTGCAAAGGCAATCGTTACAGAGAGAAAGAGACATGCAATCAATACTTGCAAGGAGCTGGCTACAATCGTGGCCGCCCAGTGCCGAGGGTACAGAAAGAGACACCCAGCAACAAAGACGTTTCAGGCGCTAAGGATCTTTGTAAACGACGAGTTAGCCACTCTTACGCGCTGTCTGGATGACTGCCCTAAATTGTTGAATAAAGACGGTAGGTTATGCGTTATTTCCTATAATTCACTTGAAGATAGAATTGTCAAGTTTTTCTTTAAACAGATGCAGAGCAACGGTATGTTTAAGGTACTTACGAAAAAACCGGTAACACCAGGGCTTTTGGAGATAAGAGATAATCCATCATCAAGAAGCGCCAAATTAAGGGGAGGTATCAGACAATGCTCCATGACAGAAGGCATGAACTAATTGGCAACGTACTAATGCTGCTTGGTGCGTTGTTGATAGTAGGTAGTATATTTTTTACCGTATGGCTCAGGTCAAGTATCAAGTCGCTTCAATACAGATTAGGTAACCTTCAACAACGGCACTACCAACTTATGAAAGAGCAGAGAAACCTTATAGCTAAAAAGGACAACCTGCTTTCCATAACCAACATAGACCACTTGGCAATAAAGAAGATGGGGTTTGATTTCCCAGATAGAAATAAGATTATCTACATTAAAGAAAAAAGTTAGGAATATATTTTTCGTATGACAACAGGGAGTAAGTACGGACAATGTTAAAGAAAAGACGTATTCTACTGATTTACATGCTTATATTCTTTGGTTTTTCAGCTGTAATCGTGCGGCTGTTTGACTTGATGGTTATAAAGCACGAGCGTCTTGCAAGGAAATCCGAGACCCAGACAACCGCTGAGGTTGCAATACAGGTGCGGCGCGGTATGATCCTGGACAGGCTAGGCAGGCGTCTTGCCGTTAACCTCGAACATAGCTCTGTATATTTAGATAAGCTAAACTTCGGCGGAGATGAGGATAAGCTATATGAAATGTCACAGATAATAAACCTTGATTATAACAACCTCTTGCACGTAATAAAAGGAGATAAGAACTTTGTGTGGCTAAAGAGAAAGGTACCTCTTGAAGAGACGGCAAAGATAGAGAAACTCAAACTAAACGGCATAGGCTTCTTGCCAGAGCCAAAACGGTACTACACGATGGGTCAACTGGCCTCGCATGTAATAGGTTTCGTAGACCTGGACAACAAAGGGTTAGAGGGCGTTGAGTCGAAATACAATAACGACCTGAGTAAATCTGGAGGTAAGTATTTCGTAGAGAGAGACGCCAGGGGAAACATCTTTTATACAGCCAGTGAGAGTGAAAAGATAGGCAACTCAGTTGTGCTCACGATAGATCAGGGTCTTCAATATATAGTAGAGTCAGAGCTTGATGCAGCGATGGAGAAGTGGAAGGCAGCCTCAGCTACTGCTGTGATGATGGACCCGTATACGGGTGAGATTCTGGCCCTTGCCAATCGTCCAACGTATGACCTCAACAACCCCGGCAAGTATCCTCCTGAGACGCGGCGCAACAGGGCGATGACCGATGTATACGAGCCAGGTTCAACATTTAAGATAGTCACAGCAACGGGGGTTTTAGAGGAGAAACTTACAAGACCAGATGAGCTTATAGACTGCCAGGGCGGATTCATAGAGATAGGACATAAGAGGGTCAGAGATGCACACCCTCACGGCGTTCTTACCTTTATGGAGGTGATCCAGAAGTCCTCTAACGTGGGGACCATAAAACTCGCTCAAAGGCTTGGAAAGCAAAGACTTTACAAGTATGTCAAGATGTTTGGTTTTGGCAGCAAGACAGATCTCGATCTGCCAGGGGAGGTAACAGGTTGGATCAGAAAGCCAGAGAAGTGGTCAGGCACCTCTATCGGGGCAATCCCCATAGGACAGGAGGTAGCTGTAACCCCACTTCAAATGGTAACTGCCTACTCCATTGTTGCAAATGGAGGTTATAGTGTCTTACCTCACATCGTAAAGGGTATTATAACACCAGAGGGCAAGACCATAAAATACTGGAGTGAGGCAAAGAAAAAACAACTAATATCTAAGGAAACTACAGGAATAGTTACAGAGGCACTCAAGATGGTTACCCAGGAGGGAGGTACAGCTACGTTTGCCACAGTTGACGGCAACGCAGTGGCAGGTAAGACCGGTACCGCTCAGATGTTTGACAAGAGCATTGGCAGGTATTCAGGTACCGACTACATCAGTTCGTTTGTGGGTTTTGTGCCGGCTGATAAACCCGTCTTTTCCCTTATCGTGGTTGTCTGGAAGCCGCGTGGGCAGATATACGGCGGTTTGGTTGCAGCGCCTGTATTTAAGAATATAGCCGAGAAATCCCTTACCTATCTAAACATCCCAAAGGACGACAAAGAAGATAAACTAAAAAAGAACATACTTGTTGTTAATAAGGAAGAATCTAAGGAAATGCCTGGGGCGTCAAACCCTTGGAAATTAAACTGAGCCATCATTGACGGCTTACAATGTTAGGAAATTCATAGAGACAAGATGAACATAACTGAAGTCATCAATAGGTTAAACGTAGTGAAGCTCACTGGCAAAGTTAACGGAGCAGTCAGCGGCATATCATACGACTCACGGAGTGTCGTAGATGGTGGCATGTTCTTTGCTATCAAAGGAGAACACTCCGATGGTCACTCTTTTATAGCTCAGGCTATTGAAAAGGGCGCCCAAGCTGTCGTCTACGAAAACGATATAGACACCAAACTCCTAAATCACAAGAACGTCATGATGGTCAAGGTACAGGATGTGCGTCAGGTCCTGGCTTATACTGCTGCCTGCTACTACGGGGAGCCTGCAAAGAAACTACAGCTGATTGGCATCACTGGGACGAATGGAAAGACCACTACCAGTTATATCATCAAATCAATCCTTGAGGCAGACAACAGAAAGACCGGTCTCATCGGAACTATCCATAACATGATCGGCAGCGAGAGTTTTAGCACTTCACACACAACGCCTGAGGCGCCGGAGTTTCAGAGGTATCTCAAGAAGATGTACGACGAGGGTTGTCAGTGCGTGGTAACCGAGGTCTCCTCACACGCCCTGGCACAAAGACGAGTCGACGCAAACGAATTTAACGTGGCAGTGTTTACCAATCTGACAAGGGATCACCTGGATTACCATAAGGACATGGAGAGCTATTTTAACGCCAAGAAGAGACTCTTTACTGCGCTCCTCAAGCCAGAGGCCGTATCAATCATCAACGTTGACGACGTCTACGGACAGACTCTATTAAAAGAACTCAAGGGACTGTCAAGAAACGTCCTCTCCTACGGTATCACTAGCAGCGCTGACCTTATCGCCTCTGATATAGAGCGGACGATTGGAGGATTGGACTTTCGCATCAGGCACGGCGGCGAGTCATACAGGGTAGAGTCAAACCTGCGCGGCTACGTCAACGTCTACAACATACTCGCTGCTTTTGCATCTGGCCTTGCCCTCAACATCCCGATTGATGTAATACTGAGGGGGATATCGGAACTCAGGGAGGTAAAAGGCAGGTTTGAACCGGTGGATTGTGGTCAGGACTTCTTCGTATTTATCGACTATGCCCATACCGATGATGCCTTAAGGAGCCTGCTGCTGGGTGTACGAAGGATGTTTATTGATGGAGATTCTCCGTTACGTCATCGGACAGGTAAGATTATCACTATCTTTGGCTGCGGCGGCAACCGTGACACCGGCAAGAGACCGGCAATGGGTAAGATCGCAACAACACTGAGCGACTTTACAATCATAACCTCAGACAATCCACGACATGAAGACACACTCGGTATCATTGCCCAGATCGAGGCCGGCACGGAGGGTAAGTACGATGTTGAACCTGACAGGATCAAGGCAATAGAGAAGGGCATTTACATAGCAGAAAAAGGAGATATCGTCCTGATAGCAGGCAAGGGACACGAAAACTACCAGGAGATCAAGGGCGTGCGATATCCTTTTAACGATAGAGAGACAGCGCTCAGGTTTTTACGAAAACGGTGTAACGGTAGTGCAGTGGGGCAGTTATAAGATATGTTCTCAGTGCTCGACATATTAGACTCTGATCCGACGGCGACCGTCTCGTCAAGCAATGGAGGGGCAAACACCACCTTTGATGCCGTCTCCATTGACACAAGAAGCATACAGCGGGGTGAGCTGTTTGTTGCCCTTAAGGGTCAAAACGTTGATGGCGCTGTTTTTGTAAACGACGCACTGACAAGGACACACGGGGCAGTCATCACAAGAGACTACGCACAACAGCAAAACGTACAAGCTGGCAGCACGATTATTACCGTTGATGACAC
The DNA here is from genome assembly GCA_002753395.1 of Nitrospirae bacterium MYbinv3. Lineage (GTDB taxonomy): Bacteria > Nitrospirota > Thermodesulfovibrionia > Thermodesulfovibrionales > Magnetobacteriaceae > Magnetobacterium. The sequence goes on along the minus strand of PEAB01000011.1, from coordinate 24,628 downwards.
CTTAAGAACGCTTCAGTCACTTGCAAGGCATCTTAGGGTCAAGACTGCCCTGAATGTCATAGGCATCACAGGCACAAACGGTAAGACCACGACAAAGGAGATGACCGCGCGTGTGCTTGAGAAACGTTTTATGGTATTAAAGACCAAAGGTAATCTGAATAATCACATCGGCCTGCCTCTGACCCTCACCAGTATGGACAGACATGATGTTGCCGTCCTGGAGATGGGGGCTAGCAGGAGAGGGGATATACAGCAATTGTGCGAGATAGCCTCACCGGATATTGGCATTATAACAAACATTGGCCCAGGGCACCTTGAGGGCTTTGGCAGTATTGAATCGGTTAGGGCTGGAAAACTCGAATTGATGGACAGCGCAATGGGGTTGATCGCAAATGCTGATGACCGATTCCTCATGGAGGCGGTCTTAGACAAAAATAACCAGTTATCCTCCACAATGCGTAAGAGGGTTATCACTTATGCATTACACAGTAGGGCAGACATTACTGCCCGTATCATTAATGAGGTGCGGCCAGCTGCGGCAATGGGGAAAGACGACCTCACCCCCACCTTAAGGGCTGAAGTAAGACTGCCAGATGGCGGTGTCAGAGAGATGGTACTCAACGTGGCAGGGGCATTTAACCTCTACAACGCCCTGGCCGCTCTTTGTGCAGGGCATCTGATGGGCGTTGATGTTGATGATGCACTGGCGGCACTTACAGAGTTTAAAGGCATAGCGATGAGATTAGAGATAAGAAAACACAGGGGCGCTACGGTGCTGTATGACGTCTATAACGCCAATCCGGCCTCGATGATGGAGGCAGTTAAGGAGCTGGTCAGACTGAGGACCAGCAGGGCAATAGCCGTTGTAGGAGACATGCTCGAACTTGGCCCCTTTAGCAAAGAAAAACACTCAGAGTTAGGAAGATGGATGTCACAACTACCTGTTGACGTCCTAATCGCTGTAGGGGAGTCCATGAAGATAACAACACAGGAGTTCATCCATCACAGAGGGGAGGGTTGTCAGGCCTATCACGCAAAGGACTGTCTATCTGCCAGGGAGATACTCAACGACATTATCTCAGTTGACGACGCTATCCTTATTAAAGGTTCTAGAAGCAATAAAATGGAAACTATATTGGAGTAAGATGCTTTATTATATTTTATACAGTCTGCATGACCTATACACCCCCCTAAACGTATTTAGATACATTACGTTTAGGACGGCAATTGCCGTCATCACTGCCCTATTGATAACCTTTGCACTTGGACCTCTGGTTATCAGGTTTTTAAAACAGATCAGTCTGACCCAGCAGATACGAAACGACGGCCCGCAAAGCCACCTGACAAAGGCAGGTACACCCACAATGGGAGGCATATTGATACTTATCTCCATACTGACCTCCGTACTGCTATGGGGTAACCTTGCCAACAAGTACATAGTGATAATGATACTGTCAACGTTGAGCTTTGGCGTCATCGGCTTTATTGACGACTATCTCAAGGTATCCAAACGCAACTCAAAGGGGCTAAAGGCCAGATACAAGTTTGGGCTTCAGATACTTGTATCTCTGTTGATAAGCATGGCGCTGTACCTATACCCATCTGACCAGTACAGCACAATCCTGGTGATACCGTTTTTTAAGAAGATGCTCATCGATTTGTTTATACTTTATGTGCCCTTTGCGGTGTTTGTAATTGTTGGCTCAACCAATGCCGTTAATCTGACGGATGGCGTCGATGGTTTGGCAATTGGTCTAGTTGGCATCGCAACATTTGCAAATGGCGTTCTTGTTTATATATCAGGCCATGCCGAGCTGGCGAAATACTTGCAAATCTTGTACAGGACAGATATAGGCGAACTTACCGTCTTTTGTGGTGCTATGTTAGGGGCGTCTTTGGGCTTTTTGTGGTTCAACACCTACCCTGCAGAGGTGTTTATGGGAGATGTTGGCTCCTTAGGATTAGGTGGAGCGCTGGGGACTTTAGCCGTGATAACAAAGCACGAGATCGTTCTGGCGGTAGTAGGTGGCATATTTGTTATAGAGACCCTTTCGGTGATACTACAGGTGGCTTCTTTTAAAATGACAGGGCGAAGACTCTTTAAGATGGCCCCTATACACCACCATTTCGAGCTAAAGGGATGGGCCGAACCAAAGACCGTTGTCAGGTTTTGGATCATTGGCATAATGCTTGCTTTACTAAGTCTAACAACTATCAAATTGAGGTGAAAATTATGGAAAAAGTGTATTACAAGTTCAGAAAATCTAGCGTAGGCAGCATTTATGTTTCGTTGTCATTGTTTATCTTCTTCTTTATGTCGAATTCAGCTTATGGAAGTAGCATAAAAAAGGACGTCACAAACTCCATAACAGCAAGGTCAGCCGTTATAATAGATGTTGATAGCGAAAAAATATTATATGCCAAAAACCCAACCCTTAAGCAACCCCCGGCAAGCACTGCCAAACTCGTAACAGCTATGGTCGTCTTGGACAATGTGAACATAAACGAGATCGTTACCGTGTCAAAAGAGGCATCAAACCTGTATTGTTCTGCGGCAGCGCTTAGAGAGGGTGATCGGTTTTACGTCAAAGACCTCCTTTATCTGCTGCTTGTTAGGTCAGTCAATGGGGCTGCTGTAGCGCTTGCAGAGGCAGTCTCCGGCAGTGAGGAGCAATTCGTACAGTTGATGAACAAAAGGGCGGCTCACATTGGGGCAAGAGACACAAAGTATGTAAACCCTCACGGTCTGCCTGGTGAAGGGCAGTATATAACTGCTTACGATCTAGCCATTATAATGAAAGAGGCCCTGCGCTACCCTCTGATCAAAGACATCATCAACACAAAGACCAAGACCGTCACCTCCATAGATGGTAAGGCTATAACCGTGGCAAACACAAACAAGTTACTCTGGTCAGATGATGACCTGGTAGGCGGCAAGACTGGCTACACCAAAGAGGCGCGTCACTGTCTTGCCTTTGCAGCAGAAAGGGGTGACAGTACCCTCGTTGCTGCTGTATTGGGCGATAACAAGAGAAGCGCTCTGTGGCATAGCGCCAGAAACGTTCTCTCTAAGGGCTACTACATATCCTCTACCAATACCGAGCCTGTTATCTATTACAGCAAGATCAACGATGAACGCATAAATAATGTAGCCGTACATAAGTTAAAAAGTGGACACCATAAGAAAAAATCAAGTCATATAAAGTCTCGCCATCGAAGGGTAAGAGATGTGGCAGACAACGTAGAAATAGTCAAACATAAGGATAAATCGCTTGTCGCCAAAAAGTCAAAACCTCATAAACATAGACATGAGGCTGGAGAGATAAGGTTAGCCAACAAAGAAGGTGCGACCTCTATGACTCACACCCCAGTCGTGAAAGAAGGTCGAAAGACCAGGAAATATAGTAAGAGGGTGAGTCATTTAACTGATAAGCGCACATTGAGCTCAATTACCGCACAAAACACCACTGTCATAAACTCGCTTCATAGAGAGGGCAAAGATGTTTAAAAACATTAACAGTAAAAGGGTCATAGTAGTAGGGTTAGCAAGGAGCGGGGTGGGAGCTGCCAATCTCCTCGTTCGTCTAGGCGCCATAGTGACGATAATGGATGAGCTGGGTTATAAAGAGTTGGAGAATTACGTTGATCAACTTGATTCGTCTGTTGATATAAAGCTAGGACAGTTCAGAGACGAGCTCTTTGATAAGGCAGACTTTATCGTTGTAAGTCCTGGTGTGCCTATGCAACAGCCATCAATAAAGCGTGCTCAGCAAAAAGGCATAAAGGTAATAGGTGAATTAGAACTTGCATACGAGGTAATTGAGGAGTTTCACAAGATATGTTCCTTGGGATTTTTAGCAATAACGGGCACAAATGGAAAATCAACTACGACGACCATGCTCAATGAAATCCTGAGAAACGGCGGCTTCAATACCGTCTTAGGCGGCAACATTGGTAAGGCCCTCACAGAGGAGATCAGCAAGTTAGTCAGGAGCTTTGATAAGCCAAGGGAGTTTGTCCGTCCCGATTATATCGTTACCGAGGTATCGAGCTTTCAATTAGAGTCCATAGATAGATTTAAACCCAAAGTAGCGGCAATCTTAAACATCACACCTGACCACCTGGATAGGCATGGAACAATGCAGAATTATATAGATGCCAAATGCAGGATATTTGAGAATCAGGACAAGATGAACTTCCTCATCCTAAACGCCGACGACCCTTCCACTCAGGATGTGGCCTCGATGGTGGGCACTAACGGTCCTGATATACTGTACTTTAGCCGCAAGTACGATGCCGATGCCTTTACAAACGGTAAACTTAGGGGAGCCTTCTACAAAGATGGCGCCATATCCTTCAAACTACCAGAGTTAGAGGTACTCTGTCCTGAGCTTGTAGGACATCAGATGCCTGTAATAAATGCGGCTGACCTTAAGGTCACCGGCGTTCATAACATAGAAAACACAATGGCGGCAGCGCTTATGGCGCTTGTCTGTGGGTGCAGCATGACAAACATATGGAATACATTAAAGGATTTTAAGGGACTTGAACATAGAGTCGAGTTTGTAGAAGAGATTAACGGCGTAAATTACTACAACGACTCTAAAGGGACCAACATCTGGGCAGTAATAAAATCGCTGGAGAGCTTTGATAGACCAGTTATTCTTATCGCAGGGGGCAGGGATAAGGCAGGTGATTTTTCTGCACTGCGTCAGTCTGTCAAGAATAAGGTCAAGGCGGCCATCCTTATCGGTGAGGCGAGGTACAAACTCAATAACTCATTACAGGACATAACCAGTGTGTATATGGAACAGGATATGCAATCTGCCGTTGTCAGCGCAAAAGGCATTGCCAACCCAGGGGACGTCGTCTTGCTTTCACCGGCTTGTGCGAGCTTTGACATGTTTAAAGACTTTGAGGAAAGAGGCAGGGTGTTTAAACAAGCCGTATTAAGCCTGTCAGACGCCTCGCAGAAACATTAGGCGGTTTAGTTTCACAATGGGATCACAAAAGCTATATACTATGGGAGATTCTCCCCAATCGCAAGCACATCCTCATTTAAGGGGAAGCTTTGATAGCGTGTTGCTGCTAGCCACGGCTTGTCTTGTGTTTACAGGCGTCTTGATGGTGTACAGTTCTACGTCGGTTGTACCGCCAGAGGGCAGACATGTTCAGGCAGCGGCTAACATTAGCCTGATAGATGTGCGTTACCTAAAAAAGCATCTGATCTCAGTGTGTCTAGGCATTCTCCTGATGATCATCGCTTACAAGCTGCCCATAGAGCTGTACAGGAAGAGGGCGCTTGAGATACTTGTGGTTACCGCTGTCCTTTTGCTTGCAGTATACCTACCCGTGATTGGCCTAACCGTAAATGGAGCCAGAAGATGGTTAAGGATATGGCACATCACGTTTCAACCATCTGAGGCAATGAAGTTGGCAATGGTGATCTTCTTATCCAAATACCTCTCCAGCTCCGATTTTAAACCCGACGAGTTTAAGGCCTTTATCAAGCCAATCATCTTGATGGTTTGCATACAGGGCATCTTGCTGCGCCAACCAGACTTTGGTTCAGCGGCAATAATTGGCGTTATCACGTTCAGTTTGCTCTTTGTTGCAAACGTGAGGTTGACCTACATCCTATCGGTTGGGTTGGCCTTTATCCCTGTCGTTATTAAGCTGGTAAAGGAGCCTTACAGGTTAAAAAGGGTGTTGGTATTTTTAAATCCTTGGGCAGATGAGAAAAACAGCGGGTTTCAATTGATACAATCATTCGTTGCCCTTGGAAACGGAGGGATTCACGGTGTGGGGATAGGCAAGAGTATGCAAAAGCTCTTCTTTCTGCCAGAGTCTAAAACCGATTTTATCTTCGCCATAATAGGAGAAGAGATAGGACTCTTAGGAACTGTCTTTGTTATATGCCTGTTTCTACTATTTTTCATCAGGGCGATCTCGATTATCAACAAACTTGAAGACAGATTCATGTTCTTTATGGCAGTCGGTATTACGCTTCTTATTGTGTTGCAGGCACTGATAAACATGTGTGTTGTAACAGGTATGGTACCGACAAAGGGGCTGCCCATGCCTTTTATCAGTTATGGAGGTTCTTCTATGATAATAAACTTAGCTGAGGTTGGTCTACTCCTAAACATCGCTAAGAATGATACGGCATGGACTGAATCTATGTCGCAGAGGAATACAACGAGGACATTTAATCAAAGAAAAGCAAGGGTGTTTTCATATGACAAATGATAGATGTAAGGTAGTAATAGCAGGTGGGGGAACGGGCGGCCACCTCTACCCTGCGATCGCTATAGCAGAGGAGATCAAAAAGCAGGCGCCCGATATCGAGATACTTTTTATGGGTACAGACAGGGGGATAGAGACCAGGGTGCTGCCCCTTGAAAAGTACTACGTCAAGCTCCTTAAGACAGAGGGGTTTGTAGGCATGTCGCTCAGGAAAAAGATAACAGCGTTGTTTAGGCTAATTGTTGCATTTTTTGAGGCATACTCGTTCTTAAGAAGTGTCAGACCAAGCATAATAATTGGCACTGGAGGGTATGCCTCATTTGTCCCCATCTTAGCGGCATTTCTTCTTGCTATACCTATCGTCATACACGAGCAGAACTCAATACCTGGTCTTGCCAACAGGGTGCTGGCAAGATTGGCTGACAAGGTATGTATAACATATGAGAACTCACAGTCTTATTTTTCCAAGAATAAGGTGATTATTACTGGTAATCCGGTCAGAGATAAGATAGTCAAGGCAGCCAAAAGCGATGGCGTCAATATGTTTTCGCTGCGAGAGGATCTGTTCACATTGCTGATCTTTGGTGGAAGCTCAGGGGCCAGCAGATTGAACGATGCCATGATAGAGACGCTACCAATATTGAGCGCTTATAAGGACAAGATACAGTTCCTTCACCAAACTGGTAACAAGGACTACGAAATAGTCAGGGGCGCATATCAACGCCACGGTTTCTCCGGCACCGTAACACCCTTTATCTATAACATGCCTGAGGCATATGCCGTGTGCGAGATGCTCATATCAAGGGCAGGGGCAACCACCTTAGCCGAGATAACAACCATCGGGATACCCTCCATATTAGTGCCATACCCATATGTATCAGCTCACCAGGAGGCTAACGCAGCCAGACTCTCCAATAGCGGCGCAGCCATAATGATAAGAGAACAAGAATTAACAGCACAGACACTGTCAAGGCATATCGTTTCCCTATACACAGATGCCTCGCTCAGAAACAGGATCCGTCGAGACTGCAAGGCATTTGGAAAACCAGATGCCGGCAAAAAGGTAGCCTGCATTGCCCTGATGCTTATGAAAGATAAGTCTCAAGACTACAAACAGGAGTACGATAGATGTTTAACCAGTACAGAGTAATACATTTTGTTGGCATCGGTGGTATCGGTATGAGTGGCATAGCCGAGGTGCTTCATAATTTGGGGGCATCGGGGCTTGGTTATGAGGTCACCGGTTCAGATATCAAAGGGTCATCGACGATTGATAGACTGACCAGCGCAGGGATCAAGGTCTATATAGGACACAGGCCTGAAAACGTTGGCTCGGCTCACGTGGTTGTCGTATCCTCAGCGGTAGGGAAAGACAATCCAGAGGTCGTAGAGGCCAGAAGGCTCTCCATACCAGTTATCCCTCGTGCAGAGATGTTGGCAGAACTGGGCAGGTTAAAGTACGGTATCTTGGTTGCCGGTTCACACGGTAAGACTACCACTACGTCACTTATCTCTACCATCCTCCTGCATTCAGGGTATGACCCAACCGTAGTCATTGGCGGTAAGCTTTTGGCTACCAACACAAACGCCAGCCTTGGCACTGGACAATTTATGGTGGCTGAGGCCGATGAGAGTGACGGCTCATTCCTAAAGCTGTCTCCAACGATAGCCGTCTGCACCAACATCGACAACGAACACATGGACTACTTCTCTAACATGGACAACCTGAAAAAGGCCTTTCTGTGCTTCCTGAACAAGGTGCCATTCTACGGTCTGAGCGTCGTATCGGCAGCGGATCCAAACGTCAGGGACATACTGCCTCACATAAACAGAAACACAGTCACTTATGGTTTCTCGGACTCTTTCGGCAAGAGCGATGTAGCCCCCGTGCCTGACTATACAGCCCGCAACATAGAATATGGCTATTTGACCTCGCGATATGACCTGTTTTATAAAGGAGAATTCTTAGACCAATTTGAGATTCCATTATTGGGCAGACATAATATCCTAAACGCCCTGGCAGCCACTGCCGTGGCCCTTTATCTTCAAATAGGGATAGAATCCATTAAAAACTCTCTACAACAGTTTAAAGGCATCAAACGCAGGCTTGAGCTTAAAGGCGAGGCGATGGGTGTAAAGGTCTATGATGACTATGGACATCATCCCACAGAGATACAAATGACCTTACAGGGCGTCAGAGAACAGGTAAAAAACAGACTGGTTATTGTGTTTCAACCCCATCGTTATTCTCGTACAAGGGCACTGATGGAGGAATTTGCCATCTCATTCAAACACGCAGACAAACTCTACTTAATGGATATATACGCTGCCGGGGAAGAGCCTATAGAGGGAATAAACTCGGAGGCGTTGTACCATAGACTAAGGTCTAAGGGGGTAGATGTAACGTATATTAGCGATACGCAAGAGCTACAATGCCTGTTATCAAGAGAGGTTAATAATGGCGATTATCTAATAACCTTTGGCGCAGGGGATGTGTGGAAGATCGGTGAGGAGTTCATTGGAGGCTGTCATGTACGTAACTAACACCGATTATGATTATAACTCATTGGTAGTGGATCTAAAAGGCAGGGCATATTACGATGAACCATTAAGACATCACACGACGTTAAGGATCGGCGGAACTGCCTCACTGTATTATGAACCTGAGATGCTGAGTTCAATGATTGGGCTTATCAAACAGGCAAGAGAGATGGAAATCCCCCTGTGTGTCATGGGAGGAGGCTCTAATCTGCTCTTTGGCGATGAGGGCTTTGATGGCATCGTGATTTCAACAAGAAGACTAAACACCCTTGAGTGGCTGCTAAAGGAAGATGTATTAACGCTAAGGGTAACCGCCGGGGTGTCGTTGTCCAAACTCCTGTCATTTGCAATAAAGACCTCCGTCGCAGGACTTGAAGGACTTGCAGGTATCCGGGTACCACTGGGGGGGGCGATAGCAGGTAACGCCGGCTCCTTTGGGTTTGAGATCAAGGATGTTATAAAACATATAACCTTCTTAAACGACGCCGGTGAGTTAACAAAACTGGCCAGAGATCAGATACCATTCGCTTATCGACACTGTGGACTCACCCAAAACAGCTTTATTGTAGAGGCCAACTTTGAGCTCTTAAGAGGCAATCCCTCAGAGATAGAAGAGCGGTATAACACCTGCCTCTTACAGAAAAAACGATCTCAGCCAGTTAATGAACTATCTGCGGGGTGTGTTTTTAGAAATCCCTCAGGCCGTTTTGCCGGTAAACTCATAGACCTGTCAGGATGCAAGGGGGATCGGGAAGGCGACATTGAAGTCAGCTCAAAACACGCCAACTTTTTCGTCAACAAAGGAAGAGGAACGGCCAGGGATTTCATTGTCCTAATGGAAAGGGTACAAAGCTCGGTTAGAGACCATTTTGGTATCGAACTAGAACCTGAGATAAAAATTGTGAACACAAGCAGGATTTAAAGGAGTATCAGGATATGGAGAGGTCATAAGACAGATGAGAAAGGAACTCAAAGATAAAAAAATAGCGGTCTTAATGGGAGGTACTTCATCAGAAAGAGATGTTTCTATAAAGAGCGGCACGGCAGTGCTTGCAGCCCTGTCAGAAGCTGGTTACAACGCACATGCACTGGATGCCGGTAGAGATATCGCCTATAGGTTGCTCGCTTTTAAACCAGACATTGTATTTATAGCATTACATGGAGGTTGGGGTGAAAATGGCTCCATCCAGGGGCTGCTAGAGATTTTAGAGATACCTTATAGCGGCTCAAGCGTTCTTGCATCCGCCATGGCAATGGATAAGCACGCATCAAAGACGCTGTTTCTAAATCATGGCCTCAATACAGCGCCTTACATCGTTATTGAAAAAACAGTTGGCATGGAAAATGGTGTCATCTCATCAAATATGGAGGAACCTGATTTTCCGCTTCCGTGGATCGTTAAGCCTAATGCCGAGGGCTCAAGCATTGGCATCGGCATCGTAAGAACAAGAGAAGATTACATTGCGGCTGTTACACAGGCACTGTCATTTGGCAGCAAGGCAATCGTAGAGAGATTCATAAATGGTAGGGAGATACAGGTGGGTATCTTGGGCGGCCAAGTGCTTGGTTGCGTTGAGGTGCGTCCATCAAGTGAGTTCTACGACTACACCGCAAAATACACTGTTGGCTGTACACAATACATCCTGCCACCAGACATAGAGGAATATGTCTCCGACATGATCAAAGATGCTGCGCTTGAGGCCTTTAGAGCTTTATGCTGCAGGGGCTATGGACGTGTAGACACGATACTATCAGAGGGCTGCGATATCATAGAAGAGGGTGGCGGTGCCAATAGCTGCGAGCAGGCGGCAGTGTACTTGCTTGAGGTCAATACACTTCCCGGTATGACCAGTACGTCCCTGCTGCCAAAGATAGCAAGACACGCTGGCATATCTTTCCTAACGCTCATAGAGGAAATCCTGATATCGGCATTGAATACATATCCGTTTATGAGCAGTGATATGGACAGTGATAACAAAGGTGTCTTGGTAGATATAGAAAATATCCCCTTTCATATAGGAGAGGGGTTAGGGGAGGGCACCCCTTGAATGTTCTAAAAAAGAATATACATATCAGACAACATGGCTTAAAGAGAAAAACAGAAAAGGTCATGTCATTGAGACTTTTCATAGCAATAGCCACGATTATCATGCTGACGGGCTGTGCAACGGCAGGTGTGTACATGTTTATGAAGGCTGACTTCCTAAAGGTTCAGCACCTGAGCCTTGAGGGTAACTTTTATCTAAAGGAGTCAGATATACTCAAACTGCTCAACACAAATGGGAAAAGCCTTATCACCACAGACTGTACGCAGTTAGCCCAACGCCTTATGACCTCTCCGTGGATAAAAACCTTGTTTATACGAAAGGAATTCCCAAATACACTCTTTATCAAAATAAAGGAAAAAGAGCCTGTAGGTATACTGGATGATGGTAAGGATACATACCTGATAGACAACGCAGGTCAAAGACTTGTAAAGATGGACAAGACCCTTATTGCCAAGGGTGTTGTACCATTGACGCAGTTACCAGTCATCAACGTTGATACAACAAACAGGAAGGCTTACGATGAGGCGTTGAAGCTTACAAGCGCTTTAAGCAAAAACAGTGTAACCCAAGGCAAAGACGTCCTGATAACAGGCAAGAAGCCTGAAGATATTGCGATTAAGATCAACGACACACTCGTGCTGTTGGGCGCTGGCGATTACGAAAAGAAGATTAAAAACTACCTGCAACTTAAGGATGAGATAGCCAGCAGGAACATCCCCATAGAGTACATAGACGTAAGATTCTCACAGCGGCTGATCGTTAAAGAGGCAAGGAGACAATCCTGAAAGACTCAATTGTTGTAGGATTGGACGTTGGCACCACCAAGATATGTACGATAGTGGCTCAGGTCAATGCTGCATCGATAAAGTTCTTGGCTGTAAGCACAGCGCAGTCGCGTGGAGTCAAGAAGGGCATGATTGTAGACATGGAATCAACCTCCAAGGCTATAAGAAACTCGATAAAGAAGGCACAAACGTTATCTAATGTAGAAATAAAGGAGGTATACTCCGGTATTGCTGACGGCTACGTCAAATGTATGACAAACACTGGAGCAGTTGGTATAGCAAGCGGGGTCGTGCGGCAAAGGGATGTCGAATTGGCTTTGGAGACAGCCCAAAGCGTCTACGTCCCTTTAGATAAAGAGATAATGCACATCATACCATTAGAATATATAATTGATGGTCAGGAACAGATAACCAATCCCATAGGTATGAGGGGTGTACGGCTTGAGGCTCATGTTCAGATTGTTACCGGCTCTACCAATTCGCTGCACAATCTTATCAAGTGCTGTGAGGTGGCAGGGGTCTCTGTGGCGGATATTGTACTGGAACCCCTTGTATCTGCTATGGCAACGCTCAGGGATGACGAGATGGAGTGCGGCTGCCTGTTGATAGACGTTGGCGGTGGAACCACTGATATAGGCCTTTTTAGGGACTCAAAATTTATCGGTACCACCATCTTAGACATTGGCGGTAATCAGTTTACAAACGACATATCGGTGTGTTTAGCTATACCGGTGAAAGAGGCTGAGAGGATAAAAAAAGCCTACGGCGTGGCCACATCCTTTGGTGAATACGACTCGGAGGAGATAGCCATAACCGGTGCCGATGGTGAGAGAAAAGTAACTCGCGGCCATATAACTGAGATCATAAAATCCCGCAGCGAGGAATTGCTAAACCTTATAAAAGGTGAAATAACACAGTTGTGTGGAAACAACAAACCATCCTTCGGTGTAATCTTTACAGGCGGAGGGGCACAATTAAAAGGGTTTGAGATACTGGCTCAATCTATACTTAACATGCCCGTCAGAATTGGTATGCCTGAAGGCAAGGATATGATCGACACGGTAAAAAACCCCATGTACTCTACAGCCGTTGGCCTGATCATGTATGCGCAAAAGAGTATTGACGATCCATCATCAATAGAGATACTAGCAGGTGATTTCAGCCACATTAGAAAATGGATAAAGGGTTTTGTAGGCAAACTGTTCTCGTAAGATAAAGAATATAAAATGATAAATACAAATGGAGGTACAAGGCTATGTTTGAACTGGTAGAAAGCAATGAAGGAAAGGCAAACATTAAGGTAGTAGGTGTTGGCGGTGCAGGTGGTAATGCTATAAACAACATGATCCTTTCTGATCTTAAGAATGTGCAGTTTATTGCCGTAAATACTGATGCACAAGTGCTTCAAACCTCCAGGGCTGAGTATAAACTACAGATCGGAGAAAAGATAACCAGAGGCCTTGGGGCCGGCTCTAACCCTCAGGTAGGAAGGGAATCTGCCCTGGAAGACAACGATCGTTTACGTGAGATACTGGAAGGCGCCGACATGGTGTTCATAACCGCCGGCATGGGGGGAGGCACAGGCACGGGCGCTGCTCCGGTTATAGCAGAGATCGCCAGAAACCTCGGAGCGCTAACTGTAGCCGTTGTAACAAAGCCCTTCTTCTATGAAGGCAGAAAACGCCTCAGCAACGCAACCCTTGGGATAAAGGAGTTAAATCAGTTCGTTGATACTACAATCGTCATCCCAAACGACAAGATACAGTTGGTTGTAGAGAAAGGCACGCCGCTTATAAAATCCTTCGAGATAGCAAACGACGTACTCAGAGACGCAGTACAAGGCATCACAGACCTGATCCTAGTGCCAGGACTGATAAACCTCGATTTTGCCGACGTCAAGACCATAATGCAGTACTCAGGAAAGGCCGTAATGGGTATAGGAAAGGGCAAGGGTGAACAGGGACATATAGAGGCTGCCAAGAAGGCAATCTCAAATCCCCTCTTAGAGGAAACCTCGATAGATGGAGCCAGGGGTATATTGATCAACATAACCGGCGGAACCGACCTGTCACTAGACGCAGTTCAAGGGGCATCAGAGCTGGTCTTCGACTCAGCACACGATGATGCAGACATCATCTTCGGCGCCGTGATTGACCCGCACTCCGAGGGTGAGGTCAAGGTCACTGTCATAGCAACCGGCTTTGAAGAAAAGAAGGACATCAAGATATCGCTGCCAGAGATGAACAGATGGAAATCGACAGAAAAAGACCGCGTCTTTACGAGAAGTTCAGACAGGTTGCTGACAAAGAATCTGTTTGATTTCTCAAAAGAGGACAAGATCCCAACTACCGAATTAATGTCCTATGACGATGACATAGATATACCTACTTTTATAAGGAAACAAAGAGAAGACAAGAAATAGCGCTTTCCCCTTTTATGCAAAAGGTCAAAGTTCGTATAAAAAGCTTTATCACTCCAAAGGGCAGAGGATACTCCTCCTTACAAAGTCCTCTGCCCTCTCCTTCCACGCTCTCTCAATAACAGAGAGATTTAACTTGACAATGTCACATTTGATTAACCATAGAGATTGTCTGAACTATGATTAAACGGATGAAAGGATTTATAGGAATCTATAGTTTTGCACTTTCTGGATGCTTGCTTAGGCCAGGGGTAGGCATAGAGGGGCTAAATGCGCCATTTGCTGTCATTCCAGCGAAAGCGGGAATCTGTTTTCAAAAGCTGCATAAAATGCTGGTTTATAAAAAAGTGCAAAAGTATAGAGGAAAAAGAGATAACATAATCCTGACGATCCTTAAATCCGTTAAATCGTGGTTCAGGCATCTTCATCGCAACATACGAAATATGACAGTGTCAAAAATATAACATGCCGATAAGCAGAAAACTGCTACTTAAGACAAAGGCGCTCCTCAGTAGCGAACACGGGACTGTATACAAGGAACATGGCGGGAAGATAAGGGTCTGCTTGCTCTATCCAAACACCTACCACATAGGTATGTCTAATCTAGGCCTTCGTCTTCTGTATTCAATGTTAAATGTATACAGCGACATTGTATGTGAACGGGCCTTTCTGCCTGATGAGGAGACAACTCAGGAGCTTTTACGAACCAATACGGTTATCTACAGCATGGAGTCAACCACCCCCATCGCCCAATTTGATATAGTTGCCTTTACAGTGTCCTTTGAAAACGATTACCCCAACTTATTAAAACTCCTCAAGCACGCAAGACTCCCCTATTATGCAAAAGACAGGGATAACAGACATCCGCTGATAATTATGGGCGGCCCCTGTTCCCTTTTAAATCCAGAGCCGCTGTGTGAGTTTATCGACATAGTGTTCATAGGCGAGGCTGAGGCTATGCTTAACGGCTTCCTTGACGTATACAGGGCAAGTAACGGCAGAGACGAGCTGTTTGACAACATAAAAGGCATAAATGGCATATACGTGCCAAGCCGCTATACCCTCCATTATCACGACGACGGAAGGATGAAGGAGAGGCACCCATCCTCAGGCTATCCAGATACTATAAAACGCAGTTTCGTCAACGACCTAAACCAGTTGTCGTTTACAGGACAGATAATAACACGCAAGGCAGAGTTTGCCTCCATGTATTTAGTTGAGGCCATGCGAGGTTGTCCCTGGAATTGCAGGTTCTGTGCCGTAAGGAGTATCTATGGGCCTCCGCGCAAGAGGAGTTTTGAATCTCTGGCTAAAGAACTGAACAAGTCCAAGGAGTGTGCCGATAGGGTTGGGCTTATAGGACCATCTCTGACAGACTATCCTCATATTAAAGAGGTATTGGGTATAGAGGGTGTTGAGTTTTCTATTACCTCGCTGCGGGCAAGCAAACACTCCGCTGATATCCTATCGCTGATGCGCAATAAGAACAGTGTCTCGTTGGCACCTGAGACTGGCTCTGAGCGTCTGAGACGTGTAATAAACAAACAAATCACACGTAAAGACATAATAGAGACATCAACCCTAATATTTAACAACGGCATATCAACCCTCAGACTCTACTTCATGCTTGGCCTGCCAACGGAGACCGATGATGACGTTTTTGAGACCGTAGCGCTCGTTAAAGAGATAAGAGGTCTAAACAGGAAGTCTAATATACATATAAGCGTGAGCGTGTTTGTGCCAAAACCTATGACGCCATTTCAGTGGCATCCTATGGCACAAAGCGAAACAATAAAGGGAAGGCTCAGGATCATCAAAGATGGTTTAAAGGCAGATAGGGTAAGGGTGTTTCACGAGCCACACAAGGCATCCTATCTACAAGGCCTATTCTCTACGGGGGACAGGAGACTCTCACGAGTGCTTGAACTCATGGATGAAGAGACGGATTGGAAAAAGGCGTGTCAGAGGGCAGATATCCCTATCGACTTTTACATATACCGACAAAGGGGGTTAAACGAATTATTACCCTGGGATTTTATCGACTGTGGTACAGACAAAGAAAGGCTGTTATCAGAATATAAGGATGCTATAAGACTCGAAAAAGAATAGTTCTGTATTCTAACCTTTTTTTAGAAGGATGTACATGGCGCCTAAACCGCCATCGTATTGAGGCGCAGTAGTAAAGGCTATGACGTACTTGCGCAGGCGGCCTGACAACCACTTTATGATGGCGCTCTTAAGGACAGGTCCATTTGGTGAGCGCAGCCCTCGTCCGTGGATTACCTTGACACAACGAAAACCTTTCATCATCGACTCCTTGATAAACTCCTCAATAATCAACTCCGCCTCAGAAAGTGTACAACCATGCAGATCCAAGAAGTCCTGCACAGAATACCTGCCCTCATGGATATGTACTGTTGAGATATTTTTAAAAGCCGGATTGCTCCATTCAATGAACTCCTGAGTATTTCTTATATCTATCGCTCGTTTACCGTCGCGTATCTCTCGAAGGGCGTTTAAGGTCTCCTCTTCATCTTTAGTGGTGCTGCACTTGCGGCGAACAGGCTTTATATGCCGCTGATAGTAGGGGATCTGCGTGAATTCCTTGATCTCTCGTACCTGTAACATAGCCTGCCTGAAGAACTCCTCATCGCTTATCTCCACAGGGGCAACGACCATTTTCTTTGGCTGCTGCTTGGCTGCAGACACCTTCTTCTTCAGCAAACCACCTAAGCCTTCAAAGGGACGATTTGTGAAGTCGCTAGACATACACCCTCCCTTCTATACCACTATTTGTCTATATTCTAACATTAGTGCCTATGGATTTTACACAATTGCCAAAAACCCATGATTTTCTCATGCACCCTGGAAGCATTATCGTTTTATTTATCCAATCATATCAACAAGGATCGTTCTTAACTCTTCTACCGTATCAGACCTCTTTATCGCGACCTTTAATTGATTGAGTTTCTCAAATGCCTCAATATTTCTGACCATATCCATAAGCTCGAGGCCATTAGAGCCGTATTTAATCTCAAGTACCATCTCTATCCCATCAATCAACCCCTCACGCATACCATCTAAAAATATCTCGCTCTCTCTTATGTCAAATGTTATAGGCATGTTGTCTACCTCATTTTTAACTCTATTATACAACTTTTTTAAGCTAGACAGATATAGAAGCTTTAAGCAATAGTCTTTCGCTTCTTTTGGTGGCAATACCGAGATTTTACCCACAATAGTCTTTATAGTATCGTCTTCATCATCTGTCTTACACAAGATTGCAAGCACAAAATCCTCCGGCTTGTCGCTTTAAAGCAACAGCCAACAGTCTATCTCCTTAATATCAATCACCCTGTACGAATAATTCACATCCTCGCTATTTAGTCTGTTTACCGTATTTATATCTTTGTCGCCGATGTACAGTAGCGTCTGCTTAGGAAGTCTGTTAAACTGCCTATTGATGAGGGCGCTATACTCATACATTCGGCTTGTGATAGACTTATCATTGGTTGATTGTATCTCGATGTGTACGATTGAGCCATCCTCAACCTCTACCAACAGATCCGGCTGTCTAAACTGCACATCAGAGAGCTGGATGTCCAGAAACTTACCCGTCTCATAGCCAGTAAGTATCTTTAAAAATACTGGTGGTACATCCTTGATAATGTCTTTGAGCAGCACATCATACGTCTGATGCATATCCTTACACCTCCCTCACAATCCCATATCAGAACTCTTATGTATAGATAAGCTAAACTGGTTACAATATTATGTGGGTGTTACACCCATGTCTCAAGTTGACTGGTCATCTTGCAGAGGGGGCTGAGGTCCCATTCTCCTACCTCCATCTTTACTTCTTCCTCGTAGGTTGTAAGTTTTTTTTATTATAAATATTGGTCGTCGTTTGACTTCCATATAGATCTTTCCAACATATTCGCTTAATACCCCTATGAACATCAGCTGTATCCCTCCAAATAGATATAACGGCAGAACTGTGGAAGCCCAGCCTGGTACTGCATCTCCTTTGATTTTGGTTACCAATGTCCAGACAACCAGCATTATGGCAGCTATAAAATTAATAAACCCAAGCACAAGAGACAGCCTCAGAGGGAAGTTACTAAATGAGGTAATACCCTCTATTGCAAACATGAGCATCTTCTTGAATGGATATTTTGTTGTTCCAGCAAAGCGCTTTTCTCTGGCGTACTCAACCACTCCCTGCTTGAATCCAATAGAAGGGAATATGCCGCGTAGAAATCTGTTAATCTCACCGTATTTCTTGAATTCTTTGACAACAGCCCTGGACATGAGTCTGAAGTCGGCATGATTGTAGATTATGTTTACGCCCATCAGACCCATGAGTTTGTAGAAGAACTGTGCTGTGAAACGTTTAAAGAATGTGTCTCGTTCTCTGTTGCTGCGAACACCGTAGACGATGTCATAACCGCTGTTATACTTCTCGATCATGGCTTCAATGACCTCTGGCGGGTCCTGCAGGTCTGCATCGAGTGAGACGACGAGTTCGCCAGAAGAATTATAAAGACCAGCCGTTAGTGCAGCTTGATGACCGAAGTTGCTGCTGAGTGAAATGACTTTTATCCGCTTGTCCTTTGATGCAAAGCCGGTCAATATCTCCAACGTGCCATCGGAAGAACCATCGTTTACATATAAAACCTCAAAATCGGTTATCAATCCTTTTTCAATAAATCCAGTTAATAAAATTCTTAACCTGGTATTAGTCTCTTCAATGACTAGTTCTTCATTAAAGCACGGGATAACAACACTGAGCTGCTTTTTTTCCATGTCCTCCATCTTCTCTGACTCTCACGCTTTATTCTATAACACATGAGAACTTTAGTCAATATAAACCAGTGGATCGCATAAGAAACTTAGGTAGTCCTGCAGAGGTAGTGATATTCAATCCCCTCCCTTGATGGGAGGGGTTAGGGGTAATGCTGTTGACTTAAGATTAGGTGTATGAACCTATGTATAGCACCTTAAGCAGCCACGCCTGACATTTACAGGGTCAAGGGAACAAGTTCCCTTGTGGGAGGGTCTAAGGGAGGGCAAAGCCCTCCCTTTTTTCATCTTCACAACCTTAAGTCAACAGCATTAGGGGTTAGGGGAGGGTGTTAAGTTTACTGTCACCACTACTTGTGCAGGACTACCGAAACTTAGCAGTATAGTTTCTTATGAAATACATTTTCATGTGCGGGGGCGAATAGGTACCCTACTCATGTATTTTTCTTATACACCCTTATAAGACATGTTGTTGACAGAAAGTACCGTGACCCCATAAAATATGTCTAAGTGAAATGTATGAATGATATATCGATTGTACTAAATAATTATGTTAGAATACAGATGCGATAAAAGCGTAGATATTAAGGATAAGGAACGTTAGCAGAGTGACAAAAACCAGGATCATGGTGGTAGAGGATGAGTGGATTATTGCAGCCAATCTCAAAGAGATGCTTGAGGGGCTTGACTACGAGATCTGTGCGGTCGTTTTTAGCGGCGAGGAGGCTATAAGAAAGGCCGAGGAGGAAAGGCCGGACATCATTCTCATGGATATCCTTTTGCGAGGGAAGATGGACGGGATAGAGGCGGCTGAAAATATAAGCACTTTTCTAAATATCCCTATTGTGTACATAACGTCGTACACCGATGACAAGACACTTAAAAGGGCTAAGGAGACAGACCCATTTGGTTACATAATTAAACCGTTTGAAAAGAGGGAACTACGTATAATTATTGAAATGGCCCTGTATAAGTACGCAATGGAGAGTAAGCTAAAGGAGAAATCCAGACAACTCGAAGAGTTAAATAGGAACCTGGAGACAAAGGTAAAAGATGAGATTGAAAAGGGACGTAAGAAGGAACATATGTTAATCCAGCAGTCAAAGTTAGCTGCTATGGGTGAGATGATGGTGGCCATATCACATCAATGGCGTCAGCCTTTAAACATTATAGGTCTTCTCATCCAGGACCTTGAGGAGGCATATGAGTTTGGTGAGATAGATGATAACTACATCAAGAGCATGTCGAGGGAATCTATGGCTCAGTTGACTTTTATGTCTAATACCATATCGGATTTTACTAACTTCTTCAAACCAATGAAGGAGCAAGTCTTCTTTGACATAAAGGAGGCTATAGATGACGTTATCTCACTCATCCAGTTACAGCTTGAAAACCTGCAGGTGTGCATAAAATCTTCAATATTAACTGACAGTAGTCTCAAAAATGAGCCCTCAAATGATGAGTTTATATGTAACGGGTTTATTATCAAAGGGTATCCAGGGGAGTTTCAACAGGTTATACTTAACATGATAAATAACTCACGTGATGCAATAATGAGAAAGCGGCAAAGTGGCGAGTTTGGCACCAGCAATAGGGACGAAATAGACGTATTGCTTTACAAAGAACCACAAAAAAACGTTATTAAGATAAAAGACAATGGCCCTGGCATACCAGAAGATATTATAGATAGGATTTTTGAACCTTACTTTACAACCAGAGAAGAGGGTATAGGCATTGGACTATATATGTCGAAGATAATTATAGAGAATCATATGGGTGGCCGGCTTTACGCTGAAAACACAGGCAATGGCGCCATGTTTACAATAGAGTTAACAACATAGAATTTTGTGATTTAAGCATTAGTATAAAGGAAAGTCACATTGAAAGTTCAGTACATGGAGGTAATGATGAAAGCTTTGGTAGTGGAAGACGAGTTTAAGAGCAGAACCCTTTTACAGAGGATACTTTCCCGTTATGGCAACTGTGATGTTGCAATGAACGGTGAAGAGGCTATAGAGGCCTTTGTTCATGCCTGGAAAGATGGCGAACCATATAACCTGATATGTATGGACATTATGATGCCTGAGATGGATGGTCAACAGGCCTTGAAAGACTTGCGAGAAATGGAAAAAAAGGCTGGAGTTGAGGAAAAATACGAAGTAAAGGTGATAATGACTACAGCGTATGACCTGCAAGAGGAAAAGGACGAGGCATTTGAATGGGGGTGCAACGATTACCTTGTAAAGCCTATTGATAAGAACAAACTGCTAGATATCTTGCGAAAATACAAGTTTATCGACTGAGTCTCAGCTCTGCCGTAAAAGGTACAACAGGCGTTTTTTAACGTTATCTTGACCAGTAGTTAAGCGTATTTACAAGCCTTCTTTATGCTAGGGGTGACCGATCCCCTTGCTTAAAAGAAAGGCCATTTATGTTTCTTTCTAAGCTATGTTAATTAAGACAGGATATAAAACCGCTCTCCGGTATTGTTATGTGTACAGGTTAGAATATATGCTTTTTTATTGTTTGACTCTTTTTCATTAACAATGGGTTGTCTGGTTCTTCCTTTACTATATCGCATAAACGGGCTACATACGTCTCTACCTGTTGTGAAGTAAAGGGTATCAGCAGAACTCCACAAACTACTTTCGTGCTGATTATCTCTATTAGTTCATCTTTTGTGGTATCAGATGGCACCAACATCAATATGTTTATCGATGGTTTTTCGCTCTTTATCTTTTTAGCTAAGTCAAACATTGACTGCTTCTCTACAAGTGAGTCCAATATTAAAAGACAGCAGATCTCCTCTTGTTCCAGGGCAGTCTCCAACTCCGCTGTTCTTTGAAAATATGTTACATCTATTTGTTTATCGAACTCCTTCAATGTAAAGCTAAGTTGTCGATAAATCTCCTTTCTCGAACACACAAATAATTGTTTTGTTGTCATTTTTATCCTCTCAGTTTTATGTTAAAACAGCGATACCTGCTTTACTTAAGTATACTTGCCAATACCCTCTAACTTCCATAAGGTTATAATGCAATATATGTTTCTCATATCAAGCCTCTTGATAAAACCAATATCTTAGTTCATATTATGCAGAACTTTTATAATTAAAGCAAGTGTAATAGGGTGCATAAGAACCACCATGATCTTACGGACACAACAAGCAATGAAAGTCCTTGATTATGTAGGATGTTTTTAGACTTTCATATAAAATTCATGGGGAGTTTAATGGGTTCAAGGGGTCTGGTCCCCTTGATGATGGGTCTGAGGGGAGGGGTTGCGGACCCCTGCAACAGTGGGCAGAGCCTCCCCTTTTTTGAAAAAACCACGACTTTTTTATGCGCCCGTACTGCAATATGTTGATCCGATTGATCTTTTGTGGTAGCATAAAGATATAGATCTACGTCTATGATAAAGGAGGTACTATGAAAAAAGTTAAGAATGAGTACAGTAAAAAGTCCCTACTATCTTTAAACTCACTGTTGTTGCTCGCTTACCTGTTTTTTGGCGTTTTCAATCAGGGTGTAGTCTTAGCCTCAACGCTTAACCCTGCACCACCGGCCAACCCCGTGAGACTCGTTTTCGTACACCACTCTGTAGGCGAGTACTGGCTCAATGACACATGGGCTACACATGGCGGCGCATTGGGTACAGCGCTGCGCGACAACAGCTACTTCGTCAGCGATACCAATTATGGATGGGGACCAGACTCTATCGGCGACCGCACTGACATCGGGCATTGGTGGGATTGGTTTCGCGGGACAAATAGCAGCACTATCCTTAGTGAACTGTACAATCTAAGCGCTCAAAACTCTACTTACGAACGTCTGACCACTGCCCCTGCCGGTGAGAACGAAATAGTTATGTTTAAGTCGTGTTTTTACAACTCAGCGCTTAGGGGAAATCCAAATGACCCGATACCTCTTATAAGCAGCAATCCTCTAAGGAGCCAGGACTACAGTTCAGAGTACAACACCGTGGCAAACGCAAAGGGTATCTACATAGATATACTAGAATACTTCAGAACTCGGCAGGACAAACTCTTTATCGTTGTTACAGCCCCCCCACAATATGACCCTACTTATGCAGCTAATACCAGGGCATTTAACGAGTGGCTAACCAACGATTGGTTGAAAAACTATCCTTATAACAACGTAGCCGTCTTTGACTTCTACAACGTCTTAACGACCAACAGCGGCAATGCCAACACAAACGACCTTAACGCTGATAGCGGGAACCATCACAGATGGCGTAATGGTGTAATCCAACACAAGGTAGACGGAGATGACGACGCCGACTCAAACGTCTTAGAGTATCCAAGCGATGACGACCATCCAACACAGGCGGGAAATCAAAAGGCCACTGGCGAGTTTGTCCCTCTTTTAAACACATACTACAACTGCTGGAAAAACCTAGGCGGATGTCCTGGGGCAGTTCTCTACAGCAAGAAAGCAGACTTCAACGGTGACGGCAAAAGCGATGTCCTATGGCAAAACACCTCTACCGGTCAGGTTATCATATGGCTTATGAACGGCACTACGGTGGCCAGTGGCGGGTCGCCCGCAACGGTAGCTGACCAGCTCTGGCAGATAAAGGCAACCGGCGACTTCAATGGCGATGGCAAAAGCGATATCCTATGGCAGAACACCTCTACCGGTCAACTGTACATCTGGCTAATGAACGGCACAGCGGTAGCCAGCGCTGGTTCACCGGCAACGGTAGCTGACCAGCTCTGGCAGATAAAGGCAACCGGTGATTTCAATGGCGATGGCAATAGTGACATTATGTGGTACAACGTCTCTACCGGTCAGGTTGTTATTTGGCTTATGAATGGTACTACGGTAGCCAGCGGTGGGTCGCCCGCAACGGTCGCAGATTTCAACTGGCAGATCAAAGCAGTGGGTGATTTTGACGGTGATGGCAAGGTTGACGTCCTATGGCAAAGCGCTGCCACCGGTCAGTTGGTGCTCTGGCTTATGAACGCAGCGGCGATAAAGAATGCAAGCAGCATAGCAACCGTACCATCTGATTGGCAAATAAAAGGGGTAGGCGACCATGATGGTAATGGTAAAATTGATATCCTTTGGCAAAACACCACAACCGGTTCTGTTGCCATCTGGTTTATGAACGGCGCATCTGTGGCAAGCACAGGGGCGGTAGCAGTAATCACAGACCCATGGCTGTTTAAAGACGCAGGGGATTACAACGGCGATGGCAAAGACGACTTGCTGTGGCAGAACACCTCAACGGGGCAGATGGTTATCTTGCTTATGAACGGATCAACCATAACCAGTAGCGGCACCCCAGCTTATACAACTTCACCGTGGCTGTTAAAGTAAGGTGTATAAGAATTAAATATATGACCTAAAATTATTTACGGGGTCAAGGGAACTTGTTCCCTTGACCCCGTATTAGAAAAAAACTGTCCGAATCACGATTTAACGGATTAAAGGATTATCAGGATTATGTTAAAAAAACTCATAAGCATCTACGATTGTAACATTGTATGTATCAATGCCTACGAACCTATCTCCTATAAATCTTTGAATCTGTTTAATGTTCATACAATCCCTTAAGGTCAAGTATTGATAATTCACCAAATTTGCAGCCATAAGGAACGGTACGGGTCAATTTTTAAAATGCGATTGTCCTGGAAGTCAACGGGTGCATAAGAAATTCATGGGGGACTTTCGGAGCATGTAGAGTAAGCCCTCACAAATGTTTTAGAATATATTATTGAAGAAAAAACATCTAAAACAATGGAGGGCAGTATGAATAGTATA
>PEAB01000089.1 GCA_002753395.1 Nitrospirae bacterium MYbinv3 | reverse complement strand
CTCTTAACATGATGCTCTCCTTATCGATTTAAGTTTGGGAAACTTATTTTATCATAAGGAGAGCTAAAACTTCTTTCGTTTAGGAGTTTTGCAAGAGGCTCGGCTAATTCTAAAAAAACGATTCATTTAGAGGTTTCAAGAGAGATACGTGGATTATTTAAATAATATTTCATAATTGCACCATGTTTTGTCTTTTCCAATCTGTATTTGATTAAATACAAAATATGCCTCACTTATTTTATCTTCTATTTAAAATGCCTTCGTAGATATTTTCGAGGTTCGTTGTGTAGTTCTGGAGTGAAAACTGTTTCTGCACCAAGTCCATGCCGTTATCTTTCAGGCTGTCCATGAGGTTCCTGTTCCGCCTCAGACTTATTACGTGCCTGGCGAGCGTCTGCACATCACCGGCCTTTGCCAAAAGCCCGCTAAACCCGTGTTTAATGACCTCGCTGACCCCGCCTACATCTGTGGCAACCACGGCAACCCCCATAGCACACGCCTCTAAGACGGTCAACGGGATACCCTCCGTGTACGAGGTCAACATAACTACGTCCAACTGTTGATACAGGTCTTTCACCTGCTGTTCCTCTAAATGCCCCAAGAAGTGAAAACGATTTATTACACCTGACTCTATTGCGAGCGTCTTCATCCTGTGCAGCTCTGTTCCCGTGCCTGCAACGTAAAACTCCGTATCAGAGTACTCTGCTAACACCTTGGACGCTGCATAAACAAAGTCAAAAGGTCCCTTCTCCGAGCTTAACCTGCCCACAAACCCCACCTTAAAGGACGTCGCTGTATCCGCACGCTCCTTGTACTTATCGGCAGACCACCTGTGTGTATCAACACAGTTTTGAAGCAGATGAAGCCTTTTTATACCCTTGTCCTGACAGGTGTGCATTATGTCGAGAGAGACAACTATGACAGCATCAAAGCGTTTTAAGACCTCTCTGTCAGCCTTGACGTAATATTTGCTCCGTGCCCTTGTCTCTATCCATCCGTGGACGGTGCTCAGGAGCTTGACCCGCGGGAACATGCGCCTTAGCAAGAATCCTAGTATGTCTGACTTGTATTCGTGGCAGTGTATGATCTCTACATTGTGACTTTTTATTATCCATGCAATACGCGTCAACTGAATTGGGTCGATGGGGAGTTTTCCTGGGACCTCATAGAAATTCCTCACACCAAGCTCTGAGAGCCTTGCAGATATGGTTGAGATACTTTCATGGTGTTTCCTTAGATATACGGGGATTATATTGAATTTAGAGTCCTTCATCGCTGCTAAGGTATTGAAGATGACCGTGTCAGCCCCACCTCCGCCATCAGAGGCCTGCCTTAGATAGAGGACGTTTGTCATGGCTGCTGCGTCCTGGTAACCGTGCTGCATTGTAAGACCCTGAATTTATCCAATGGTATGTTTTTTAAATCAGAAAAATAATTGTATCTTCCCCAAACATTACTACTATCGCCAAGGTTCTGAAAGTATATAACGAATCTGCCTGCATTATCACCGTTGTACATGCCGTATTTCTGCATAGCATGTGCTATCACCTTTGTTGCAGGTGAGAGATTCAGTGTGTTGAGGTCAAGGAAAGGGTCTAGCTGCATCCTTGCCCCCTCCGGGATAAACTGAGGGCCGTCCTCGGTGCCATCAGTGCGTGAGGCCGGAGGGCTGCATAGTTCAGCTTGACCTGCTGGGACTAGGGATTTACGATTGATTGGTGTAGCAAAGACGAGGGCGTGTTTGATCTCGCCGGCCTCTATCTCCTCAGGTCTGATAAGGCCGGCAATAAGTGGAAAACCTGAGCCTCGGCTGCCATACGTCCACCAGTATTGTCCCTTAAATGGCGTCCTGTAACCAGCGCCCTTGAGGTCCCAGACAGAGATGGTGCTTGCTACCCACTTGTTGTCAGACAATCTCCTGGCCCTGGAGAAATCCCAGCTCTTCATTGCTACGGGGTCCACCAACAACATGTGTCCGTCAGCCTCAGGGTCAGGCCATACACCATCAGGGATCGGCAGACCGGCTGCTATGCCACTGCCCTTAGGGTCTACGTTTGGGTCAAGATGCTCTGCTATTGTCAATACATCCACCTTAGGACTCTTCTTGGAGTCCACTACAAACAGAGGGATCGTCCACTTGACAAGGTTACCCCTGAGTTCGCCAGCGGTTTTTTTAAGATGACCGATCATGTCTTTTGAAAACTTGTCAATTTGAGGATTTGGAGGGATTGGTGTATTCCACGGTGAGTCAGGAGAAAACGGACGAAAACCGGCTGGAAGCGAGGTGCCTAAAAACCCAGGCTGCTCTCCCCCGTATATCTGTATACCCTGAAACACCAGCGAAAACAACACTGTCAAAAACAATAAGTGTCTTTTCATCTATCTATTTACCTTTTTTCGGCGTCCAACTTGTTATCTCTTTACCGTTTAAAAAATCCATCACACCGAGCAGCATCCCGTAGTTGCCTATACAAAAATAATAAACTATGGAAGCAACCTTATTTATCTTAAATATCTTAACATGTTTGAACAGAAAAGGATATAGCAAGGCTGTCACATAAAAGCACAGTTGAAGTGCAGACACCACCCTAAACACCGGGTATCGAACCGACAACAAGAGGCTTGAGACAAGCAGCAGTATGGCAAAGATGGGCAGCAGCCGTCTCAGCACCTTGTTGACAAAGAGGGTTATGGAGAACATCCCATATCTAAAGGGGTTTAGGACGCTGCGCATTATATATATGCCACGCAGACTTGTTGAGACGATCCTCCTTCTCCTGAGAAACTCATGTGCGGTATCACGTGCTGGTACCCTGATAAAGGCCGTGGCCTTTCCCGTATAGAGGAATCTGTAACCCGCTTGTATTACGGCCAACCACTCGTATAGATCGTCTGCCACGGAGGGAGGCATCTGTACAAACAATGACCGTCGCAGCGCATATATCTTACCATCGTTACTGGTGGTATCGCTTGCCGCAGACTTTATGAAGGAATCAAAGGCTATGTAGAGACTTTGAGCATCTTTCAAGGCGGCTATATCCTTCTTTATTACCCTCTTGCCGGTGACCCCGCCCACCTCTGGATCGCTAAAATAACTGACCATTTCTAATAGTGAATCTTCAGACAAGATGGCGTCTGCATCAGAAAACACGACTATTTCACCTTTACAATGTTCGATGGCCTTATTGAGTGACTTGTTTTTACCCTCCTGCTGAAAGTGAGAGAACAAACGTATCCTATCATATACAAATTCACTCACAACACGCACTGTACTATCCGTTGAGCCATCTGAGTATACGACTATTTCATATTTTTCAGGTGGGTAATGTAACGACAGAGAGTTTACGAGCTTATCCTGCATCAACGACTCACCATTATGCACGACAATCAAAAGACTGACAGCAGGAAGCTCAACATCCAATATCTTTACCGGTCTCTTAGGGATAAGTATTAGCAAAAACGGATATATGAAAAAAATCAATAGAGAAAATAAAGATACTACAAATATGACAAGGCCTACTGTTATCATAAAAAGATTATTCCATGACAACGCTTAAAATGTCAAACTACGGTTGAATAAGAAATTTTGGAACGATAAAACGATTATCTATTATTCTACGATTTTTTTCTTTAGCATATCATGTAGACCCGTCAGCTTGCTTTTAAAGTCATCTGTCATCTTACTTGCCTCATCTATTGATTTAACTACGTGAGGAGTTATGATGATCATCAGTTCTGTCTTTTTAACCACGTCCTTATGATAACCAAACAAATATCCCAGTATAGGGATATCACTTAAGAGTGGGATGCCTTTGCCGGAGTTATCGGTGCTCTCCTGGATCATGCCGCCTAACACAACACTCCTGCCGTCTTGGACGACCATGTTTGTGGACAAGTTACGTGTTGAGATCGTGGGAGAATCGACGCCGCCCGATATGGATGGCCCTACGTCGGAGACCTCCTGTGTTATCTCGATGTTTACCAGCCCACTGTCATTTATATGCGGTTTTACCTTTAAGATGACACCCGTATCTTTGTACTGAATAGTTCGCTGTATGCTTGTTGTACCTGATACGTTTGTCTCGGAGGTGGCGATCGCTACCTGGTTACCTACCTGGAGTTTGGCCTCCTTGTTGTCTGCTACCAGTATGTGAGGGGATGACAGTATGTTAATGGTTGACTTGGATGACAGCATCTGCAATATCCCCTGTATAGCTGCATCCCTGTTGAGTATTGCAAAGGTAAACCCGTTTGCAGACATCGGTTTAGTCGGATCAAAGGATACTTGTCCATCGGTGCCAAAGGATGTTATCCAGGAGGCCAGGTTTTTGTCATGACCGCTGAACGTGCTGTTTAAGAACCACTCTACTCCAAACTGCAAACTCTCATTGAGCTGTACCTCAACTATCATGGCCTCAATAAGTACCTGTCGAGGTACAATGTCTATCTTTTTGATTAGATCTTCAATAAACATATAATCCCTTGGCAGGGCCAGGATTATAAGCGAGTTTGTCTTATCGTCATAGAAAATCTTTGTATCGTGCGAGACGAATGAGGATGACGAGGCATGTACAGCCTTGACCTTTGCGCTTGTCGTAGATGTGGCCGATGTGCTTGAGGTGCTAGTTTTACCAGGGCTTGGTGCTGGTGTTGCAGCTGGTGCGGGCGTGGAAGCTGCCGTGGTGCCAGACTTTGTTCGTGTGCCACCGCTGTCTGAAAGGATCTGATCTAATATCTCAACTACATGAGGCGCCTCGCTGTTTTGTAGGGGATAGACGTAGATCTTTGGCCTTGCCCCCTCAAACACTGAATCAATGACGTTGACCCATTTTCTAAAGTGCTGTAGGTATTCCTCGTTTGGCGCAATCACTAAGAGTGAATTAAGCCGCTCTATTACTAGATACTTTAACTTTAGTCCTTCCTTGCTAGGGGCGCTCAACAAAGGAAATGCCGATTTAAGCTCTTCAAGGGCGTCCTTTATGTTCAGGTTTTTAAAGACAAACATCTCAACCTTTACTTCCCTGAATACGTCGTCATCAAATATCTCCACTATCTGCAGGAGGCGTTTCATGTTCTCATCCGTATCCGAGATTATAATGACGTTTCTACCGGCTACCTCTGTTATGGTTGCACCGTTAGAGAGGAAGGGTGTCAGGATGTCTTTCATCTCCTTAGTGCCGACAAAATTCAGCGGCACTATTTGGATTAACGACAGCCCTCTAAAACCAACGTCCTTAGAGTTCCTGCCGAAGCTCAGTTGTACAGGCTCCTTGCTTATATCGCTAAGGGGGATTATCCGATAAAGCCCCTTTTCCTCCATTATGCTCACCCCGTTGAGTCTAAATACAGTAGATACTATTGGCAGCAGGTCCTGACCAGCTACAGGAGCCGTGGTTTTAAACGTTATCCTCCCCTTTACTCGAGGGTCTATTAGATAGTTCACCTTCATGATCTCGCCAAAAACTGTGTGTGCTATCTCAAATATATCGGCGTCGTCAAAGAAGAGGCTTATATTGTTATGCAATATTGGCATAGGCGGTGGAGGTGTTGGCGCCGTTGGCTGCATAGGCGGCGGAGGCAGCGTTAATGTCGTCGGAGGCGTCGTTGGTTGTATTGGCACAGCGACTGGCGTTGGTGTGGGCTGCTTCAACTGTGTTGGTGGTACAGCCTGTGTTGGTGTCTTATTGTCTGCAACAGATGGTTGCGGCTTGTTTGGAGCCTTAGATGGCGCAGCTTCCTCCGGCTTAAGTGGAAACGTTACAGCCTGAGCCGGGGTCTTGTTATCTGCAGCAGATGTTTTACCCTGAATTTTCGATGGGACAGCTTCCTCTGGTTTGAACGGCAATGGTTCTACGGCTATTGCAGTTGTTGTCATTGATACCACAACCATCACAAGGCTAAAAACTACTACTAACTTCGCTGCAAGTCTCTTCATGTTTCTCTTTAACAAGATTATAAGATACACTATTCAACAAATTTTATCAATAGCCAAAAATATAGAAGGGGAGGGGGTTAAGTTTACCGTCACCACTACTTGTGCAGGACTACCCCTTATTTTAACCCGCAATCGAATCTACTATGTTATGTATGGTATAATCTTACATATGTGTATTGAAGCATCAGAGGTGAAAGGAATAGAATAATGACGAGTGTGGATAAAATAAAAGAAGCTATTGAGGAATTGCAGGAAGATGATTATGTATTACTGAGACACTGGTTTCTTGATAAGGACTGGCAGAGATGGGATCAGCAGATTGACGAACACTCAGCGTCAGGCAAGTTGGATTTTCTTATAAAAGAAGCTATTGATGCAAAGGCTAAAGATACACTCCGAGAACTCTAATTGCATCGGACAACAGAGCGTTTTTGGGAGTGTTTGGAAAACCTTCCTGTGTATATTCAAAACACAGCAAAAAAGAACTTTAAACTCCTGAAGCATAATCCTTGGCACCCTTCTCTCACTTCAAAAAAGCCGGCTCATTTTGGTCTATACGCACTGGTATTAACCATAGAGCGCTTGCCGTTGAAGACGGAGATGGCTTTATTTGGGTCTGGATCGGCACTCATGTTGAGTATGAAAGGATGATCAGAACTTGATTTTTAGGTGATTGAAAAAATAAGTGGCTTTCCTTCTTTTTCGCCGTTGTTGCTCCTCTTATTTTTATATACCCAACAGACGGACAATTCTGCTATTATTTATGTAACGACATAGAAGTAGTATAATAAGGCTGGTTGTTTCTTGAGGCTATGAAAATTACATTGATACAAAGCAGTATACAATGGAAGGAGGCAGATTTGTTTAGAGACGTAAGGGTGCGGTTTGCTCCGTCGCCTACAGGATACCTGCACATAGGAGGGGCCAGAACAGCCCTGTTCAATTACCTTTTTGCGAGACACTACAAGGGTGCCTTTATACTTAGAATAGAGGATACTGACAGAAACCGTTCCACTGATGAGTATTTAGAGGCGATACTTGACGCCTTACAATGGTTGGGTTTGAGCTGGGATAAAGGACCTTACAGACAGACAGACAGGTCGGAGCTTTATAACGCACGAGTAAAAGACCTGCTTGATGCCGGTAAAGCCTACTACTGCTATTGCTCAAGTGAGGAGTTGGAAGACAAGAGGAAAAGGGCTATAGCAAGTGGAAGACCACCTAAGTACGATGGAACATGCCGGAACATAAAGGACGCAGCAGGCTTCATTAAACCAACTGTGAGGTTCAAGATGCCTCTTAAGGGTGAGACAGTCGTAGACGACCTGATTAAAGGCAGGGTTGTGTTTGATAACTCCACGCTTGACGACTTTATAATCGTGCGCTCTGACGACACGCCCACCTACAACTACGTAGTTGTAGTAGACGATATAGACATGGGGATAACCCATATCATAAGGGGGGACGATCACCTCAACAACACGCCAAAGCAGATACACATATACGAGGCCTTTGGCAAGAAGCCGCCCCTGTTTGCCCACCTGCCCATGATACTGGGAGCGGACAAGGCAAGGTTGAGCAAGAGACACGGGGCAGCCTCTGTACAGGCGTACCGGGAAATGGGTTACATGCCTCAAGCGCTGCTAAACTATCTCGTCCGTCTAGGCTGGTCAAGCGGCGACCAGGAGATCTTCAGCTTAGAAGAGCTAGTTGAGAAGTTCAACCTCGATAACGTCGGCAAGTCATCGGCCGTCTTCAACCCTGAAAAACTCTTGTGGCTTAATGCCGAGTACATCAAAAGATATAAACCCGAAGAACTGATACCACTAGTAACGCCTTTTCTCAACTCACAGGGTATCAACTGCGACGCCTTTGATACACAATGGTTTAGCGCTGCCATACAGACCCTCCAGGAACGCTGCAGAACCCTTATAGAGCTGGCAAACTCCCTGAATTACTATATCGTAGAGGACATAGAGATCGACGAAAAGGCCGGTAAGAAGTTTATCAACGATGCAACTAAGGACTATCTGCTGGCAGTGAGAGATGCCCTTGTGCAACTGCAAGACTTTAGGGCTGCGGAGATAGAGAAGGTGTTTACAGGTCTGATGTCAGGGTTTGAAGTACAGTTGGGTAAGTTAGCCCAACCGGTGCGAGTTGCTATCACGGGCAACACCGTAAGCCCCGGCATATTTGAGGTCCTTGGGCTTGTGGGTAAGGAAAAATCTATAAAGAGGCTTAACAAGGCTTTAGAGACGATCGGCTAAGAAGCTGGCGTTTGTGGAAATTACTCATCACAGGCAGGTTACTGTGTTATACTATTATAAAATTTAAGGAAGGAGTAAGACCTAATGAAGTTGATCTTAAAGGAAGATATTAATAATCTAGGTGAGATAGGGGCAGTAGTAAACGTAGCCAGGGGGTATGCAAGGAACTTTCTCTTGCCAAGAAATCTGGCAGTAGAGGCAAACGAACGTAATATAAAGGCTCTTGCACATGAAAGACGCAATATTGAAGAAAAGATAAAGAAACTCAGACAAACCGCAAGCGGTTTGGCCACCAAACTATCATCTGTTACCATTACCCTTAAGGCTAAGGCCGGTGAAGAAGGCAAGCTCTTCGGTTCGATCACAAGCAAGGACATATCAGAGGCGCTCAGCGGCGCCGGCTTTAGCATTGATAAGAGGAAGATACACCTGGACAACCCGATAAAGCGTATTGGTGAACACGTGGTTAAGGTCAAGATACACTCCGATGTATCAGCCGACCTTAAGGTCGAGGTAACAGCCGAGTAATTGATACTACGGTGTTTAGTTGCAGCATTTGGAATAGATGGCTATGA
Source organism: Nitrospirae bacterium MYbinv3 (assembly GCA_002753395.1). GTDB lineage: Bacteria > Nitrospirota > Thermodesulfovibrionia > Thermodesulfovibrionales > Magnetobacteriaceae > Magnetobacterium. The sequence continues at coordinate 3,037 of PEAB01000089.1, read as the reverse complement.
GAGAAGTTGATACAGCGCTAGATAAGCTCCCCCCACAGAACATTGAGGCAGAGCAGTCTATACTAGGGGCAATACTCTTAGAACAAGAGGCAATCTACAGGTCGCTTGAGATAATCTCACCAGGTGATTTTTACAAGGATTCGCATAAGCGTATCTATAACGCTATGATTGCCTTGCTTGACAGGCACGAGCCTATAGACCTTATCACCTTGACTGACTACATGAAGAAAACGGGCGAGATCGAGAGAGTCGGCGGGGTGACCTATCTCTCCGTGTTGGTAAACTCGGTCACCACCGCTGCCAATGTGGCATTTCACTGCAAGATCATACGTGAGAAGTCCCTGATGCGAGGCCTGGTACAGAGCGCTACCTCCATCATAACGACGGTATACGAACAGGGGCAGGACGCTGATGATATGGTTGATTATGCCGAGAAGGCCATCTTTGAGATTGCAGACAAACGGGTGCGTCAGTCTTTCTACCCTCTTGACGTCGTCGTAAAGGAAAGTATTGAGCTTATAGAACACCTGTATGCAAAGAAGGAAACCATAACAGGGATCCCATCGGGGTTTAAGGACCTTGACGAGTTGACCTCAGGGTTTCAAGACGGCGATCTTATTATAATTGGCGGACGCCCCTCAATGGGTAAGACCGCCTTTTGTTTGAACATTGCCCAGTACGTTGGGGTACATACGAAGAAACCCATTGCCATGTTCAGTCTTGAGATGTCTAAACGTTCTCTGGCGTTAAGGATGTTGTGTTCTGAGGCGATGATAGATTCAAACAGGGTCAGGAAGGGTGTCCTGAGGAAGGATGAGTGGCCTAAGTTGACCTACGCAGCAGGTAGACTCGCTGAGTCCCCCATATATATAGATGACTCCTCCGACATTGGCGTGCTTGAGATGAGGTCAAAGGCTCGGAGGCTCAAGATGGAACATGACCTGGGGCTTGTGATAGTAGACTACCTGCAACTGGTACGCGGCAGGGCAGGGGCGGAACGAAGAGAGCAGGAAATATCAGAGATATCTCGTTCCCTCAAGGGGCTGGCAAAGGAGTTAAGTATCCCTGTTATAGCCCTCAGCCAGTTGAACAGACTCGTCGAACAGCGCAAACCTCCCATACCAACCCTGGCTGACCTCAGAGAGTCAGGCGCTATAGAGCAGGATGCTGACGTCATATTGTTTTTATATCGCGACGAGGTGTATAATAGAGACAACCTAGATTCAAAGGGTAAGGCGGAGATCCACATTGCCAAGCAGCGAAACGGTCCGGCGGGGGTCAAGGTCAACTTAACGTTCTTGTCTGATTTTACCCGTTTTACAGACTACACCGAAACGGCAGGGACATATATAGGCGAGGTAGAAAAGAGCTTTTAATCACTAACGGCGGGCAGCGCCATAGAGACGTCATCAACAAAGGGAGGTGTCACATAATGAAAAGACAGGCAGCAGTGGCAGGGCACTTTTACATGGGCGACAGGGACGGGTTGCAGCGTCAGGTGAGCGATATGGTTGAAGACCAACAGCAAAAGGTGAAGGTGCTTGGCGCCGTCTGTCCTCATGCCGGCTTTATTTACTCCGGCAAGGTTGCAGGGGCTGTGTATTCCAGGATTCAGTGGCCAAGCTGTATTATACTCATTGGTCCTAACCATACCGGCTTAGGCGAGAGATTTGCCATCATGTCCAAGGGTCAGTGGGAGTTCCCCACACACACGTTTGACATAGACGAATCTATGGCAGAGATGCTTGTTAAAAGCTCTGTGCTTCTAAAGGATGACCCTATTGCCCATAGCTATGAACACTCTCTGGAGGTACAACTACCCTTTGTTGCGCACTTCTCAACAGACGTCAAGATTGTACCCATAACTGTGTTACATGCAAGTATTCAGGAGTGCAATCAGGTAGGCACGGCTATAGCAAGGGTAGTACAGATGGCAATAACCAACAAGGATGTAAAGGACGTTGTGATAATAGCAAGCTCTGACATGAGCCACTATGTCACTGACCAAGAGGCAAGATATAAAGATAACCTTGCCATAGAAAAAATATTGAACATGGACCCTGAAGGGTTATATAAAGTGGTACGTGAGGAACACATCACCATGTGTGGTGTCTTGCCAGTAGCAGTTATGTTGTATGCTTGTATTGAATTGGGCGCAACAAAGACTGAACTCGTTAAATACACGACATCCGCAGAGACTAGCGGGGATTATAACCACGTAGTGGGTTATGCCGGTATGCTTATTAGATAAAAGTGCCTATGAAGTTTACTCCGCTCTTTACAGAACATGTCTGTCGCTGCATGTCATTCCCGTGTTTAAGCCAGTGGCAGGCTCTGCGAAAGCAGGAATCTATCTGTCTTTTATTGTTCGTAAGAGTGGATTCCAGCTTACGTGGGAATGACAGTGGGGCAGAGAATGACAAGTTGAATGGATATGGCAGATTGGGTTTGTACAATAGGCAGCGGAGTTAACTCAAAAGGCAATTACTTGAATATCAAGTTGTATTTAATAATAGACAAACCGCTATAATAGAAACATGAATAAATTGGAAGAAGCTCAAGAGATACTTTTTGCAAAAGAAGATAAGAGACCTTCTGCTGCGGGGTATTGGAAGGTAATGATTATCGATGACGAACTAGACATCCATTCGACAACAAGAATGGCTCTAGGGAGACTGACCTTCCAAAACAAAAAAGTCCACTTTATAAGCGCATACTCAGAGCAAGACGCCATGCGGCTAATAGAAGAGCATCCAGATACGGCATTGATACTCTTAGATGTGGCTATGGAGCATGACGATTCAGGCCTGCACGTTGTTCAATATATACGTCAAACCCTAAGGAACAATCTTGTTCGTATAATCCTTTGTACCGGTCATCCAGGGCTTGCCCCAGAGGAAAATTTGATTATAACCTATGAGCCTCTTGCAAAAAGAAAATAGAAGAACTTTAAAAACATCTACTTTACTACTTTCAAAAGGTCTATTGTGTATTTATTAACGCAAAAAATACTCAACTTTCTCTTTTATCGAAAATA
>PEAB01000088.1 GCA_002753395.1 Nitrospirae bacterium MYbinv3 | reverse complement strand
TAGTGTTCCAGTTGTCATGCCAGTGGCAATGCTGGGTAGCTATGTTCGGATGAGATAACCGCTGAAAGCATCTAAGTGGGAAACTCACCTCAAGATTAGGTCTCCCGTGCAGAAATGCACCTAAAGGTCTGTGGTAGACCACCACGTTGATAGGCTGAAGGTGTAAGTGTGGTAACACATTAAGCTGATCAGTACTAATAGACCGTGTGCCTTGACCCTTAAAATATTTCCCGAATTGTTTTAATAGATGTATAAGTTTGCCGGTGGCGTTACCAGAGAGGCAACACCCGTTCCCATACCGAACACGGAAGTTAAGCTCTCTAGGGCCGATGATACTTGGATCGCGAGGTCCTGGGAAAGTAGGTCGCTGCCGGCATTTTTTATTTCTAAACAACCTTAGTAAAACCAACAACTATAAAATCTACAGTAAGTAAATTAAAGAAGCCTAAACGACAACACAAAGAGAATACCGTAAACCTTACAAAATTCACGCTAAAGATTAAAAAGAACACAGGTGGTTTGTATCTTTACAATCTGCATATAGTAACAGGCAAAATAAACATATTTGATCAAGACTAATAAAAGTCGTAATAATTCAGGATATGAATGAAACATTGTGTATAAACTGCGATATAATGGGGTCAAGGTAGTTGGTCCCCTATTGTGTAGGTCTGAGGGAAAGGGGGTAAGAACAACTGCAGTTTCAGAAAGCCCTTCATCCTTAATACAAGTGGGTGTAATAATAACATACAGGATGAACTCACCTATAATTTTTAGATTGACAAATGAGTAGTAAACTTTGTAACTTATAACATGTTTGGAATAGTAGTATTTCCAGGAAGTAACTGTGATCATGACTGCTATTACGTGATAAAAAACGTAATGGGTAAAACAGCACGTTTCATCTGGCATAAGGAGAACAGCTTTAGCAGCGATATACGTGCTATAATACTGCCAGGGGGGTTCTCATACGGAGATTACCTGAGAGCAGGTGCAATAGCACAGTTTTCCCCAATAGTTAAGGCCGTAATGGAGTTTGCAAAAAAAGGAGGCTTGGTTATTGGGATATGCAACGGATTTCAAATACTCCTAGAGTGCGGGCTACTGCCAGGCGCTATGCTTATGAACAAGAAACTCAAATTTATATGTAAATACGTAAACGTGCGCGTTGACAAAATTGACACTCCTTTTACTAGCTCATACAAGACAGGACAGGTCTTAAAGATGCCCATCGCACACGCTATGGGTAACTATTACGGTGATGACAACATCATAGATGACCTCTTGAAAAACAAGCAAATAATATTTCGCTACTGTGACGATGGCGGTGAGGTAAACGATGACGTAAATCCAAACGGAGCTATGCTAAATATCGCTGGTATAACCAACAAGGCAGGTAACGTCCTTGGAATGATGCCTCATCCAGAGCGCTGTGTAGAAGATCTAACAAGTCGTACCATGAAGTCAAAAGACAGCAGGACCGATGGTCTGATGCTGTTCGAATCAATGCTTTCAAGCATCATAAGAACGAATCTTTGAACGCCTCACAATAAAGTCCTACAAAGGCAGTGTCTGATATAGAGAAAACGCTGAGGTCAATACCTTCGGTAGACAGACTTATCAAAACGAAACAAGTGCAAGGTTGGCTAAGCGTTTACCAAAGACAGATAGTTGTCAGAGCCATCCGTGAAGCCGTTGAAATCCAAAGGAAGGCGATACGTGAAGGTAAGACTCAAAACGTAGATGTAGACATAATACTTTCGATTGCACAAAGTAAGCTGACCGCACTTGCAGCCTGCCAGCTAAGACCAGTTATAAACGCAACAGGTGTCGTAATCCACACAAACCTAGGTAGAGCACCGCTTAGTAAAACCGTCCTTAATAATGTTGTTGCTGTTGCTGAGGGATACTCAAACCTCGAATACGACCTAACGGTTGGTGCAAGGGGCAAGCGATACGTACACGTGCTTCAACGTATTATGGAACTAACAAACGCCGAGGATGCCACAGTTGTCAACAACAACGCCGCCGCCGTGTTTTTGTGTTTGAACGCCTTGGCAGCAGGCAAGGAGGTTATCGTCTCAAGAGGGGAACTTGTTGAGATCGGCGGTTCGTTTAGAGTGCCTGAGATAATGGCACAAAGCGGGGCGATCCTCAGAGAGGTAGGCACTACCAACAAGACACATCTCGCCGACTACGAAAATGCAATAAATGAAAGCACAGCCCTGATACTTAAGGTACATAAGTCAAACTTCAAGATAACAGGTTTTACGCAAGAGGTTAGTATAGAGGAACTCAGCGTCCTTGCTCATAGACATGGCATTGGAGTGATGTATGACTTAGGCAGCGGATGTTTGGTGGACCTAAAGCCTCTTGGAGTTTATACGGAGCCGTCCGTAGCAGAGATAGTCAAAAAGGACGTGGATATTGTAATGTTCAGCGGAGACAAACTCCTTGGAGGCCCACAGAGTGGCATCATCGTTGGCAGAAGCAGCTACGTTGAGCGAGTAAGAAGACATCCCATCAGCCGGGCTGTTAGGGTGGATAAGATGACGCTTGCAGCCTTAGAGGCAACCTTGATTGAATACTCAGACGTTATAAAAGCTAAACAGGCTATTCCAATACTCAGGATGTTATTTCAGGACATAAAGGATATAAGAGTAAGGGCCAGAAAGATTGTTTCTAAGATTAAAGGCATAGATAACATAGTCGATGTAACCATTTCAAAGGATGTATCTCAGGTAGGTGGAGGTGCTCTTCCTGGATTTGAAGTGCAGACCTATGTGGTAAGAATAAGACCGCAATCAATCGCCGTTGAACTCCTACAGAAGAGACTCTACGAGACAACGCCGCCTGTTATAGCTAGAATAAAAGACGATCAACTACTCCTTGATGCCAGAACAATTAAGGACTCGGAGGTCAATTATGTTGTAAACGCCATCATCTCTGCCTGTTGTTCAATCGAAGGCAATCGATCCTTATAATCTCAAAAAGTTATCCATTTATATGATTGTCTGAACTAGGATTACACGGATGAAAGGATTTACAGGAAAAAGAGGGGTTGCGAACCTCTGCGTTAGTAGGCAAAGCCCTCCCTTATATAAATCTCTCTTAGTCTTTCTGCTAAACAAGCGATTTGAGACAACACCCTAATCACGGTCCTTTTATGACTATGTAAGCTCTTGTTGAAATATGTTATATTATTAAGAGGAGGTTAGGAAGTTAAGAGATACGTTGATGGTAGCTTATAGGAATAATACTAACAGTATTAGTTAGACTTCAAGGTAAGGTATATATGCTAAAAAAGATACATGAAGAACATGAACATCTAGGGGAAGTCGCAAGGTCTCTGGAGATACCGTCCTGTCCGCAGATAGTGATTGATGTCTATAACGAGGTAAGAAAGAAGGAAATAGACTTTAGAAAGATAATTGATCTGGTGAGTAAGGACGTAGGGTTATCGGCCAAGGTAATTAAGGTCTCAAATCGTCCTATGTTTGGGGCGGGCCGGATTGATTCTATTGAGAAGGCGCTAAGCCTTCTAGGTATAAACACGTTTACAGCGACGGTGTTGACCGGTGCGTTAAATGAGTCATTGTGCAGCACTGCTGCCGCTGTGCATTTCGAGAAGTTCTGGAGGCACTCCGAGGTTGTCTCAGCCCTAGCGGCCCACGTAGCTAGAATTACCAATTTAGTAGATCCAAACATGGCATACATGAGCGGTCTGTTTCATGACAGCGCTACGGCAATCTTTCTCAAGAAGAAATATCCTGACTATTCAAAGCTGATTGACATGGCTTTAGGCATTATACCGGCAGAAGCATTGTTGGAGGAGAAGCAATCTATTATAGGCCTTGAAGAGGTGGCGTATAACACTAACCATTGTGTTGTTGGTTACCTGTTGGCCAGAAACTGGCACCTGCCTGATACTGTAGCTCAGGCGGTATGTTATCATCACTATGTAGACGTAACCATTCACGATCAGCAGGAGACACGCAATCTTGCTGCTATACTGCTGCTTGCCGAATACCTGAGAGAGGGCTACGACAACGTAAGGGCTGTTGGTCTTTATTCAACCCTCAATGACTGGGTAAAGATGCATCCAAAGGTGCTGTCTCAACTCTATCTGTCTGTAGAGGATATTAAAGACCTAAAGAGAGACGCACTGGAAATTATAAATGCTGCATAAGGGTATAGTTACGATATAATGATAGAATACAGCGAGTTGCTAAAGATAACAAAAGACCTGACGGTACTGTATGTGGAGGATGAACGGCCCGTTCCCTTCGTTAATCGTTTAGAGAGGATTTTTAAAACAGTAATTTTAGCCGAAAACGGTATTGACGGTTATGATAAATACCTCAATAGCAGCGTAGACCTTGTGCTGACAGATTATCTAATGCCGGAGGCCAACGGTCTTCACCTAATAAAGAGCATCAGAGCAGTGGACAGAAAAACGCCTATAATACTAATAACCGGCTATATAGAGTCGGAGTTTTTGATAGAAGCGATAAATTTAGGTGTTACACAGTTTGTAACCAAACCTATAATAGTAGCCAACTTGTTAAATGCTATAGAGATTGCCGTTTCACAGGTTGTATTAGAAAATTTGGCACAAAAGACACAGCAGCAGGAGCTAGAACTACTGCGTTATAGGGAAAAATACCACTTTACACAACAGGAGTTAGCTTTTTTAAAGGAATTAAAGATAATCAAAAACGACTTCAGTTTCATGAGGATTAATACCATCAATGAAGGAAATAACGACAACGGCCTTTGGTGTCTAGACATACACTATCAGCCGTTGGATATACTAAGTGGGGACAGTTATTCCGTGAGGGAGCTGGATACTGGAAAGATCATCGTCTTTATTATAGATGCTATGGGTAAGGGGCTTTCTGCCTCGGTTACCTCTATCCTTACAACCTCCTTTGTCAATCACCTAATAGACGAGGCCATTGTCAAAAATGATTTTGACCTAAAAAGGTTTCTAAAACTCTACACAGACTTTATAGCAAAGGAACTGCTCAGTGAGGAGATCATCTGTGCCTCCTTCATATACATGGATATTAACGCACAGAAGATGTACATCTCTATGTTTTCTATGCCCCCGCTGCTTGTTTTAAAACAAAACGGTCAGGTGCTGCAGATTAAGAGCAATAACCTGCCAATTATGAAATACTATATCTCTTGTGTCGTCGATACACACGATATGACAGACTTTGCAAAGATCCTCATCTACAGCGATGGTCTGACAGAGAGTTCTTGCGATAACGGTCAAAACCTGTACCAGGAATACCTGTTGAGAGACTTCATTGCATCTCCTTTTAAAAATGATCTATACCAGCTATTTAATGAAAAGGTCAAGACACCAAACGACGACGTAACATTCATTTTCTTAAATAGGTTTAACTATACGGATAGTATTGTGAATACATTCGAGATAGACAGCACTCTTCAGGATGTTCAGAACATAACGTGTGAGGTTGAAAGATATCTGCAACAACTAAACGTTAACGAACAATGCAGTGCGCTGTTTATAAATTCGTTCTCAGAGATAATAATGAACGCATACGAACATGGCTCTCTGAAACTCGATTTAGAAATGAAAAATGAGCTGTCGATGAAAGGCACCTACGAATCATACCTCTTGGAAAAACAAAAAGAGGTCGATAAAAAGATAACTGTCAACTTAACTTTAGTCCATTCCAACTCAGCGGTCGTAGAACCCAAGGACTTTCTTGTTGCCACTATAACTGATGAAGGTGATGGCTTTGATATCTCAAGGTTGAATACCTTAAACGTAGACAATCATTTTTTGTGTGGTAGGGGAATTAAGGTTGCTAAAAACACTGCCGATGCTTTAATTTATAATAAGGTCGGCAATCAAGCCGTGTTAATAAAAACATTAATTAAGGATTAGACTATGGAAGTAACAATCACAAATGGGTCGGAAGTTACTATTAATGGCCATATTAAGACTATCGAGGATTATCAGAAGATCAAACAGGCGCTAAACGCAGTTATTAACAATGGAGAAAAGAAGATCACTGTCAAGATCCCTCAATCTCTCACGATGACTTCATCGGTGATAGGGTACCTGCTTAAACTCGTTTTTGAAAACCACATAGATCTGTCACTGTACGTAAAAGACGATAAATTGTATAACCTGCTAGATGTGTTAAACCTGGTGACTGTGTTTAAAGTGCAAAAAATGTAACCATAATTAACAAGTTATTAACAGGTGTTAGTAACTTCTATAGTTTTGCACTTTCTGGATTCCTGCTTACGCAGGAATAACATAGAACAGCCAAAAACGCTATTTACTGTCATTCCCGCAAAAGCGGGAATCTATTTTCAAGAGCTGCATAAAACGCTGGTTTATAAAAAAGTGCAAAAGTGTAGTAACATGTTAAATCTCACTGGGAGGGATAGTGAAGTGAGAAAGAATAATCTCAAAGTCTTAACGTGTGTTTTAGCAAAAGACGTATTAACATCAGTTGTTGTTTTCCTCTCGTTTGCTGTAGCAGGCCAGTTCCTTCTTGCGCTGCCAACGCCTGTGCTTGCTTCACCAACGTTGGAGGGCTGTACAATGCTCCCTGCAAACAACATCTGGAACACCCCAATTGATAAACTTCCACTTGACCCTAATTCTTCAACCTACGTCGCCACTATCGGGGTAAACAACAAGGTGCATCCAGACTTCGGGGCTGGCCTGTGGGAAGGGAAGCCTATGGGGATCCCATATAACATCGTCACCAATAACCAGACAAAGGTAAACGTGACCTTCGATTACGCAGATGAAAGCGACCCTGGTCCCTATCCAATACCATCCAATGCCGAGATTGAGGGCGGGGCACAGTCCACGGGCGACCGTCACATTCTTATTGTGGACAAGGACAACTGTGTACTATACGAACTATACTACGCCTTTCCCCAGAACGATGGAAGTTGGACTGCCGGATCCGGGGCTATCTTCAACCTCAAGTCCAACGCACTCAGACCTAACACATGGACATCTGCCGATGCGGCAGGGCTGCCCATACTGCCCGGCCTGGTACGCTATGACGAGGTCGCCTCTGGTCAGATAAACCATGCCATACGGTTTACCGTACCACAGACGCGCAACACATACCTCTGGCCTGCCAGACATAAGGCGTCCTCTCAGACGGACACCAAGTACCCCCCTATGGGGCAGCGGTTTCGCCTCAAGGCCTCTTTTAACTCCTCCGTGTATTCACCAGAGGTGCAGGTCATACTAAACGCCCTGAAGAAGTACGGTATGATTATAGCCGATAACGGTTCCTCCTGGTACATATCCGGCGTACCAGACTCACGTTGGAATAACGATAAACTTGTCACTGAGCTAAGCACCGTACATGGCTCTGACTTTGAGGCCGTGGATGAGTCTTCTCTTATGATAAACGCAGATTCAGGTCAGGCAAAGTCAAGAAAGGCAAATAGTGATTTTAACGGCGATGGCAATAGTGATATCCTGTGGCATAACGCATCCGCTGGTCAGACGGTTGTGTGGTTTGTCAACGGTTCCACCCTCTCAGGTGCATCTTTTCTTGGGGGCGTTGACTCTAACTGGCAGGTAAAGGGCAAGGGCGATTTTGATGGCGATGGCAATAGCGACATCCTGTGGTATAACACCGCAACAGGTCAAGTGGCCATCTGGTTGCTCAACTCAGCAACGAAGGTATCCACCGTTGGTGCCCTAGGCACTGTTGGTGCTGATTGGCAGATACGATACGTGGGCGATTTTAATGGTGATGGTAAAAGTGACATACTGTGGCAAAACAATACTACCGGACAGGTTGCTGTCTGGCTGCTCAACGGTGCAGCGATAGACTCAGCGGCCTTTCTTGGACTTGTAGATTCTCAATGGTTAATGGCTGGCGTTGGCGATGCAAACGGCGATGGCAAGGACGATGTCTTCTGGTACAACTCCACTACCGGTCAGGTCGTTGTTTGGCTCTTAAAGGGTACGAGTGTTGATGGCGGACGGTATCTGGGCTACGGCGGTCCGTCTTGGCAGTTCAAGGGAGTTGGCGATCTAAACGGCGACGGCACTACGGATATAATATGGCAGAACTCCGCATCCGGTCAGGTTGCTGTCTGGCTCTTGAACAACGCCGTTGTAACAGGTGCCTCAAGTGTAGGCGCTGCCGGCGCTCCATATCAGTTTCTAGGCATTGGCGATTTCAATGGCGATGGCACAACTGATATCCTGTGGCAAAACTCCACAACCGGTGAGGTGGTCGTATGGCTTATAAACAGCGCATCCATTGCCAACGCAGCAGTGCTAGGTAAGGTGGATGCTCAGTGGTCAATTAAATAAGGTTGGAAAGGTTATGAAGACTTATAAGGAGGGCTTTGCCCTCTCTAGACCCTCCCACAAGGGAACTCGTCCCCTTGACCCCGTAAATATTCTTACGCGCCCATTTAATATATCTATGGTTGTATCAGCGCTGTTGTTGCTAATACTTGTAACACCCTTGACGGCCTCTCCAACGTTGGAGGGTTGTGCGATGTTTCCCGCTAACAATGTTTGGAACACGCCAATTGATAAGCTGCCTGTAGACCCTAATTCTTCAGCCTACATTGCTACTATCGGAGCAGACAAGGAGTTACATCCGGCCTTTGGCGAGGGTTACTCACACGGGGCCCCCATCGGGATGCCGTACAACGTCGTCTCCTCAAGTCAGCCAAAGGTAAACGTGACATTTCTGTACGATAGCGAAAGCGACCCCGGTCCCTATCCAATACCGCCCAATGCGGAGATTGAAGGTGGTTATCAGTCAACAGACGACCGTCATCTCCTTATATTGGAAAAGGACAACTGTCTCCTATATGAGCTACACTATGCCTACCCCCAGAGTGATGGAAGTTGGCAGGCCACATCAGGTGCCACCTTTGACCTGAAGTCCAACGCCCTCAGACCTGACAAGTGGACCTCTGCCGATGCCGCAGGTCTCCCCATCTTGCCCGGCCTGATACGCTACGACGAGGTCGCCTCTGGCCAGATCAACCACGCCATACGAGTTACAGTAGACCAGACCCGTTACGCCTACATCTGGCCTGCACGACATAGGTCGTCGTCTGTGACGGCTGTAAACTATCCACCAATGGGTCAACGGTTTCGCCTCAAGGCCTCGTTTGATATCTCGGGGTTTTCAACACAGGCGCAGGTTATACTGACCGCATTGAAGAAATACGGTATGATAATTGCCGATAATGGAAACCCTTGGTACTTAAGCGGTGTGCCTGACCCTCGCTGGGATGGTGATGCGCTTGTAACTGAGTTCTACCGAGTTTTGGGCTCTGACTTTGAGGCCGTGGATGAGTCCTCGCTTATGATAGACCCAGACTCCGGCCAGGCCAGATCGTCCATCGTAAAGAATGATTTTAACTCCGATGGTAAAAGTGACATTCTATGGCGTAACACATCATTGGATCAAACTGCTGTCTGGTTTGTCAACGGCTCTGTCCTCTCTGGCGCTGTATTTTTAGGACCAGCAGGCACTGCATGGCAGATACGAGGCAAAGGCGATTTCGATGGCGATGGCAATAGCGACATCCTGTGGTACAACACTACTAGGGGGGATGTTGTCATCTGGTTTGTTGGCGCGACAACTAAGATATCCAAAGCAGTCAGCCTTGGGACTGTTGCAACGGTCTGGCAGATACAATACGTGGGCGACTTTAACGGCGATGGCAATAGCGACATCATATGGCTAAACACGGACACCGGTCAGGTTGCCACATGGCTGCTCAACGGTACAGCGATTGCCTCTGCAGGCTTTCTTGGTTTTGTTGATCCTCAGTGGCAGATGGCGGGCTTTGGTGATGCCAACGGTGATGGCAAGGATGACGTATTCTGGTACAACCCCGTTACCGGTCAGCTAGCTATATGGCTGTTAGATGGCAAAGCGATTTCCAGCAGCAGGTCTTTGGGTATTAGCGGTCTACCGTGGCAATTTCAAGGTGTTGGAGATTTCAACGGTGATGGCTCGGCTGATATCCTGTGGCAGAACTCTGCAACCGGTCAGACAGCCGTTTGGCTGTTAAAAAACGCAACTGTAAAGAGCGTCTCAGTCGTAGGTGTTGTCAACTCCCCATATCAGTTTAAGGGCATAGGTGATTTCAATGGAGATGGCACGGCAGATATCATTTGGCAGAACTCCGCCTCTGGTGATGTGATCGTATGGCTTATAAATAACTCTTCTATCGTCGGTACCGGCATACTCGGAAAGGTTGACGCACAGTGGATGGTTAGATAGCAAATGATTGGTTTGATAGTCTTGCATAAGATATTAACCCACGTGGATGACAATAACTATACATTAAGCACAGAGGAATTAAACGGTGTTATCGACATCTTAAGGAAGCATGGCAATGTGATCGACCCTGCTGACATACGGGCCAAGTGCAACAAACCTGCAAATTCGTTCGTCATCACCTTTGATGATGGCACCGTTGACCATTATCAACACGCCATGCCAGTGCTTAAGGGACAAGAAGTCAAGGCGGTGTTTTTTGTAAACCCATACGCTACTGGAAGAGACGGGTACTTAAATCTCGATCATTTACACCACCTCCAGAACGCTGGATACACCATTGGCTCACACTCCTACAGACATGCCGTATTAACTACCTACTCAGACGAACAAATCCACAGAGAGCTTGAGCGCTCCATTGATGCCCTAAAACCCATTGCAGGAACTATAAAATGGCTTGCCCCTCCCTACGGGGTATACAACAAAAGGGTCGTTAATGCAGCAGAAAAACTCGGTATTACGTATTTCAGGACAACCCGCTTTGGCTGGAACACGTCCCTTGTCAGTAACGGCATGAGTATGCTAAACGTCTTCAACGTAAACAGGTCTTTTACTCTCGCAAGGCTTAATAGATGTTTATCTTCCAAGCTCTATTACAATCTTCTACACAAAACGTTCATGGCCAAAAAACTAATAAGGAACTGGCATCCAAGGTAAAATGATAGAGTAATTATCTTAAAATAATGTTTAGACCTGTTTTCTTCAAATGTTTTATAATAGGACATGTAAGGAACAAGAATAAATTATATCACAACAGAGGATTTAGAAATTCTTGAGTGCTGAGACTACTGTTCTGGATGTGTTTAATAAATGCGTGTTCTCAATCCAAAAAAGCGTATTGATCAGAAGGGAAAGTAGGCAGGATAAAGAGTTCCACTTCCAAGATTGGATTGAAGCACGTATAAGAGAGACGGGTTTTAATTATGAGGTTGGAGGTAGAAACAGTTACCCTGATTTTAGGATAGTTCGCTTTACAGAGGGCTATGAAGTCAAAGGATTGGCTTATCCCGGACGTGAGTTAAACTATGATTGTAATAGTCAAGTTCCAACAGGCAACCATAATGGACGCACTATCTTCTACGTGTTTGGCCGATATCCAGCAGAACCAGATGGCAACTCTTACCCTGTATTAGACTTAGTAATTTGTCATGGAGATTTTCTCAATGCTGATCACGTATATGTTCATAAGAATAGGAGTGTTAAAGGTTTTGGTAGTTATGGGGATATTATGATTAGAGATCGGAAAATGTATGTTGCACCGACACCTTTTGGATTAGTGACGGGGTTAGCGCATACTCAAACAATGATTCTTTCAGAAGAGAGCGATATATCGAGCGAATATAAAAAAGTTGGAGTTCTTGTCAGGAAGGAAACGGACAAATTGATAATCAGCTATATGTTTAATCTCAAACATAACACCCTAACTCCTGAGACTATTGCTAATCCTTATGCCGGTCGGGAACATATCTTTAATGCTTGGCGACCTAAGCAATGATCTGATGAGCCTGTTACTATGCGAGATACAGAGGCAGCCTATTTTGAAGATGACAGTGATGATTCAGTCAAACAATTCTGCTGATCATTCTTTAACGAATTATCTAATCGAAACAGATTCTTTCCCAATAGAATTTATTTCAAACATTGCTAAACGAGAAAGTTGGAGAAAGGAACTCTACCGTCCAATATATCATATCCATAAATGGTGGGCTAAGAGGCTAGGGTCAGTTTTTAGAGGAATCATACTGGGAAGTCTCTTGCATGAGAATGATAACTTAGAGAAGGCATATTATCAAAAGAATGTTTATCCTATGAGCCTCTTGCAAAAAGAAAATAGAAGAACTTTAAAAACATCTACTTTACTACTTTCAAAAGGTCTATTGTGTATTTATTAACGCAAAAAATACTCAACTTTCTC
>PEAB01000087.1 GCA_002753395.1 Nitrospirae bacterium MYbinv3 | reverse complement strand
AAAGATTTAATTGTACAATGAGACAAAGAATATCCAGATTAGTCAGGAAAGCTCTTTCTTTTTCCAAAAAAATAGAGAACCACATTGGAGCAGTATGGTATTTTATCCATTATTAATAATGCTTCCATAGTTAGCCCTTGAACTAGTATCACTACCTTTACAGGACTACCCCTTTTTCATTCTTTCATCTTCAAAGTGATTTTTTAATCCCCTGGCGCTTGATCATGTGGAAATGTGCCCAAAGCAGGGTAGACATTCCTACGGGCAGCCACAGTATATGGATGCTATAAAACCTGACGAGCGTAGCCTGGCTTATTTCAAGCCCTCCACGCACGAAGATCATCAGGTACTTACCGATTAACGGGATAGTGCCTACCATAGAGGTGCCAACCTCGGTGGCCCAGTAGGCCTTCTGATCCCAAGGCAGCAGATAACCGGTAAAGCCCGAGGCAAAGGCCAGAAACATCGTCAAACAGCCCACTATCCAGTTTAACTCCTTTGGCGCCCTGTAGGCCTTGTTGTAAAAGACCCGCAGCGTGTGCCCTAAGATAAACAGTATAAGAGACGTGGCCGACCACTTATGTACAGCGCGTACAAACCAGCCGAGATTAACCTCACGCTGTATGCGCAGGATGCTGTCGTATGCCTCCGTTTCAGATGGTACATAGTACATAGAGAGGAGCATCCCTGTAGCAGCCAACACCAAATAGGAAAAGAAGGACGCCCCGCCAAGACAATATAAGTATGAAAGACCCGATGGTATCCGTCTTTGTAAGAAACGCCTATGAGGCGCTCTTACATGAAACCTCTCATCTATCCAATCAAATACCTTGCCCACTTCAGACCTTCAGACCGACATAGACCTTACCCTTATCCACCATCAATGGTAGTTGAGCAAGCGGCCGTGGCGGGGGACCACCAATAACGTTGCCCTCGACGTCGTACTTGCCGCCGTGACAGGGACAGATAAAGGCGTTTTTGTGTCTGCTAAAGCTCACTAGGCAGCCAAGGTGCGTACACACGGGGGAGAGGGCAAAGCACTTGTCTGCATGCGCTACAATGAAGACAGCCGTCTTCCTGCCCTTATTGTCGATTTCTATGTCTAAACGCCTAACGCCGCGCCTGGGGAGCTCTTCCTCGGTCAGACACTCATACATAGTTATCTCCTTCTGTCTAACCCTGGCGGGATATATGAATAAGGCTGCAATAAAGGATGATACACCCGCTATTGAGGCAAAGACAGCCTTTATAGTTCTCTTGAGGAAGTAGCGTCGTCTCACTGAAGCGACAGTTATCCGTTAATTAGCTCGCGGAGTTCTTTACCCATCTTGAAGTGCAGAGCCTTTTTAGCGGGTACATCTACGATTTCACCCGTCTTTGGATTTCTTGCCTTTCGTGGAGGTCTATCCTTGAGGCGGAAGTTACCAAATCGTCTTATCTCAACCTTATCACCACTTTTTAGGGCATCAATAATACAGTTAAAAAACTCTTCTACAATTCGCTCTGTCTGTGTCTTCGTCAAATCTGGGGATTTTTCCATTACCACGTTGATAAGCTCTGATTTAGTCATTTAACCTCCCTAATAGTTTTATTTAAAACATCACTCGATAATTAATTCGTAGGGGTGAATAGTTAGTAAACAGCAGATTACTTAACTTATTTGAGAAGAGGTCGGAGAGAGAGAAGTCTTCTTTTTTAGTGACCACCTGGGGTTCGCCCTTGATACCAGCCATCTCAGCCGCCTCGGTAATGGCGTCCTGAAGGGTACCGAGCTTGTCTACCAGGCCAAGTTCGAGGGCCTGTTTACCGGTAAATATGCGGCCATCGGCAATCCCCCTGACCCGTTCAAATGGCATTCGTCTGCCTTCTGCCACAGCCTCTATGAACTGCCCGTGGATATCGTCTAATACGCCCTGTAAGATTACGCGTTCTTCCTTACCTACTCCCCTGTATAAAGAGGCCAGGTCCTTGTAACGCCCGCTTTTAATTACCTCGCTTTTGACGCCAATCTTTTCCATAAGGCCGCTGATATTGGCCGTCTCCATTATAACCCCTATCGAGCCTGTAACCGTCGCCTGGTTTGCTATAATCTTTGTGGCGGGCGATGATATGTAGTAACCGCCAGAGGCTGCCAAGGATCCCATAGAGACAACAACCTTTTTCTTTTTGACCGTCTTTTTGACCTCATCGTAGATTTCGTGTGAGGGCACTACTGCCCCACCTGGGCTGTCCACGCTTAGCACTATTACCTTTATGGAAGGGTCATCACGATATTTCTTTAGCTCTTTTATCGTATCCTTTGAGCTGAGGATTATACCTTCCACATTTATGAGGCCGATCTTATCGCCAAGTGGGACGTGGCTTGTCAAGATCGCCAATATCACGCTTATCAACAAAACAAGGATAAAGATTGCTGAGAAAAACAGCGCAATCTTCTTCATTCCTCTTTTGATCCCTTCCTGTAATTGATCATACTTAGGCCGATCTTTCTCTGCTCAGCATCTAACTTTATAATCTTTGCCTTGATCAACTCGCCCTCTGCAAACTCCTTGTTATCCTGCTTAACGATCTCTGATGCGTAAACGAGGCCTTCTACACTGTTTTCGATCTCAACGAAGAGTCCGTGCTCGGTTATCCTCAATATCTTGCAGTTGACCTCATCACCGATCTTAAAGCGCTCGGGGATGTCGCTTATCCAGGGGTCTGGGGTCATTTGCTTGACGCCTAAGAGCATGCGTTCCTTTAGTGGCTCCAGGCTTAGCACAACGGCTTCCACCTTTTGCCGCAGCTTAAATACCTCGGATGGGTGCTTTATATGCTTGGTCCATGAGATGTCTGATATGTGGATCAGTGCATCCACGCCCTCTGGCATACCCACAAATACGCCAAAATCGGTAATTGTACGAACCTTTCCTGTGACCTTTTGGTTGACGCTGTATCGCTCAGCAACGAGGTCCCAAGGTTTTGGCTTGAGCTGTTTGACGCCTAGTGATATGCGTCTGTTTTCCTTCTCAACCTTTAGCACCACAACGCTCACTTTATCGCCTACCTCAAGGTATTTTGAGGGATGCCCGGGTCTACTTGACCAATCCAGCTCACTGACGTGCACCAGTCCCTCAACCCCCTCCTCTATCTCTACAAAAGCGCCGTAGTCTGTTATACCTACGACCTTACCATCAACAACCTTGCCCTCCGTATACTTAGTCTCTACGTTGAGCCACGGATCTGAGCGTTTCTGCTTATAACCAAGTGTTATCTTCTCAGTATCCGGTTCATATTTGAGAACGACTACCTCTACCTCGTCGCTAACCTTAAAGAACTCAGACGGGTGATTTATCCGTCCCCAGGATATGTCAGATATGTGCAAGAGGCCATCTATCTCGCCGAGGTCTATAAACACACCGTAGTCTGTAACGTTCTTTACAACCCCTGTTATTAAGGCGCCTTCTTTTATTATGGCTCGGGTCCGCAGCTTTTTCCTTTCTCTTTCTTCTTCTATTACAGCTCGACGGGAGACGATGACGTTGTTCATCTTATTACCTACCTTTATGACCTTAAATAGGCAGGTCTGACCTACGACATCGGACTTTGCAGGTTTTATATCATACTGTGATGCCGGCAGAAATGCCCTTATACCGCTGATATCTACAAAAAAGCCGCCCTTTGTCTTATCCGCTATCTTTCCCTCTACGGTAGTGCCTGCTTCAAAGGATTCCTGGAGAGACTTTTGTGCCTTCATCAGCAATGCCCTGCTCTTTGATAGAGTTAAAGACCCTTCTGAGTCTCTCATCTCTGTAATTAAAACCTCTATCTCTTGTCCTGCTTTCAACGCTTCAAGTTCTGACTCAGTAAACTCATCGATAGGGACAAAACCCTCTGATTTATAGCCTATGTCTACCACTACGGCATCGGTTTTCTTTGTCACTACCTTACCGGTTATTATCATCCCGGTCTCGATACTCTTAAAAGTACCGGCATAAAGTTCTGCTAAGTCATTGTTATGTACTTCCATTGCCTGTTAAGCCCCCTATATTATTAATTCTTTCTATTATCTCATCTATGATCCAATCGGGCGTTGAGGCTCCTGCCGTAACGCCGACGTGGTTTACACCCTTAAACCATAAAGGGTCCAGCTCCATTGCCGTCTCTATGTGATACGTTGTAACCCCCATGCTACGGCAATGGTTGGCTAACTGTGTGGTGTTTGCGCTGTTTCTGCCTCCGGCAACTATCATAATATCCACGTTACCGGATATCTCACTCGTTTCCTTCAGGCGTAGGGCGGTTGAATTACATATCGTGTTATATATCTTTATCTCTTTTGCTCTTTCAACTATATTGTTCAAAAGACGTTTCAATGCTGACACCGGTTGTGTTGTCTGCACCACTATACCTACCCTTGTCTTTAGCCGCTCTGGCATGTGCTCGTCCTCTACTATTATTACATCTTGACCGACGTAACTCATAATGGACTTTACCTCTGGGTGTGCGCTCTCACCCAGGATGAGGACCTGATAGTTCTCTTCTCTTAACAGTTTAGCATATTGCTGTGCTTTTTTTACAAAGGGGCAGGTTGCATCAATAACCTCTATACCCATCTCCACTATCTTATCGTTCATCTGCAGGGGTATGCCGTGGGTTCTGATGATAACCGCCTTCATGTCTTTATGAGGCTCATTTACACAGTGAACGCCCTTATCTTGCAGACTCTTTACCAGTTGCGGGTTATGTATTATTGGACCTAGGGTGCATACACCATCTTTCCTTGAGGCCATATCAAAGGCGATATTGACTGCCCGCTTTACGCCAAAACAAAATCCCGCCCGCTTTGCTACCGTTATCTTCATATAATATTTTCTATAATAACCCTAATATTTCTTCCAGGGACTCTTCAATGCTCTTATCGGAGGTATCTATCACAAGTGCATCCACGGCCTTTGCCAGTGGGGAAAGCTCTCTCTCGCTGTCTCTTCTATCTCTTTTGACAACGTCCATCTCTGCCTGTCTAATGTCAACGTCAAGGTGATAATCTCTCAACTGTTTAAACCTTCTGCGTATACGCACCTCAGTTGAGGCGGTTACGTAGAATTTCCTCCATGCCTTAGGGAAGATAACCGTTGTTGTATCTCTGCCCTCTGTTACGACTTCCTTACCGCGGGCACAGTCCCTGATCATCTTGATCAGATGTTCTCTTACCACTTTTCTTGCAGAAAACCTCGATGTCAGTTCACCCATCTGCGGGGTTCTTATGGCCGTTGACGCCGCCACCCCGTCAAGATACACCATCCCCTCTGTGAACTCTATCCTGGTGTCTCTGAGCACGCTGTCTATTGCCGCGTCGTTTGCCTCTTCACCTTGGGCAGATTGAGTGAGACCTGCCTGCATGAGCTTCAGTGAGCCGGCCCTGTAAAAGGCTCCCGTGTCTATATATTCAAACCCAATCCGCTTAGCAAGCTCCCGCGCTATCGTACTCTTTCCAGCGCCCGACGGCCCATCTATAGCTATTATCCTGCTCATCTAATCACCATTACGTTTTAACTGTCACTTAAGCAGCACCCAGTACGTTAGAAAGCATATAGATTCCTGATTTATCAGAAATGACACATAAAAAGAAAATCACAAACTATATAGCGAACCTCATAGGCATTTAAGCTATTTTATAATATTTCATCAATAAAAAACATTCCACTCAATTCAAGAGTACATAAAAAATTCATGGGAACAAAAATACACTTTAATGGGGTCAAGGGGACTGGTCCACTTGCGGAGGGGTCTGAGGGGAGGCAGAGCCTCCCCTTCTTTGACAAAACCCACGATTTTTTTATGCGCCCCAATTCAATATCCGTGAAAAAATCCCTTAAAATTGTACAAGCCTGCTAAGCTGTGTATAAAAGTCTGGGAATGAGATCTCCACTGCATCGGCGTCTACTATCTCTGTCTCTCCCTCGGCTATGAGGGCTGCTATAGAG
The DNA here is from genome assembly GCA_002753395.1 of Nitrospirae bacterium MYbinv3. Classification (GTDB taxonomy): domain Bacteria; phylum Nitrospirota; class Thermodesulfovibrionia; order Thermodesulfovibrionales; family Magnetobacteriaceae; genus Magnetobacterium. The sequence goes on along the minus strand of PEAB01000087.1, from coordinate 6,325 downwards.
AAGGTCATGGCTATGCGGTGGTCGTTGTAACTATTTATACCGGAGCCTCTGAGTCTTACCGGTCCCTCGATAGTCACACCATCGTCGTATTCCTCTATGGTGACACCCATACTCCTTAAACCCAGCACCATTGCCTTGATCCTGTCAGTTTCCTTGATACGCAGCTCCCGTGCACCTCTGATTGTGGTGACGCCATGTGCCTGGGTTGCCAGCAGACAGAGTATCGGAAACTCGTCTATGAGTGAAGGGATCCTGTTCTCGCTTATCTCGAAGGGTTTTAGGCCGCCAGAGAATCTGCAGAGGATATCTGCCGCAGGTTCGCCACAGAGGTCTCTTTCATCTTGTACCTCTATGTTTGCTCCCATCTCCTTAAGCACTTCAAAAAAGCCAAGGCGGGTGGGATTTATGCCGGTCTGTTTTATCAGGAGTTCAGAACCCTCTGTGAGTGTGGCTGCGGCTATGAAAAACGCCGCTGATGAAAAATCCCCTGGCAGCGTGATATCCTGAGCTGCCAAAGACCTGCCGCCGTTGACACCAACACGCAGACCATCAACCTTTACGTCGGCGCCAAAGAAGGACAGCATCCGCTCCGTATGGTCGCGTGACTTAACTGGCTCTATCACCTCCGTGCACCCGTCAATAAATAACCCTGCCAAGAGGATTGAGGATTTAACCTGTGCTGAGGCCACGGGCATTTCGTATGTGATTGGGCTTAGTTCCCCGCCTTTTATAGCAAGGGGGGGGAGTTGATCATTTTTTCTTGCCCAAATGCTTGCTCCCATCTGTTTAAGCGGCCGCATGACCCGTGACATTGGCCTGTTCCTTAGCGAGCCATCGCCTGTTAGCACCGAGAAAAAAGGCCGGCTGGCTAAAACCCCTGACAAGAGTCTCATTGTCGTACCTGAGTTTTCACAATCTACAACGATATCCGGCTCTGCAAGACTCTCTATCCCTCGACCGTGAACGACAACACGATTCGGCTGTACCTCTACGTGTACACCTAAACTCTGAAAGGCCTTTACAGTGCTTAAGGGATCGGCCGCCTTAAGAAAGTTCTTTACAACCGACATCCCATTTGCCATAGAGGCAATAAACACAGCCCGATGTGATAACGATTTATCCGGCGGACTAGCGATCTCTCCACTAATTCCTGTCTTTGCTTTTTTAAATTTGATATCTTACTCCTTATCTCTGTGATTTCTTATTATATCTATAGTTTTGCACTTTCTGGATTCCTGCTTTCGCAGGAATGACATAGATGGACTAAATATACCATTTGCTGTCATTCCCGCGTAAGCGGGAATCTATTTTCCATAACCTTGCAAAATGCCTATTGATGGAAAAGTGCAAAAGTATAGATTATATTTACTCTTATCTATCCGTATCTTATGGCTCATTCCTATTCTTTATTTAAGATTACGTTGTTAGATTTTATTAGTTTCTTTCTTAGACTCCTTGCCTGGTCAAACTGCTGTTTGAGACCTTCTTTATCATTTGCCTCAAGCAAGGCTGCTATTGCGTTAATGGTATCTATGTATACAGCGAGATGACTTAGAATAATGTCCTTGTTTAACATACATATGTCGATCCACATCTGAGGTGAACTCATAGCTATGCGTGTTGTGTCTAAAAAGCCGGTACCGGAGAAGTTCAGGTATTCCTCGTCTATTGCCTTGATGGTGTTAACCATAGCATAGGCGGCTATGTGGGGCATGTGGCTTATAGAGGAGAATATCTCGTCGTGTTTTTCTGGTGTAAGGCGCTTGAGTCTGCACCCAAGGGTCCCCCACAGATCGGAGACGGTCTTCAGTGCTGCCTCGTTTGTATTCTTTGTTGGCGTTACGATGCAGTTTACATTCTTAAAAAGGTCGGCGGTGGCGGCGTCTAAGCCGGACTTGTCATTGCCCGCTATCGGGTGGGAGCCTACGTAGTACACCCCCTGAGGCATCGCCTGTTCAATTTCGTAGACGAGGTTACCTTTGACGCTTCCCACATCGCTAACTATGGCGTTTTCCCCTAGATATGGAGCTATCCCCCTGATCAACTCTAAGAAAACGCCTACCGGAGAGGCAAGCATAAGCAGATCGCAGCCCTCGCCTACCTCCCTTAGCGTCAAACTGTACTCATCGATTATCCCTTTTTCTATAGCCCTTTTTAGGTTGTTCTCATCCCTGGCGTATCCACAAACCTTCTGAGCGATCCCATTTTTCTTTATGGCCATCGCAAAGGATGCACCCATCAACCCTACGCCTATTATGCTTATCTTATTAAAAACCAAATGGTCGCAACCTCAAACTATTTACTGACGCTGTTTTTGTATCTTCTTTATATTTCATGGTAACTATGCTTTTACGCTTTCTGGATTCCTGTTTACACAGGAATGACATATTTGGAAAATGGCTATTACTGTCATTCCCACGAAAGTGGGAATCCATAGTCTTGAAACCATAAAAATTTTTACCATGCTTTTTAAAGAGGATACCTGTTTTTCATATATCGCGACCTACGGCCTGTGCTATAGGTTTCAGTTGTCTCATGAGTTCGCCAAAGACGTCCGGTTTGAGCGACTGCTCACCATCGGAGGCTGCCTCCTCTGGATTTGTGTGCACCTCTATCAAGAGTCCATCAGCGCCTGCTGCCACAGATGCCTTTGCCATCGGAGCGACCAGGTCCCACTTGCCAACGGCATGTGAGGGGTCTACGATGATGGGCAGATGAGTCAACTGCTTTAACACGGGGATGGCGCTGAGGTCCAGCGTATTGCGTGTGGCGGTCTCAAACGTCCTTATCCCACGCTCACAGAGTATTACCTTGTGATTGCCCCTGGACATGATATACTCGGCTGCCATAAGCCATTCCTTAATTGTCGCCGACATACCTCGTTTCAACAGGACGGGTTTGTCCGTCATACCTACCTCTAGGAGCAGTCTGAAGTTCTGCATATTCCTTGTCCCTATCTGGATGATGTCAGCATACTTAACCATCATAGACAGATCTCGTGGGTCCATAAGCTCTGTTACTACCGGCATGTTTGTTGCCTGCCGTGCCTCTACCAATATCTTTAGCCCTTCCTCGCCCAGCCCCTGAAACGTGTATGGTGATGTCCTGGGTTTGAAGGCGCCCCCTCGTATGAAACTGGCGCCGGAGTCTTTCACCTTACTGGCTATGTCCATAAGCACAGCTCTATTTTCTATTGCACATGGACCGGCGATTACTACCAGTTTGTTGCCGCCAATCTCTACCCCTTTGACGTCTATAATTGTATTGTCCTTCTTGAAATCCCTGCTTGCCAATCTATAAGGCTTTACAATCCGGAGGCAGTCCTCAACTCCCCTCATAGCCCTGACTGAGTCAACCTCCTCCTCAGAGATTTTGGAGGTGTCACCGATAACCCCGATTATCGTCTTCTCGGTACCCTTAGAGATATTAGCGCTCAACCCCTTGGACTCCAGTTTCCTTGTAATATTATCGACTTCTTCTTGACTTGCATTTTTTCCTAGAACGATTATGTCCACTTACAAAACCTCCTTTAGATTCCTTATAAAAGTTTCATTTTCGTGTGCCAGACCGATTGTCACCCTGATGGTTGTCTTGCCCATAGGTCTTATAATCACACCACGCTGCAACAATTTATTATTAATATTATTGGCGTCCTGTTTTATATCCACGTATATGAAGTTCCCTTGTGTTGGTATATATACAACGGTCATCTGCCTGAGCTGCTCATAGAGATACGTCTTACCTTCCTCGTTTACGGCAACGGATCTCTGGATGTGTTCAGTGTCTTTAAGCGCCTCGACAGCCGCCGCCTGGGCGACAGAGCTTGTGTTAAATGGCTCCCTTACCTTATCCATCTCACTTACTATAGCGCTGCTTGCTATGCCGTAACCTATCCTCAGGCCCGCCAGACCGTATATCTTTGAAAAGGTTCTTAGTATCAAGATTGGATAACCTTCCCTGAAGTATCTCATAGTATCTGGATATGTCCTGTCGGTTACGTACTCGTAGTATGCCTCATCTACTATCACCAGGACATTGTCGGGAATGGCTTTCATAAAGGCGTCAAACTCCTCGCTTGAAACTATCGTTCCAGTGGGGTTGTTGGGGTTGGCAATAAAAACTATCTTAGTGTTTTTAGTGATCCTGCTTAATATAGTCGGCAGGTCATGTCTGTGGTCGTGTGTAAGGGGCACCTTTATGGCTAAACCGCCTGCCTTAACCGTAGAGTTATAATAAACGATAAAAGACGGATCGGCCATGATATTAACGTCCCCTGCCTGCATAAACGTCCTGACCGCAATATCCAAGAGCTCGTTTGAACCATGACCGATAACTATCTCCTGGGTATCCACGCCAAATGTCTGACTAAGGGCAGTTTTCAAACGATATGCACTGCCATCGGGGTAACGGTTTATACCAACAAACTCCTTTTGCATCTCCTTGAGGGCGAGGGTGGATGGCCCTAGCGGATTTTCATTTGAGGCGAGCTTTATGCACTCGCTAATGCCTAACTCCCGCTGCAACTCTTCTATAGGTTTTCCCGGAACGTAGGGGTTTATTTTTTGTACATATTCAGGTGGTCTTAACATAAATCGGGGCATGCCTTTTGGGCTATTACTTTTCAATCTGGTCGACTTGGGGATAAGAGCCGAGGAAGATAAACAGCAAACTGCGTTTTTTGACTGCATCTAGGGCTTTTTTTACTTTTTTGTCATCTACGTGCCCCTCGACATCAGAGAAGAAGACGTAATCCCACGCCTTTTTCTTTGTTGGCCTAGATTCTATCTTTGTCATGTTTATCTTTTGTTTCTTAAAGGGCGTCAGGATTTCATAAAGCGCCCCTGGTTCATCCTTTACAGTGAACATAATTAACGTCTTATCGTGGCCGCTTTTGCCCTGAGACTCCTTTGAGATGATCAGGAAACGGGTCACGTTGTCCTTTATGTTTTCAATATTTCTCTCAACAAAGTTCAGGTCGTACATCTTGCCCGCCAGTTCACTTCCGATAGCGGCTGCATCTTCCGCCTCGGCTGCCATGCTTGCAGCCTGAGCGGTGCTTGCAGAGTCGTATATGGGTACACCCAGCATGTTTCGTTCAAGCCAATCCCTGCACTGGGCAAGAGCCTGAGGGTGGGAGTATATCTTTTTAATCTCCGATTTGTCTCTTGCCTTAGAAAGGAGGTTGTGGCAGATCGACAGCAGGATCTCGGCATAGACCTTCAGGTTGAAGTCCACAAACATATCAAGTGTGTAGTTGACCGCCCCCTCGTTTGAGTTCTCTATGGGCACAACGCCAAATGAAGCAACGTCGGAGTCTACTTTTTCAAACACCTCTCTTATACTCTTTGTTGGCAAGAACTTACAGGACGAACTAAAGTATCTCAATGCCGCCTGATGGGTATAGGTTGCCTGAGGTCCGAGGTATGCCACCGTACGGGGCTGTTCTAACGAGAGAGAGGCACAAAATATCTCTTTAAAGATAACCTTCAAGGCACAGTTTGGAAATGGCCCCTTATTCATCTTCTGCAGCGTTTCTATGACCTCTTTCTCTCTTTTGGGATTATAGAAGTCGAGGTTGTGTTCCTTTTTCACCTTTGCTATATCAATAGCGATCTTGGCTCGCTCGTTAAGCAGGTTAAGCACTTGCTCATCAATACCGTCTATCCGGCTTCTTAGCTCTTTTAGATTATCCACTTGTTCTATATCGTCTTTTCGCAACTTAGTCATCCACACTTTATTAATCCGCTTTAGTTTATTAATTCGCCTTATTTTCTATTTTCACTTTGCTAACTGTTCTAACGATAGAGAAGCGCTAAATATCTGCTTAAAAACCGCTCTCAGGGCAACGTTTGGAAATGGCCCGCTGTTCAGCTCCTGAAGCGTTTCGATGATTTGTTCCTCTCTCTCCGGGTCATAGAAGTCGAGGTTGTTTTCCTTCTTCACCTCTGCTATCTCTATAGCGATCTTGACCCTATCGTTGAGGAGATTAAGCATCTGTTTGTCTATCCCGTCTATCTGGTTTCTTAGCTCTTTTAGTTTATCCACGTGTTTTTTTATTTCACCCTATATATATTAGTATTATATTAAACCAAATTTCCAACATAAAATCAATCCCTTTTTTTTCTTGAACTAAAGTCACTTATCGAGTCTCCCCTTTCAAATAGTTCGGTATACGGTGAGTGGGTCTGGGGATGGCGCTGTTGATTTAAGCAACCACTTCGCCAGAATCATCATCTAATGCTAACCAAATCCATTGTTTATTCTCCTTATTTCCGACATAAGACCACATTTCATCACATTGGATTGTTAGACGTCCCTTTTCTTT
>PEAB01000086.1 GCA_002753395.1 Nitrospirae bacterium MYbinv3 | reverse complement strand
ATTTTTAGGGAGAATGCTGCGTAGTTTTCTCTTGCTCTCAATCCATACAGTCACCCCTTTGCCAATTGAACCCCACAAAGATATATCTCCACTCTTCAATGAGAATTACTGCAGCCTTATATAAGGACTACGGATATAAAAATTAAATAAATAGGCTGTTTGTATTGCTCAAGAGGAAAAACATGGAGTGAAAAACGTGAGGTGTTTCATATAAATTCAATGGGAAATTATGCCATTCCTGCGAAAGCAGGAATCTATTAGCTTGTGTCAAGCACGGCAATGACAAAACGACCCATAACTTCATATGAAAGTCTAAAAATATCCTACATAATCAATGACTTTCATTGCTTGTTGTGTCCGTAAGGTCATGTTGGTTCTTATGCACCCATTAGCTGTATCCCTTTGTCTTCAAGAAGTTGCCAAGCTGTATATCTACGTTCTTAATATGATGTTTTAACCATTTATCAAGCTCTTGCTGGATGCTTAAGAGTAGAGACTGAGAGGGACCATCCTTTATGAACTTTGCCTTATAACCTTCCACTGCATTTACTAGTGCCTTGTGTTGTTTTAATTGCAGCTCCATGCCTGGATAGTTGTGTTTAACCATCAGATCTTCCTCAGTCTTGAAATGTTTAGCGACATAGTTTTCTAAAAACTTAAGCACTTTGGCAATGTCTTCCTTACCCTTGCCTTCGCTCATTACACCAAGCAGGTCATTTTTCAGTTTGAATAGTTCCTGATGCTGATTGTCTATAAGTCCGTTATTGACCGAGAAAGACTCATCCCACTGCATACCGATACCTCCTTCGTGTCCGATACGCATTGGTTTTTTCTGAGTCTCAAAAGAGGTGAAACTTGCCCATTCCTCTGCTCTTGTCTTGAATTTTGCAGAGGCCGATCTCAACTCATTAGAAATGCCCCCCATCATCTCAAGATCTCCCATAAGCTCATCGGACAGGTTTCCCATCTCAGATACTATTACAGATGTTTTAAGCACACTAGAGGTGACCCGCTCTGACAGAGTAAGCTGCCTGTCCACTGAACTCTGTATCTGTTCAATCTGATTGCGTGTATCTTTTACGGCGTCAACGATTGTAGTCAAGGAGTTGCCCACCTCGTTGATGTACTCAGTGGCCCTGGAAACCCCAGAGGAGGCCTCTGTCATAGACCGTGTTGTTTTATGTGAGTCTTCTTGTACAACCGTTATCTTACCGGATATCTCTGCGGTCTGTTTTATTGTTCTCTCGGCCAGCTTTCTCACCTCATCGGCAACAACGGCAAACCCCCTTCCTTGTTCCCCGGCCCGTGCAGCCTCTATGGCGGCATTAAGGGCAAGGAGATTGGTCTGATCTGCTATGTCGTTGATAACGGTTACTACATCGCCGATCTCGGAAACACTCTTGTTGAGATTTGCAACCATTGATGCAAGCTCCTCGGTGGAAGAGTGCACTTGGTTTATTATCTCAACTGCGCCATCTGAGATCTCCTTTCCCTTGTTGGCATGTTGCATTGCCTTGGAGGACGCCTCAGCAACGATGGTTGTGTTGCTGGCTATGTCGTTAATGGTATTGCTCAGTTCCTCTGCGGCTGAAGCCGATTGAGTAGCCTGTGTGTTTAGGTTTTCAGAGTCTATTCTGGTCTTTTCGGCCTTTGTCCTTAAGATATTTTCAGTGTTGAGAGAGATAGAGTCTGCGATACTTAAGATGGTGTTAATGGCGTTACTGAAGGAGCTTACCATCTCATTCATACCCCGTGATAGTATCCCGATTTCGTCCTTACTCGTATAATCGATAGTAAAACTGAGGTCTCCAGTCATCAAGATCTTAACCTTATCGGCCAGCATTGAAAGTGGCCTAGATACGTCCTTATTGCTGAATACCCAAATAACTATCAGAATGGCTAAACTTAACAACAAAAGTAATATCTGTATGTTTTTTAGGCTGTCCACCTTCTTCGCTGAGAACTCCTCAGCCTGAGCCACTGACTTGTTGGTCAGCTCAAAAAACTCCTCACTCTGCTTTAGTATAGGGTCCTTTAGAGATGGTTCCTGTCTAAGGCCTGCAATCCCCCGTTTGAGTTCACCCCACGATCTACTAACCTCATTCATCAGGGAGATATAGTTAGCATCGTTGGCCTTAGGCAGCTTGAGTTCGCTATCGCTGTTTATCAGACCATTTATAATCTTGTCGATCCTGGTAATAAGCTCATCAGAGGGTTTGCCAGAAATCTCCAGTTTTATAAGTCTCTGCGTTGCACCCCTGACTATACCTGTAAAATTGACTACCCTCGCATCATACTCCATCCTGTCAATGAGCATGTATACAGAAATGGCGCTAAACAGTGATATCAGAAAAAGCAATACCACCGTACTCCTAAGCTTTGTCTTAATCGTCATTTTACTACTCCCGTATATACTATTAAAATAGTAAACATATGTTTTGTGTACAGACACTCCGGTAGTATAACAGGTGATAGCCAATATTTTAAAGGGCAATCCAACTTATGTCGGCAAGTAATAAATAAATAAAGGTTGTGAAAGCCAACTCAGCGTTTTGTTGCAATGGCCTTGATAACGTCTTTCTTCCCGATTATACCTGTCAGAATGCCATCACTAAGTACCGGCAGCATGTGTATCTTTTGCTCAGTCATTATGTTGGCTATCTCCTGTAGTGACGTCCCCTCATCGACGGTGACGACATCCCTGACGCATATGTCATCCACGGTAACAGCGGCCATCCTCGCTATCTCTTTTTCTATGTATGCGTCGCTTTGTAGGGGGATTATGGCGTCGAAAAAATTAATAATCGTAGGTATATGAAAAGGTTTCTCTGTGCTGATAAGGTCGTTTTCTGTTACCACCCCGTAGAGTGAGCCATCCTCTGCAATAACAGGCGCCCCCGATATATCCTTGTCTATGAACAACCGGCCAAGCACCTCTATTGTAGTATCGGGCGTAACTGTTATTAATTCCCTTGTACATATGTCTCTTGCCCTTAACTCTTTCATTAGTATATCCCTCCCTTATTTGTTTAATTATAACATATAGGGTAGGCGTTAATGGGGGATACTCTGTTCCCTAATGCTGTTGACTTAAAGTTGTGAATATGAAAAAAAGGGAGGGCTTTGCCCTCCCTTAGACCCTACCACAAGGGAACTAGTTCCCTTGACCCTGTAAATGTCAGGCGTGGTTGCTTAAGATGTTACAGGAGTTACACGCAGCAAGACCACCTTAAGATAGTTATTTCTTTGATATCTTTACCTTCCAGATCTCTGATCCCTCTTGCAGATATTCCCACGTAAATTGATTCTCCCTTTCGTGCAGGAATTGATAATAGAGGGGCTTAGGATCGTGGTCGTTAACGAGGATAAAGGCGTCGCCGCTCTGTAATTCGTCAAAGGTCCTAAAGATGAGAGCATGTCTCTCCTTAGGGATAATGTTGATCACGTTTAGTTCTTTCACGTATTGTCTCCTTGTATCTTCTGTATTTGATGTTTCAACTAATGTTTTTTTTTAATCTCGTCTAAGATTATAAGCGACTTCTTTTCATCTCCGAAGACTCCAACCCTGATGGCGATAGTGGACGACCTCTCCGACTGTGCCTTTATGTCTATGTTTATATCGTCACCATCTGCAAATTTCGATTTTAAGACGGCCGAGACACTGTCACTCTTGTCTTCAATTATGGGGAGTTTCAAATGCTTTAACGCCTTTACTGTTGCCCCATGAACAGCCAGCACCGGTCTGTCAAAACTATAAGTCAGTTTGCCTGATACATAGGCATAAGTGCCAACACCCACACCGGCCCCCACCACTGCCGCAGCACAACCGAAAAGCTGTATGACCAGCAATGACAGTACCATAATGCTAAAAACCCTTCTTAACACAACTACGCTTTTTTCATTCTTAATCAATCCCAATACCTCCTTAATATATATTTGGTCAACATTTACTCAGCTATTGAGCGCAAACAACACGTCTTCAGGATTCTCAGGTGTAAGCAACAGCGCATAACCCTCTGTTGTGGGTATATAGAGAACCCTCATGTGTCTAGCCATAAACACGAGTGCCTTACTGCCATCCCGCAGCCTAAACCATCCCTCTGCATAGCCAGGTAGACCAATACCGTTGGTTCTGCTAACTGGGCAAATGGGTGAGGCGTTGTCAATCGTTAAAACTTTAGCTTCTCTTACTAAAAGAGAGCCAAGAGGAATATGCCTGCCATACAAGCCGCCCTTAATCCGCAGCCCATCCTGGCCTACCTCAAGGGTTACGTGTCTTACCGAGTATGTTTGATACCCTATGACAATCGCTATCGTCAACATTAGCACCATCACAGCAAACAATATCCATAGAGAACCCCACGGCGCCGGATACATAGAAAATACCTTTACCATTACCCATAAATTATAGCTCATCAACAAAAAAAAAGAAAGTTACGATAATAAACAGGGCGCATAAGAAACTTATGGGTTGTCTTGTCATTGCCGTGCAAGACAGGGCAATCTACAAGCTAAGTACATGGACATAAATATATTTTAAATCAGGATTGAGTATTACAGGGTCAAGGTGATTGCTAACCACTGTGTCAGTAGGCAAAGCCGTATCATCTTTAAAAAGCATGGTAAATTGTTTATGGATTCCCACGAAAGTGGGAATGACAGTAATTGCTGTTTTCCAAATATGTCATTCCTGTGTAAACAGGAATCCAGAAAGCGTAAAAGCATAGTTACCATGAAATACAAAGAAGATACGCAAAGCCCTCCATTCTTTATACATACGGATGAACTATTACTGCCAAAGAAACAATTCAGGCCTTTTATTTTACACAGTTTAAGACAATTATACAATCAGGTGAACACTGTATTTTTATAAGGTATTTGTCTGATTTACAACTCATTGTACATGTTGCTATCCTAAAGCTAACACTAAAAAACGCGTGAGGTGATAAGATGAGGAATGAAAGCATAGAAAAAAAGTTGATATCTTCATATTTTAAGGTAGGTACCGTTTACTACGAATCAATGCGGTATAACGAGGCTATTGAGTATTTCAACAGGGCTATGTATCTGGCAAAGGAGCAAAAAGATAAGAATAGTGAATCTATAGCCAAAGCAAATGTTGAAGAGATAGAAAGGAAGTTAAATCAATAAGTTATGGGCTAAAGTACCCATTTAAGTTTACTCCGTTGACTTGAGCAGAGGCTCTTGCGTATACACCACTCCAATAATGGTGGGGGGTAAGAGGTAAGTCTGTTGACGTATTAACCTGACTCCAGTCCCAAGCCACATAAACAGCAGTATTTAATAACAACGGTGGAACACTTCTTCTCTTATTACTTTTCCTATATCAACTGTAAGAATAATAGGGCTGCATTGCACAGCCCCTTAGGTGTTTTACTTTGAGGATCCACACCCCTCAGAAGACAATAGGCCGCATACTGTTGCATATTCATTCTACACAAGGTATAGACAATTAGACAATCAGTTAAACACCGTATTTTTTTAGTGTATTTAACGTATTTACTTTAATATGTCGTTAAATGTTCTTGTGTGTAGCGACTCTGGTTAGCAGCGCCAGCTCTCTAAGCATGTTGAGTTTGTGCTTATGAGAAGTCTCAGGTTTAAAGACCTTATCGTTAATCTTAAGTCCTACGGGGATGCTGCGCTTTATAAGATACAGCACAGTGTATGTTATACAGGATATCCGCTCCTCAAAATCGCTGATGTTCGTATTGTCAAAGTCGATTATCACGGGTTCAAAGGCCAACGACGATAACTCCTTGGTCTTGAACTGGCCGGTCTTGGCTGTGGCCTTCCAGCTGATGTACTTTATAGGGTCTGTTGGACGGTACTGCCTAACAGATATTAGCTCGCCATCGTAACCAGCTTTTTGGGAAGGTTTCTCACCCTTTGACGTCATCTGCCGCTGCAGGTGCTCCGGCAAATGACACTTCTTTGGCTCAGGCAGGACGAGGTACTCGTATACGTCTTTGAGCTTAATACACCTAATAAACAGATTAAATGGAAACACAGAACAAACGTGCAGCGTCTCTATACTGTACTTGCCGCGGCTTGGAAATGATATGTTTAAATGCTTAAATGTATCTGTTTTGGTACCAACGTAGGGAAATAGCACCTCGTTAGATTCAAATGTGACACGCAAGAGAAAGCCTGGCATAATACCCTTATTGTTCTTAACGGTTATCTTAAGTGGGAACGGTCTTCCGGCATATATCTCGTCTGGGAACTCTACGACAACGCTTACATATAAGAGGTTCCTGCGGCCAAAGAAACCCGATATCCCCATAAAGCTCAGCAACGCGGCCGTTATCATATAGATGAGGTTGTTGCCGGTGTTAGTTGCGGCAAAACCCAGGAAGATGGACAAGAGGATGTACAGCCATCCTGCTCGATTTATTCGTATTACACCGGTATAGGGATCTGCTCGATTAGGGATTTAATAATCTCCTTTTTGGTCTGAGAGTCAAATTCCTCATTAAACAAGACCCTGTGTGCAATGGTGTACTGGGACAGGTCTTTTACATCCTCGGGGATAACGAAGTCGCGGCCGCTTACGAAGGCATTAGCCCTGGCTGTGCCTATTATAGCCAGCGCTCCACGCGTTGAGATGCCAGATGACAGGTATTTGTGGTCTCTCGTAGCGCCTATGATGTCCATTATATAATCAAGTATTTTGTCTGAGACATAGACGCTTTTACGGATATCGTTTTGAATTTTCAGCGTCTGTGTCCTATCTAACAGCGGCTTCATATTGTAGAGTTCCTCGCGTCTGCTGCCTCCTCTGAGGATGTCCTTCTCTGACTCCCTGTCAGGATAGCCGATGCTTATCTTTAGCATGAATCGATCCATCTGTGACTCTGGCAGCGGAAATGTGCCATACTGTTCTAAGGGGTTTTGCGTGGCCAGGACAAAGAATGGCCTTGAAAGCTGATACGTCTTTTCCTCTATAGTAACCTGTTTCTCACCCATTGCCTCTAACAGGGCGCTCTGAGTCTTAGGCGTAGCCCTGTTTATCTCATCAACTAGGACTATATTACTAAATATTGGCCCATGATGGAACTCGAACTCAGATTTATTCTTATTGTATATAGACAAACCTGTGATATCTGACGGCAGGAGGTCGCTTGTGCATTGCACTCGTCCAAAACTTAGACCCAACGACTTGGCTATACCTATGGCCATAGTGGTCTTTCCTAAACCTGGAAGGTCTTCTATGAGCAGATGTCCTCTCGAAAAAAATGCTATCAAAGACAACCTCAAGGCTTTTTCCTTCCCTTGTAAGAAGACAAGTAACGAGCTTATGAGTTGATTTATCTGTTCGTTGTCTAACCCCATTACTTCTTATGGTTGTTCTTATCTATTTCTTTTATAAGGTCATCGGCCTTAAACACCCCTCTTAAAACCCTTCCATCAGGCATTACAACCGCAGGAGTCCCGGTCAGCCCAAGACCTTCAGCCATCTTTATGTCCTCATCAACTGCGCTTGTTTCACACTTAGGCTCTGGAATATCCTTGCCAGCAAAGGCGTCATCCAATAGTTTTAAAGATTTCTCACATATTATAGCCTTTGACTTCTTGTACGATGTAGGATGTATCTTAGTCAATGGAAAAAGTACGATATGAATAGCTATATTTTTTCTCTTTTCGACCAGCGCTTTTAACTCCTCGTGAAGTTTTTTGCAATACGGACACTCAGGGTCGGTAAAGACTATCAGTTTTGTCTTTGCATTCTTAGCACCCATAAGGAGACTATTTTTAAGTGATATGGTTGATACGTCAATTCTGTTTACCTCAGTGAGTCTGGTTTCAGTCAGGTTCTGTTTCGTTTTTATCTTTACGATGTTTCCGATAATCAAGTTTTCTTTGGAGAAATCCAGGTATGCTATAACTCGGTTCTTGCCAGTATTTATGGTAAGCTCCCACAGACCCTTAGATGGTGATTGCTGCACAGCCTCAACTGTTGCATTGGGGTCAAAGACCTTGAGCAGTTGGCCAGCTTCTTCAACATTGAGCTTATGACAAGAGCTGCAATTTTCGTCGCACCCGCCAAAAGGAAACGCTTCTCTGTAACTGCTAAAGATAAAAAGTACCACTAGCATGATAATTAAACGAGCATTTAAAGTCATCAGGTGTTATATCACATCTATATCTGATATGTCAAGTGTGGCGGCTGTGGGGGGTGCATAAGAATTTCATGGGGGACAATAAAAATTAATGGGGGTCAAGGGGACTGGTCCCCTTGTGGGTGGGTCTGAGGGAGGGCAAAGCCCTCCATTCTATTCAAAAATCCCCATAAGTTTCTTATGCACCCCGCAAGAAGAAGCGATTGTTTGATGCACGCAATCTCCTTTCCCCTTTTATGCTTTTTGGGGTTAATATCATCTGATATAAGCAGCAGATCGATATCTGAGTCGTCATTTTACCTGGATGTTGCATAAGAGCCGTAAAATACAGCCCCTTTTATCTTAACTTGTAACACCTCTAACTTCTCAACCATAGTCTTTACATCTATATTTAGCATCATATCAAACAGCCGTTGTTTTATTATATCACCGTGTTTAACGAAATGAATGTATAATCTATTCTGATGCGTCTTTCCACATGATGACCCTGTTTCTTCCTTCATTCTTAGCCTGATACAGGGCCTCGTCAGCCCTTTGGAAGTGAACATCCTTGTAATCCACAAGACTTGCAGTCATCACACAGACCCCCATGCTTATGGTAAGGTGGTTTGATACCTTTGACATCCTATGTGGTATAGACAGTGCCTCGATACTATCCCTGATACTCTCTGCTATAAGCAAAGCGCCATTTTCATCCGTTGTGGGAAGTACCACAACGAACTCCTCTCCACCGTATCGCGCTAAAAAGTCATCAGGCCGTTTGAGTGTCTGTTGTATGGCCTGTGCAACCTTTTGGAGGCAGATATCGCCCTTGGAGTGACCATACGTGTCATTATACTGCTTAAAGTAATCTATGTCTATAACAATCAGAGCCAACTGTGTTCTGTTTCTGACGGAGCGCTTCCATTGAACGTTATACGTATCTTCAAAGCACCGCCTGTTGGCTATGCCTGTGAGTTGATCTATTTTACACAGTACAGAGAGTTTATCTGTTGCAGTGTTGAGGTCGCGTTGGAGGTTATCCGCCATTTTAACGATTCGTTTTGTCTGCCCAAACAGCTTCTTATAACTCCTGAGGAGCTTGTCGAAGTGAGGTGCCAGGATGTTCTGCTGTTGTTTCGCTGATTCGAGGATATCCTCAGCCTTACTTATAATCTCTTCTTCCTCTGCAAAAAGACTCATATACTCTGTAATCTCATGGTTTAAACCGTCCATGACCTACTGCTTTTTTCGATCTCTACCAGGTTGAATTCAAGATCTGGGGCGTCTTCCTTAAATTCCTCTCCGCACTCCTTTACTGTATCGTTGTCAACTTGGTATCTCCAATTGACAGAGATCTCTTTACCTTGCAGGATGAACCGTTCAAACATGCTAAACATGTTAAATAAAGCCTTCGAGCTGCTGCTGTTAAAATAGAGCAATTCGAAATCAAGAACTAATCGTTGAGACTGCTCTGAGGTCAAAAATTCCTCCAGCCACGCGAAAACAGGAGTAAAAAACGCAGCCGTGTTTTCTGGATATGACTCACCCCGTATTGTAAACGTATCGGATGCTTGGTCAAAACACACATAAGGTGTAGATTTGGTACCCTGTATAATTAATTTTTCCATATCGTATCCCTCCCTAAATGAATACGGTTATAGATAAAAACGACAGTGTTTCATTAACCGTTGAATACTCTATTTCAATAGGTCGACTCGCCTTTCTTGCCATTTCAATAAATCCAAGTCCAGCGCCCTTGCTGCCATCAGGGACTTCCTCTTTTCTGCGCTTACGATAGAGGGCCTTTAATTCGTCGCTGTTTAGGTTGTGCAGCTCATCTACCTGATCCTTGATCATGTTTAATTTATCGTTGTGGATCTTGTTGCCACATCGCACGTAAAAGTGCCCTTCCTTATAACCGACGACAAAAATCCCAACACCTAGATCCCCTCCTGCCTTCTCCTGACTGAGCCGATCTGCGGAGTAGTTCATGAGATTCTGCATCTGCTCTACAAATATGGAAAATACCTTCTGGATGGTGTTCATATCGTTGTCTTCCACTTCCATCTTGAGTTTTAATGTTGCTCCAATGCCCTCTACAACATGCTGCGAAACCGGTCCGCTAAAACAAAAGATTATCTTTTCCCGTAACATTTGTTGGTAGATCTCATAAAGGTCCGTTAACACGATTTTCTCCTTCTACTCAAACTCTAAACCCTATAACAGTTACATCGTCCCTCTGTTGTTCATCGCCTCGATAATGATCAAATATATCTGTCAATAGGGTCTGCTGCTCCAAAAAAGGTTTACCGCTATGCTGTGCGATAAACTCCTTAAACCGCTTTTTCCCAAATGGCATGCCATGTTGTCCACCAATCTGGTCGCTGATCCCATCGGTCGTCAAGTAAAATGACGTCCCTTGAACTATGTCGATCTGATGATTGTTGAAAACGTAATCAGGCTTAGAGGTCTGATAACCAATGCTTTGGCGATCACCTCTTATCTCCTTGACGTCCCCTGATTTCACGGAGAAAAGCGATATCTTGGCCCCAGCAAATGTCAGCTTCATCGTCTGTTTATCCACATAGCATATCCCCATGTCAAGACCGTTGTCATATAGGCCAGTGCTGCCGTCACCACTTAGCATATCCCTTACTAGTCTGTTCATGCTGTTTAAGACAGTGGACGGGTCGGTGTAGCCTAGTTCGTTTACCACCCTGTTAAGAGTTGTGCCGGAGAGCATTGTCATGATAGCGCCAGGCACACCGTGGCCGGTACAATCTATGATAGCAAGCATGAAGTCATTATGTTGACCGTTGAACCAAAAGATGTCCCCTCCTATAACGTCGCGCGGCCGCCATATCACAAAGTAATCGTTCAGATGCCCACTCAGGCCCTGCAAGCGAGGCAGTATGGCCTTCTGTATACTGCTTGCATAGTGGATGCTGTCCATTATCTGCTTGTTTGCAGCATCGAGCTTCTCATAACTCTGAGCCAGTTCAGCCTCAGCCTTCTTCCTCTCCCTAAGCTCAAACGTAAGGTTGTCCTGTGATATGTTCAGCAACATGTTCAAACGGAAGATATAAACCGAGAATAAGCCCATACTGAGAATAAAGGCTGCAATGGTCGCTATCGACTTCCAGTGCTCTCGTAGTATGTCCTGCCACGTCACCTTACCATAGTCCTCATAGGGGCTAACTCGCAGGTACTTGAGCAGGTTGTCCACTGACTCGTAGTTAAGCGGGATTGTCCATCCCTCTATCTTGGCTGCTTTAGCCTCTTTACTGTCTTTAGGGATCTCCAGCAGCGCCGACGCCACGAGCTTCGCAAGCATATTGGGTGTGTGTTTAATCTTTGCTATTGGCCACTCTGGATACAGCGGGGTGCTTAGCAGGAAAGGGAAGTCTTGATACTCTAATCCCTTACCTTTATAAGAAAACACCTTAAACTCATTGATGTCTATCTCTTTATTTAACGCCATCCTTTCAAGTGTATCAGTTCTTACCGTTCCAGCGTCAACTAAACCATTTTTGACGGCATAGACAACATTTTTGTGGTTATTGAGAAACTCAAGTGTGGCAAAATCCCTTTCTGGATCAATACCGTTTCTCTTTAACTCCCCCCAGGCCATCTGCCATCCGCCAAGAGAAGTCATATCCACAGCCATGAACTTCTTCCCGCGCAAGTCCTTTAATTTATTTATGTCCTTACGGTCAGCCCTTGTAAAGATGACGCCTCCAAAGACCGTGTATCCCTTGCCTAAAAAAGACAGATTTTGCATGGTAGCAATCCTGCTGACATAGTATTTAACCTCCATCTCTATATATATGGATGGATTGGCGATTATAAAATCTATTAGTCCATTTTTTACTACATTGTCTATGTCGTCGAATGTCAGAGGGATGAGCGTGAACTTATAGCCGCTTATACGTGATGACAGGTAATCCATCGTAGGCTGCCAGTTTTCATTGCATTGCTCCTTGCCTTTGTGGGCCAGAACGCCAATGCGCACCACCTGGGATGCCTCCAAATGTGCTGTTGTACATAGAGTAGTGTACATCAAAAGCAATATAGTTAGGATTATCCTCAATAACACACTCATCGTTAAATAAAAAATTCGTCTAAAAAAATTAACTATTGCATATGGTTACTATAAATTATAATGTCTGAACCACGATTTAACGGATTAAGAGATTATCAGGATTAGTTAAAATCTTTTTCCTGTAAATCCTTTAATCTGTGTAATCCTTGTTCTGACAATCACTATGTTTACTTAAAAATGACATTGTCAAAACAACACGGCTTAATTATACACGGACTATACCGATTTTTCAACATCAATACGAAAAAACTCACCCATCCTAAGCCAGCCAAACAAAGAGAATAGACCTGTTCACTATGGTGCATAAGAAAGTCTTGGGAAATTATGCTATTCATGTGAAAGCAGGAATCTATCCACCCTTTATTGTTCACAAGAGTGGATTTCCGCTTACGCGGAAATGACAAGTTGGGTTTGTATAACTCATGACTTACCTTCACCCCTAATAGCTTTTCCATATAATCACTCGATTCCTCAAAAGGTAGCCTCTAACCCAACAACAGCATCGCCTCATTCACAACTAATGTGTTTC
>PEAB01000085.1 GCA_002753395.1 Nitrospirae bacterium MYbinv3 | reverse complement strand
CAGCTAAAGCAAAAGCAAGGGGTTACAGAACATTTAAAAACCTAAAGGTAATTATCTACATGCTCACAAGTAAGCTGGATTATGATAAGGTTGGACTACACACATGAAATACGAAAGAACCAAATTGTTGAACTTTTTTTTGTAATGTTGTAATATTGAGATATGTGGTGGTGGTGTTTCGATATCTATAGTAGAAAATTGAGTTTATGCGTAGGCTCTATAATTAATTATGGGCAGGTACTTTATACCGTTTAAGGCTGTGAAGATAAATGGTTCTTCCGCACTGTGAGTACTGTAATAGCATAATAAAGGTAAAACAGGTAAGGCTCTTTTGTAAAGTGAGTGGTTTTACTCAACGATTATTTTCTTACCAGAAGCTCGAACTCCTCTTGTAACACGTATTCGTCAAAGGGGTCATCAAGGGGGATACCCTGATGTTTCCACTCTCTGATACATTGCTCTGTTTTAAGGTTTTCATGGACTATTTTTTGGGCAAATTCGTTGAAATAATTATACCTTACCTCAAAGTTCTCATATATAAACCAGTGGGTATGAACGTGATGAAATATATTGTTTACTTCAGTCAGTACCTCCTCAAACATGATATGCAGTCTGTCCTTCTGAAAGTGTGCAGCGCCAGGATAGAGCAGGAGCAATTTGTCTCTGTGTTGATGTATGAGCTTGAAAAGCAGGTTTCTCTCCACAATGTCGGTAAGTGCGGAGCCAACCCTGTGAAGGTCGTCAATCAATAACTGTATAACATCTGCTCTTTGGCATAGGTTGTCAGCCTGAGCAGCATCAAGAGATTTAAGGTCGTTGCCCAGGACATAGAAAGATACCCTTTTGCTTAGTTCACCATCAATTGCGACGGTCTTGACATTCAAATCGTTGTCCGGTACGTTTAAGGCAAACGGTGGTTCTATCTCCGTTAAGGGACTGACCGTATCGTCAGTAAGCCTCATCAGACGTCTCAGGAAATTGACCTGAGAGTCATAATTGTCTCCCACAAAGACAACTGTCTTGCGGGATTTGTTGGAGATTTCAGATAGGCACTTGAGATAAAATGAATGGAACATGCCCTCAAACAAACGATTCCCAAGCTGTATGAACAGGTTTCTATGAACTGTTTTTTTCTTCTCAGCAGAAATTTTCCTGACATATCTGACATTGCTGTCTGTACTGGGCCGCTGCTTGTCTTCATTATTCAGAGAGGATATTCCTTCAAGGAGGTTATCAATATCCCTGCTGATGACTTCTAACCCCTTGCATTGTGTATCGCCATATTTAGGGGCTTTTTCTATCTTGCTCATATCATCCTCTATTGCGGATATCTTTTTTTGCAAGGGATCGAGAAAGGTATAGAAGATCATATTGTCCCACCACTCCATGTGCTTTAACAAGGGTTCAAAAAAGAGTTTTAACGACACCTTGAGGTCATCAATGTACTGGTTCTTGTCTATGTATTCACCCTCAACTTCCTTTTGCTCTCTCCAGAAAGATAGCCTTGTTGGGCTCTTTGTAACTCCGATTGCCTCAGATATCCGCTTTTTCTGCACGTTAGGAAGGAAAAAAACGCTCTTGCTCAGGTTTTGAATATCCGTTCGTCTTATATCAAGGCCTAGGTCTGTGAAGTGTTGCCTGTATATGTCCCTGGCGCTGTCCAGGGCATATAGAAAATCAGCCTTTATCCTTTTGATCTCCTCCTCGATGGCATGTGCTCTGGTTATAAAATCCCTGTCGTGCATAGGGTTGTAGTCATATCGATAGGTGAAAAGACTTGAAAGCTCAAAGCTGTACCTGTTATATAAGGTCGTATAAGACAGTTTTTCTAACCACTGAGATACGACCTTGTTCTTGTCGTTGACTATAACCCCATGATAGTTCTTTAATATCTTCAGAAATTTGTTTCTTTCTTCTACATAGTCCTCTTTTTTGCTCTCTTCTCTTATCGTGTTTTTTATGAGGTTATTTAGCACCTTTGCTTCATCTATGGTCTTTCGTAAGCTCCTTAATGTAGACTCCGCTTGGAGCTGGCTCGTAACGTTTTTAATAACGCAGATGAACTCCTCAATTCCTGACTCCTGCCATTTGGTCAAATCCCCAGTCGTAAAAGAGTCCAAAGCAATTGTTGTCTCAACCTGTATGATAGGGGCATCCTTTAATTTTGGATAGGGGTTAATAGCCCTTTTAAAATCATCGTTGTATCTTTCAAGCAGCCTGACGACAGACTCAGAGGTGCCGTCACCATAGGTCTGCTCAACTACGGCACCCTTACACGTCTGTACAAAAATGATTCGCTGATCCGCATCCATTATCTGATTCAGGATCTTTCTGTCTGTCTCCTTCATAGGGCTCCTTATCGAAGACAGGTGTATGATGATATCTGCCTGGGGCAGGAATTCACGCAGGGTCAGGTCCTCGTGTTCCTTTAACCCGTAGGCATCCAGGCCAGGAGTATCTGCCAGCTCTATGTCTTTGTCTAGGATAAACGTCGGCAGGGCAATCCTTAAATATTTTACGTTGTCTCTGTTTTTAGGATTTTCATCCTCGGAGGTGTATCTCCATATGGAATGCTCAAGGGCTTCTTTACCACGCTTTTTAATTGGTTCGGCGTTTTCAAAGTGGATATCTAATTGCGGCTCCTCAGACTTTGAACAGAAGACTATTGTGTTTGTCGTGGCTTTACTCTGCTCCTTCAGTATCTTCTGCCCTGTACCCAGTAAGACGTTTAACAAGGAAGACTTTCCAGAACTGGTGATGCCAACCAAACCGCACTTTATCACATTCCTTGAAAATGCCTCTATGTTATTTTCAAGGTTTGCTACCCTTCTGTTTAATTGATCTATGCCAAGCGCACCTATACGATACAAGACTGTTGTTATGTTGACCAAAAACTCCTGTATCTTCATCTTGTCGCTATCAATCACCCTGTGTCCTTCCTTTGCGCCATATCTGGGCAATTGTTTTGATGTTCACGTATTTTTCTATGTTTTCGCTTATATATTTTTTTATATCGTTACTATATTCCAAGATAATCGACCTGTTTGTCTTCTCCATCTGTAACAGCTTGTCCTCCATCTTGGTTGTCAGGTTATCCGTCAATTCGGTCTTCAGAACCTCCATAAATCTCCTCAGTAATTCCATTTTATCACTATCGTTATTTGGTCGAAGTCCACTTTTACTTTCAATGTATGCCTTTACCTCAAACAAGTTATTAAGCATCTGCAGAATAGCTTTTTCCATGACGTCCCGTGTCTTATCAATTGCCCGTAAGGTCTCCCTTATATTGGCTACCTCTTCCCTGATATTCTTTATTTCCTTTGTATCAATTTGTGAACCTGCATGCAGCCTCTCAGTCCTCAGATAGTTTTCTATCCTGTCATCTAAGTATCTCTTTAGTTCACTATTGGAACTCTTCAACAGGTCTGAGACTTCATTACGCAACAGCTCCCTAAGCAAGTCGTTTGCCTGCCCTGTCATACCACTTACTATCTCATCGGACAGTTTTTTTATAATAGTCTTACTTACTATATCTATGTATAATTCGTCTTTCATTTACACAATTACTCTAAAAGATATATAAATCAGGGAGGATGTGAACTATTACGTTTTTTATTTTTCGGATAGCAGTAAGAGGAACTTTATGATATCCACTATTGTCTCTCTTATTGCCGTAACTTGAACCTTGACGCTGCCGGAGCTATCCTCGCTGAGGTTGTAGGCGAGCTTCTTTATGATAACCTCAATGCCATTAATGGTGTTACCTATCGCCTGTAACGAATCTCCCAGGTTGTGAGACAAGACAGCGTTTTTTTCACTCATAACATCGACTGTCCTAGAAAACACCTTCCCGCTCTCCTGAGACAACTGCTCCAGCTTCTCACTTAACTCCAAGACAACAACAGTGTCAGGGAGCTTGTCCTTGATCTGGGTCAGCTCATCGTAAAGCCTCCTAATGGAACCCTCCATCTTCCCTGTCAGGCTGTCATGAACCTTATCAAGGCAATCCTCTACCTTGTCTGCTGGTATATCAGAGAGTTTTTCCGTTAGAGAGAGAATTTCGCTGTTGAGGTCTCTTATACCGGTCTCTATTTTTTCTGAAACAGAGGTAACTATAGAGGACTGGAGCGTTTGAGAGAACTCTCTTAGCTGCTCATCAGACCTCTGTCTCATGGTGTTGTTTGTCTTTGCGATGAATGTCTCGATCTCATCGAGCCGGCCTGAGATTAGATTAAATGAGGCATTGATAGTATCAAGATTGCTCTCCATACTACTATCAGCTTTATCCGCGGTGAGGCTGTCTCTTAAGAGCCTGACCTCGTTGGCAATGTTCTTGATGCCGGCCTCGGTCTGCTGACTTACCTTATTGTTTGTTTTTGCTATGCCCGTCTCAATCGTGTCAAACCTCTTTGAGATGTCCTCTAAAGAGGCGTTATATTTGTCCTCAGCCATAGCGAACAGGTTCTTTATGATAACCTCAATGTCATTAATGGTGTTACCTATCGCCTGTAACGAATCTCCCAGGTTGTGAGACAAGACAGCGTTTTTTTCACTCATAGCATCAACTGTCCTCGAAAACACCTTCCCACTCTCCTGAGACAACTGTTCCAGCTTCTCACTTAACCCCGAGACAACAACCGTGTCAGGGAGCTTATCCTTGATCTGGGTCAGCTCATCGTAAAGTCTCCTAATGGAACCCTCTATCTTCCCTGTCAGGCTGTCATGAACCTTATCAAGGCAATCCTCTACCTTGTCTGTTGGTATATCAGAGAGTTTCTCCGTTAGAGAGATAATTTCGCTGTTGAGGTCTCTTATACCGGTCTCTATTTTTTCTGAAACAGATGTGACTATATTGGACTGGAGCGTTTGAGAGAACTCTCTTAGCCGCTCATCAGACCTCTGTCTCATGGTGTTGTTTGTCTTTGCGATGAATGTCTCGATCTCATCGAGCCGGCTTGAGATTAGATTAAATGAGGCCTTGATAGTATCAAGATTGCTCTCCATACTACTATCAGCTTTATCCGCGGTGAGGCTGTCTCTTAAGAGCCTGACCTCGTTGGCAATATCCTTGATGCCGGCCTCGGTCTGCTGACTTACCTTATTGTTTGTTTTTGCTATGCCTGTCTCAATCGTGTCAAACCTCTTTGAGATGTCCTCTAAAGAGGCGTTATATTTATCCCCAGCCATAGCGAACAGGTGCTTTATGATAACCTCAATGCCATTAATGGTGTTACCTATCGCCTGTAACGAACCCCCAAGATTGTGAGACAAGACGGCGTTTTTTTCACTCATAGCATCAACTGTCCTCGA
Organism: Nitrospirae bacterium MYbinv3; assembly: GCA_002753395.1. Classification (GTDB taxonomy): domain Bacteria; phylum Nitrospirota; class Thermodesulfovibrionia; order Thermodesulfovibrionales; family Magnetobacteriaceae; genus Magnetobacterium. The sequence goes on along the minus strand of PEAB01000085.1, from coordinate 7,564 downwards.
AAACACCTTCCCGTTCTCCTGAGACAACTGCTCCAGTTTTGCGCTTAACTCCGAGACATCAACAGTGTCAGAGAGCTTGTCCTTGATCTGGGTCAGCTCATCGTAAAGCCTCCTAATGGAACCCTCCATCTTCCCTGTCAGACTGTCATGAACCTTATCAAGGCAATCCTCTACCTTGTCTGCTGGTATATCAGAGAGTTTCTCCGTTAGAGAGATAATTTCGCTGTTGAGGTCTCTTATACCAGTACCTATTCTTTCTGAAACAGAGGTAACTATAGAGGACTGGAGCGTTTGAGAGAACTCTCTTAGCTGCTCATCAAACCTCTGTCTCATGGTGTTGTTTGTCTTTGCGATGAATGTCTCGATCTCATCGAGCCGACCTGAGATTAGATTAAATGAGGCATTGATAGTATCAAGATTGCTCTCCATACTACTATCAGCTTTATCCGCGGTGAGGCTGTCTCTTAAGAACCTGACCTCGTTGGCAATATCCTTGATGCCGGCCTCGGTCTGCTGACTTACCGAATTGTTTGTTTTTGCTATGCCTGTCTCAATCGTGTCAAACCTCTTTGAGATGTCCTCTAAAGAGGCGTTATATTTATCCCCAGCCATAGCAAACAGGCTCCTTATCATGGTAACGATCTCATTACCATGATCTCTCATACCTGTATCCATCGCATCCAGCCTGCCTGACAGCATACCCGTGACCGTTGCCGCTTCAGCCAACCCTCTCTCGAGACGGCCAAGGATTGGACTTATGTCTTCTTTGACGCCGCAGGATGCTTTGGCCTCTTTAGGCAGCTCTCTTAATTCGACACTAACAGCCTTTATCTTGCCGGCTACATCGTCGAGCTTGTAGACTATCTCACCAAATGGGACATCTGGTTTTTCCACTGATACCGTATCCCTGATGACATCAATCTTGCCGTTGAGTTCCTTGATTAACACCTGAAGTGCATCGTTTGTTGAAAATGGCAATTTCGACCTCCTCAGAAGGGCCATAATCAACAGGATATTACTGATGGCAAACAGCACGATAAGAATCAGTAAAACAAACATCAATCTGTTGTCTGTCCAGTTGCCCCGGGCGTCGCCCTGAGACACATTAAAAATAGATGCACGCTCAGTGCCAGGAGAGACATTTGTTTGCGCAGTATCAGTCGTGGTGACAGTGGTAGCAGAGATGTTAAACTCCTTCTGTGCTGTCAGTTCCTTGCCCATGTAATTAAGATATACAACGCCCGTGTGCTTACCCGCGGGGGCAGCGAGCTCAAAATCAAGGGCATACTTGACATCAACGATGCCTGAGATGATCTTGCCTAGCTGCACGACCTCGTCATAGTTGGGAGAGATCAGGAAGTATCCGCCGCTTACGTCCGATATCTTTTTAATTGCATCCGTGTGTTTACTCTTGCCCAGGGCAATGGTATAAATGGGGATATATGAGCCTTCTACGGTGTTTAAGAAGTCCTTTTCTTTGAGATGGCTGTGTTCATCCCTGCCATCGGTTATTACCAGGATGGCTGTCTTTGAGGTAGGGGCGCTTGAGGCCATCGTTATGCTGTCGATAACAGCCTGATACATGATGGTTTTTTTATCAACCGCCTTTAAGCCATCCAGTTGACTGTATAGAAGGTCTCGATTCAGCGTGAAATGCACGACTTTTTTGATGTCGCTGCCAAAGGTAACGAGCATTACATGGTTGTCCTCGCTGAGTTGATGCAACAGGTTAGATACGTACGTTTTTGTATTTGCCAGGGCGGCACCGCTCATACTCCCGCTTACGTCCACGGCAATGATGACAGAGAGCGGTTCTTCGTGTTTTTTCTGCAACGAGATGTTATTGACCTTCTTATCCCCGACGGTCAACGCGAAGTTGCCTACCTTTAACCCATGTATGCTCTTGCCTCGTTCATCGTGTACATTGACGATAGCCTGCAGACCTCCAGAGCTTTTGGCTCCTATGGCAAGTATGTCCAGGCTGATATTATCCTGCTCGTGCCCCCCTGCGAGCGAAAGTGAAACAAGGGCAATACAAATAACAAAAAATACCTTCTTATTAATCCCTATCATTAAATCCCTATCATTAGTTCTACATATACCAACCGTTCAAATCTCTTAATATAGCATTGACATCATTATTATAACCTGTTCTTTTCCACAAAGCAAGTCTTTTTTTGGTAGTCCTGCATAGGTAGTGGTAACAGTAAATTTAACACCCTCCCCTAACCCCTCCCATCAAGGGAGGGGGATTGAATATCACTAACTCTGCAGGACTACCATAGCTCAGTATACGACTGAGTTATTGCGTATAAACATGCGATATAATGGGGTCAAAGGGACTGGTCCCCTTGTGGGAGGGTCTAGGGAAGGCAAAGCCCTCTCTATTTTTTTGCATCTTTACATCCTTAAATCAACAGCATTAGGTCTGAGGGGGGACAGAGTCCCCCCTTCTTAACACATACGGGTGAACTATTACGATTCCTGCTTTCGGAATACCCCCTGCTCAGGTCAGGGGCAGGCATAGAGGGGCTAAATGCCCCATTTGCTGTCATTCCCTCAATATTGCAGCAAGGGGGATTGGGCGCGTTCAAGTCCCTTGCCTCTATCGCAGAGCAGGTCTCCGTTGCCAAGGAGAGTCTCAGCGCCGCTTCCGTCCAGTACTATATTGGAGTTATTTGAGTTTACAACGCGCAGGCAGACCTTGAGGGGGAGATTTGCCTTTATGAGACCTGTAACGATGTTCTTATCAGGCCGCTGAGTGGTCAGGATCATATGGATCCCACTGGCACGTCCCGTTGCTGCAAGCCTTACGACAAGGGACTCAAATAACTTATGCTGCACTTTAGAGGCCGAAAGGACAATATCGCCAAACTCATCCACTATAATCACGTAATAAGGCAGAGTTTGTGTTCCTGAACGGTTAAGGCTGCTTATGTTGTCAAAACCCTCATTTGCAAGCAGGGTGTATCGTCTCTCCATCTCGTCGATGGCCCTCTGTAGACAGTCGATGGTTGCCTCAACGTTGGAGATTATAGGCTCACGCATGTACTCGCTCTTTAAGGAGCAGGAGGTGTTTAAGGCAAACGTTACCTGCTTTGGATCTATAATGGAGAATCTGAGCATCTGCGGACTGTTTCTCTCAATCAAGGAGGCCAACACGCACTTTAGGAATTCGCTCTTACCGCTGCCCGTTGTCCCTGCCACAAGGATGTGGCACGTCAGGGGGTCGGCCAGGTCGGCAACCAAGACCTGGTTGTCAACGCCTATGCCAATAGGAAATGCTACCGGACTGTTATTTGCTACATAGGATGGTGTCTTGATGATGTCTTTCCATAGAACTACATCTGGTCTTTCCTTTGGGATGTCTATTGTTATATACCCCTCGGCTGGTTCAATCAGCGGGGCCTTCTTTAATGACAGGTGAACCTGTAAGTCTTTGGTGCGGCTGACAAGTGAGACAGTCTTCACGCCCTCAGACGGCTTTATCATATATCGAATCAACTGAGGGGCCTCCTGTTTACCTATCACCTCGACATTCAGCTTGAACGAGGCATAGCACCTTTCTATCTCCTGTGAGAGGTCTCTGTCTGGATGTGGATCCGGTGGAGGTTTTTTTTGATGGACTAACTTATATAGCACGGGGGTGACTACTTCCTCAAAGATGGCGTCAAGTTCCCTGTGGGAGACGTCTACGACGTGCAGTTGGGGTTCGTAGTATTCTATAGATGCGTGAAAGTTGATACCTGGTTTTGCGATGGCCAAGAGCCTTGCATAAATGGACAGTTGCAGCATGTCGTGTTTCATGTTGGCCCCGTGATTGAGCTTATAGTCAACTATCTCAAGGCCGTGTTCAGGGTGGGAGCGGACGGCGTCTATCCGGCCCGATATTAATATAGCGCCCATGCCAACATCAAAGCGGACGGCGTTTACGGCATATTCCTGTGTAAAGAAGACATCCTGCCAGGAGTTAAACGTTGAGGTTCGCTTGCGTAGTTCTAACAGGCGGCTGCAAAACGCCTTCAGGGCTTGACTCAGATGGTAGGCCGAGTCTACGCGCTTGTCTTGGTTTATTATGTCGTTGAGTGATTTTTCCGCAAACCGGTCATACAGCTCATGCCAGATGCCTTCTTCACTGTCAGTCTGTGCGACTGAGTCCTTGTTACTGGTGAGCCAGGTTACGAACTCTTCTGCTATCTTGTGAAATCTCTGTCCATAGACGGGAAATCCACCGTGTGTGGATGGCGGCGTAGAGCCAAGGCACTCTTTTATAAACTGCGTGACGCTTATTGTCTTAACTGGCATTGAAGTACCACTACGTTTGGGTGTCTATGAATCTTGATCTCTCTTATCTCTTCACAAGTCTGTTGGCATAGTTCTTTTGAGACTGGTGTGGAGAGCTTTTTCATAAGCTCGTCTATGCTTAGGAACCTCTCTCTTTCAACGATGCCTCTGATCTCTATGGCTAGTTTCTTATCGGACGGTGGTGGTGGTTGAGTAATTGGTGCCGTTATCAAATCCCAGAATGGTTGTAGCTTTCCTCTAATAAAGTCAAGGACTGCAGCAGGCGTGAAGGAGATATCCCCGGACACCGCTTTGCTATGTAGATCGTAAGCAGCGTAAAGATTAACGAGCGTTGGGTCTTTGTCAGGATGTTCCAATCTTAAGATACGTAAGAATTTTCTCTTTGCGTCTTCTATTAATGGAGCAATTACCGTCCAAGTTGCAACAGGAATTTGGCGCAGCTCATGTGTTCTAAGCATAACGATCTTTATATTTATATTTGCGGCAGTTGCATAAAGCCGGTTGGCCTCTCTTGCAATAGCCTGCCAACGAACTGAGTTTGAACCTTCTTCAAAACCAAAATAAATATGCTGCCCGTTTAATCTCCATTGAACAGTTAAATAATCGTTACGTCCATTATAACTCTCAATTGCAAGATTGGCAAGCCCCTTGGGAGCCTCATATACCGTCCAGTAGAGTACGTCAGGATCAAAGTCAAGTCGTTTAGGCTGGGCTTTTCTTTCGCTTATAAAGGTACTATAAAGTTCATCAATTGAAGGAGTTAGTGGAAGCTGTGGTGTTGTATCTTCATTAGCTTTCATAGCCTCTATTTTATCCTCATTACCTTTACCATCCCAACGGGATCTGCAAACATGTAAGAATTCTCTGACACTTATCTTCGTGATTTTTTTTAATTCGTCTTCTATCCATTTGCCATCGCTAATAAAGTCAGCCTTCACGGCATCAAGTCCATAGCTTGTTAGTCTATGCTCAATAAGCTCCAGGGCCTGCTGCTTGTTCAAGCTCTCCAGCTCTAAGTGATCCGGCGGTATTGTCAATCTATCAAGGTATGCTAGCTCCATATGAAGCTGAATCGTACTTAGCCACGGATGTTGGTTTGCCGTGATAACGGTCATCTGGTTAGGGCAATAATCTACCAGTGTCTGTATGACCTCGCCAAAGGCTGCGGCAAGTTCTGCCTTTCCGTAAGCCTCTGTCTGATCAAAGCAAAACACAAAGGGTCTGAAAAAAGTCGCAAGACTGCAGAGGTCTAATACACGCTTTTGGCAGAGGTCGTTAGCCTCATCACCCGACATCCCGCTGTTAGGGATATCGTTTATTCTTATTCCAATCATCTGTGCCTCTTGAGGTGTAATGCTCCCTCCGTTTAGCCAATCCAGGCAGGCAACTGCTATATCGTTGTTAGAAGGCAAGTAGGCATAAGTAAACAGCACCCTATACCAACTACTTTCTGAAGAAACATTTAAATTAATATTTCTACGTCTAAGCTCTTGTATGAATATCCTTTCCAAGCCATCAATATTTTTCTGAACATAGGTGAGCATCTTTTTATTAGCCCTAAATTCTAAAATGGTCTTGCTGTGTAGAAAATCTAAAATAGCCTGTTTTGTCCTTGTCCTTATCTTCCCACTCTCAAGCCCGCTAACTAGTAGATTCACTAAAATACCGTGTGCAAAGGCCTCAAGCTGTTTATAAGAGGCAACTTTATTATCCTTAGAATTAAAATTGTCAGGATATCTTAACTCCTGAACGGTCTTTATTAGGATGGATTTCCAGCATGTTGCTGGATTCAAAAATGGTGTCAAATAAACAAGGGTTGCATTTTGGGTTAATTTACTAAACAGGCGTCCGATCAGATGCGATTTCCCATAACCAGCTTGACGCGATAACACTAGCTGTGCCTTTAGGCTTGTTATAGAGGGGGCATTAATCTTCTCAAATTGTTGTAATAGTTTATTTAATACGTTATCATTAAGACCGGTAACGCTCTCTTCAATCCCATTTTTGCCACGCGGATTAGATATATCATTCTCAAATGGATTTATATCCATAATATTAAACATCGTGAAGGCCTCTCTCTATTAGACGGACAAGTAAATACGGTTTTCCAGAGATATAAATCGCTCCAGAACGTATTTTTTCAGAAGATGTTGGCCAATCTCCCTGGCTTAGTTCAACCTTAACAGGCTGCTTGTCATCCAAGAGAAACTTCTCCAACAGTTCCTGTGATACAGAGAGCTCCTGTCGCAGATCAGCTATGTCTATATCTGAAAGCCCGCAGCGCTCTTTGACCCTGTGGTATGCCTCTAACACCCGTTTTCTATCTAAAGAGGGGGTCTCAGCTGCCAGCGCTGCACGGAGACTGGCAGCATTAGCGTATAAAACCTTGCCTCCGTTTTTTAGCCTTAACAAGGTCTTCTCTTTAACCAGCCAGTCAAGTGCCTTACCTGCGTGTGAACGTATCTTTCCTACCGGCAGCTCTTTTAGCTTGATAAGTGCCGTCTTACTGAATACGGTAAGCTCAACGGCAGTTTTTTTCAGGATTATTTCGCATGCCAGCTCCAGAGGGGTATAAAACTCCTTTAAGACAAAAACCGGTTTATTAGGCAGACCAATGTTGGCAATCTTACGCTCTTTTTCAAGTTCTTTCAATGCCTTGTCCTTCAAGCCATCGCCTGACCCAATATCGAGCTTACCCCTACTCAGGCCCCTTACCCCAGCCTCACGCAGCTTGCTTAGCACAACCTCTTTGTAGGACTTTATCTCATCCTCTTTCATCGATAACATCCCCTCTGTAAATAGTTATATCTATACTTTTGCACTTTTTTGTAAACCAGCATTTTATGCAGCTCTCGAAAATAGATTCCCGCTTTCGCGGGAATGACAGCAAATGGCATTTTTAGGTGTTCCATGTCATTCCTGCGTAAGCGGGAATCCAGAAAATACAAAACTATAATTATATTATATAGAGGCCTTACAAAAAAGTAAATATTGCATTAACTTAGGGCGCATAAAAACCACCATGACCTTACGGACACAACAAGCAATGAAAATCCTTGATTTGGATATAGGTTTGTAGGCATTGATACATACAATGTTACAATTGTAGATGCTTATGAATTTTTTTAACATAATCCTGAGCCTCTTGCAAAAAGAAAATAGAAGAACTTTAAAAACATCTACTTTACTACTTTCAAAAGGTCTATTGTGTATTTATTAACGCAAAAAATACTCAACTTTCTCTTTTATCGAAAATACT
>PEAB01000084.1 GCA_002753395.1 Nitrospirae bacterium MYbinv3 | reverse complement strand
GCCTGACATTTACGGGGTCAAGGGGACGAGTCCCCTTGTGGGAGGGTCTAGGGAGGGCAAAGCCCTCTCTATTTTTTTGCATCTTTACATCCTTAAGTCAACAGCATTACCCCTAACCCCTTCCATCAAGGGAGGGGAATTGAATATCACTACCTCTGCAGGACTACCAAATTATTATAGATACGACTAAAAAAACCGTAACAGTCGCTAGGCCTCCCTTCTGTTTCAAATGCGATTGCACAGACAGGAAGAAATACTTGTAGACAAAACTCAGGCCTTATTTATAAAATACCACTATGTTTTATACAAAGGTGGTGGTAGGTAGTTTAGCCCTGTATGTTTGATTGTCCAAACAATGTTTTTTGTCTTAGCTTTTTAAAAGCAAACGATAGAGATCCTTATAGGAGACCGTAGATGAAGGCAACACTTGTATTGATATTTGTTTTTTCTTTAATAATAACCTATGTGGTCTATGCTGGTGATAAACCAACGAACGATAAGACGTCAGCAGCGGCTTTGATAGATAAGATGTATGAGACGTACATGTCAAAAGGGAAGACCTACATGCAGGAGAAGAAGTACTCAGAGGCAGCAACAGAGTTTCGTGCGGCGATAAAGATCAAGCCCTCTGATGAGGCAGCCAATCTAAACCTAGGGGTTGCATTAAATCGCCTGTCTGAGACAAGCGCTCAGACACATCTAAAGAAGGCCCTCGCGTTGAAACCCGACAACCCGCAAACAAACCTTGAGCTTGGCCTGTATTACTACACAAAAAATGTATATGCAGAGGCAAGAGATTACTTTGAAAACGCAGCCGACTTTGGAAAGGGTACCGAGTATGGTGCAAAGGCACAGGAGTATCTAAAAAAGATAGACCGTCATATGGGAGAAAAACCCTGGTACGTAAACTTCTCACTAGGCACCCAGTATGACAGTAACGTTGTCCTCAGTCACAGTGATACAGCGCTACCATTGGGTATAAGTAGAAGAGCGGACTGGAAAGAGATTGCCTATCTCCACAGCAGGTATAAGCTTGTCGATACAGATAGTATAGAGACCTACGCCGGTTATAGCTTTTACCAGACGATGCACCATCGTCTTTCCGCTTTTAACATAACACAGAACACGCTAGATCTTTCCCTTAAGTACAACGCATTACTAGCCTTAAGCGTAGGAGCACAATATGCCTTTGAGTATATACTAGTTGGTGGAAAGGCCTACGATCACGCACACTCCATAGGGCCTTCATTTTTTATATCAGAGGGTAACGGATTTAACACCGAGCTCAGATACAGATACCGCAACACACGGTTTTACAACGGTGATCTATTCTCAGACAACTCCGACAGAAACGGCGCTGACAACTCTATTGGTATCTTACAGATATTCCCCCTTGGAGGGACAGCAAACCTCGAGATAGGTTATGCCTTTAATAAGGCTGACGCCCAAAAAGTCTACTGGAGGTATACCGGTAATAAGCTCCACGCAAACTTGATGTACCAGCTCCCCTATAAGATATTTATGAATCTCTACGGTGAATACTACAGTAAGCGATATGATGGGCTGTTCCCTACTGATAACAAGGGAAGGGATGACGATACACAGACGTACAGCTTAACGGCTACCAAGCTCTTGACAGACAATATGGGGGTGACCCTTGGGCAGACTTATGTGTACAACAAGTCTAATATAACCAGTTATGATTACAAGAGGAATCTTTCCAGCCTCTTGTTTAACGTGAGGTTTTAGTATGAAGAATATTGTATTCTTTTTAATCGTAATACTTTGTGTTTCAGCAGGCAGCAGGGCTAACGGAGCCGAGGACATTGGTAAGGTAGTTGCTCTAAAGGGACAGGCTCAGATTGAGCGCGACAAAAAGGAGCTTACGGCAAAGGCTCAGGACGGCATCTGGTTGATTGATGCAGTAACAACGAAGGAGGCCTCAAAGACAAAGATGCTTTTCATAGACGACAGCGTCTTAACGGTTGGAGAGAAGTCCAAGGTTGTTATAAAAGAGTTTGTCTATGGTAAGGACGACAGGAGCAAGGCCGTGTTTAATCTGCTTGATGGTAAGATGCGAACCGCCGTTGGCAGATCCAATTTCGAGGTACAGACACCCACACTTGTTGCGGCCGCCAGAGGGACGGTTATATATTTTGAAACCGGTATTAAAGACTCAAAGCCTTACACAACAGTTGTATGCCTAGACGGGCAGGTGGATATAAGGAGCATTGATCCCACAATTACCGGTACCGTGGCGCTTACTCCCGGCATGATGACAACCGTGTCAGAGGGTAAGGCACTTACTCCCGCCGTTAAGGCCAGTGAGGAGGCATTAAGGAATGCTGCCCTCGGATGGGGAAGTATGACCTCTGATATGCTAACGAATAGTATAGCTAATGCAGGCAAGGCTGCCTCAATGCTTACGTTAAATCCACAGCAGCCTATTGTGAAAATACCAACTACACCCGTGACAATTGGAGTGGTGTTCCCATAAGGTAGAGGATGATTATGAAAAACTGGAAAATCGCTACTTGGAAGATCAATACATTGATGTTAACACCCTTTATCGCCATACTACTAGCCCTCAGCGTACATAGCTGTGGAGGTGGCGGAGGGGGAGGGACATCCTCCAACACAACACCCACTGCGACGTCCGTATCAATGACAATCGTGTTGAGATCTCTCAATAGTGAGTATCTCCGCTCAGGAGGCGTTGTTGAAAAGGCAGTACCAGCCGATATTACAGCCATCAGGATCAGCATAACAGCCAACGATATGCAGTCTATCCAACGGTTAATCCAACTCAACGGCAGGACCGAGATAACAGAGACCTTTGACGTACCCAATGGCAAGAGGAGATTATTCATGGTAGAAGCGCTCAACTCATCAGGGGCAGTCTTGTACAGGGGAGACAAACTTGCTGACCTAAATGGATTAGCTATTTCAGTAGATATAAGAATGCTTCCTGTAACAGGACCCCCAACAAGCACAACAGGGACATGGGAGTTGCGCGCCCGCTGTGTTGATCAATCCACTGACTCGATCGACATAACATTCCCGCTAAATGAAACTGGAACAGGAAACTACTCTGGCAGCGCAGCAGGTAAGGACAGTAATGGATTCGATATAAACCTGACACTCTCCGGTAACTATAACGTATCAAACCATTTCCTAAGCGGCTCTTTAACAGTAATCTCTGCCAGCTATCTCTGTGTAAAACAATACTCGTTTGGCACTACAATGACATCCAACGATACGGGATATATAAGCACGACTCAAGCAAACACATGTGGCTGCGACACACAAGTTAGGTTGGCTCAAACCTCATCATCGACGACGCCACCTCCAACACCGACACCGACTCCGCTGCCGACAGAGACACCGACTCCGATACCAACGCCGACACCGCAGCCAACACCAACGCCGACACCGCAGCCAACACCAACGCCGACACCGCAGCCAACACCGACGCCGACTATAGAACCGACGCCGACACCGCAGCCAACACCAACGCCGACACCGCAGCCAACACCAACGCCGACACCGCAGCCAACACCGACGCCGACTATAGAACCGACGCCGACACCGCAGCCAACACCGACTCTAACACCTCCTCCTCCACCAACACCAACTCCTACGCCACAACCTACACCGACGCCAACTCCGCAGCCTACGCTGACGCCGACACCGCAGCCAACACCAACGCCGACTCCTACACCTCCGCCACCATCGCCAACACCAACGCCTTCTGCAAGACCAACAAAAGTTGGACACACCGTCTTTTGATCATATAAAGCATATGGGAGCAAGGGGGGGGGACATCTGTCCCCTTAACCCCTTTGGAATATGAAGAGAACCACCTTAATCTTCTTCCTTTTAGCCTTACTCTCAACGTTTGCCTTTTCGTTATTAGAGTTATACGACCCGCCAACAATCAGGGACAAGATTGAGGCAAAGACGTATGATCTCAGACTGTTGTTGCTGCGGCATCTTTATCAATATCATCAAAGAGAAGATCTAGTCGTTGTCTACATTGATGAAAGGAGTATTGCCGAGATTGGTAGATGGCCCTGGCAGCGTAGCATCATAGCTGAATTAATACACAACATAGCCTTGGACTCCCCCAGGGTTATAGGTGTAGACATCATGTTTAGTGAAAGACAGGACGCCGACAATGACGCAAAACTATCACGGGCTATTAAGGAAGCAGGCAACGTTGTCCTGGCAACCGCCTTCATGGTGGCAACAGGCAGACAAGAGGCCAAGACTACAGGGGACATCCCTGATGCTTTATGGAACTCTGCCTTTATGTCCGTAAAAACGGTTTCAGGGATAGATTGGAAAAACTGGGCAATAAAACCTGAGAAGGTTAATATGCCAATCAGCGAACTTGCTGAACACGCCTTTTTAGGACACGTCTACTCCAATCCTGACCTTGATGGCGTGATGAGATGGGAGCTTTTGTATCTCAACTACGGCGACGACTGTTATCCTCATTTTGCCCTGCAGGTGGCAAGGATGGCTAAACGGATCGACATGAAGGACATGACGCTCTTTGGCGGTTCTGGTATACGTCTTGGACAACAGTTCATACCTACAAACCTAAGCGGAAAGGTACTTATTAACTACTGGTCATCAAGTGGGGCATCCAACTCTATCCCGGCCTCAGACGTACTTAAGGGAAAAAGACCCTCTGGTTTTTTCGCTGACAAGATAGTCCTCATCGGCACCTCTGCCCTTGCCACCTACGACGTGATGGTTACACCCTTTTCAGCAAATACCCCCGGCGTTTACATCAACGCAAACGTTGTTGAGAACATCCTGCAAAACAGCTTCTTAAGGAAAAGCCCTGGGGTTATAGAGCTGTCCTTTATAGTTATTACTGGCATCTTTTTAGGAATAGTGCTGCCAAGGTTAAGGGCTTTGGCCGGGTCGATCATTGCAATAACGTCTATTACACTTTATATCGTGGCAGGCTTCTACCTATTGTCATATGCAGGACTATGGGTAAACTATACGTATCCGATTACAAATATGTTTTTGATATTTTTCTCGCAGACCTTGATAAAGTTTTTCTTAGAAGAGAGAAGAGCCAGAGAGATAAAAAAGATATTTTCGAGATATGTTTCACCCAAGATAGTAGAGGCTCTTATTAATAACCCTGATGAGACCCACTTAGGCGGGCACAAGAGATTGATCACGGTGTTGTTTTCTGACATAGCCGGTTTTACAAATCTCTCTGAAAATCTGTCGCCAGAGGACGTAGTAAACAGGCTTAACGAGTATTTTACAGAGATGGTAGAGATTATATTTCAGAATGACGGTACCTTAAACAAGTTTATAGGCGATGCGTTAATGGCCTTTTGGGGGGCACCTATATCACAACCTCATCAGGCTGAACTGGCCGTCAGGTGTGCGCTTCAGATGATTACCAAGATAGAAGAGCTTCAAGCATCCTGGCGTGCTCAAGGCAAGATACTAATAGACATCGGTATAGGGATAAACACAGGCGAGGTCTTGGTAGGCAACATCGGGGCCGAGGGCAAACAGATGGACTACACCATAATAGGCGACGACGTAAACCTAGGCTCCCGTATAGAGGCCCTTACGAGAAAGTACAAGACTCACCTATTGATATCTGAGTTTACCGTTCAGCTCCTCAGAGAGGGCATCGTCAATAACACCATAAAAGGGCTTTCCATAAGGGGCATAGAGAAGGTTGTGGTCAAAGGTAAGAAAAAACCTGTAACCATTTACGAAGGAACATCAATCGATCCAGAGTCCCCCTCAATCCTCACTGAACCAGCAGATGAGAGGGTCGTGGAGTACAAGGAAAAATAGTCAAAAGATTATAAATATAGCTGATAAGGAAGGAGTATAACAAATGTTTCAACTTAAAAGGCCTATGAGGCTTCGTTCAAGCGCAGAGTTGCGAAAAATGGTGAGAGAGACAACGCTGTCACCCTCTAACCTTGTTTATCCATTGTTTACCACTTGTGGAAGAAACGTAAAAAGACCGATAGGTTCTATGCCTGGGTGCTTTCAAGAATCCACTGATGAGATCGTAAAGTCTGCAAGACAGTTGAGAGACCTCGGTATACCAGCAACAATCCTCTTTGGCATCCCTGAGCATAAGGACGAGAGAGCCTCTACCGCCTACGCCCCAGATGGCGTTGTCCAGGAGGCTGTCAAGGCTATCAGAGACGCCGTACCAGAACTCTACGTTATCACCGACGTATGCCTCTGTGAGTACATGAGTCACGGGCACTGCGGCGTCATTAGCAATGGGTGCATCGTCAACGATCCCACGTTGGAGCTGCTGCAAAAAACGGCTGTATCCCACATCAAGGCTGGGGCGCATATGGTTGCCCCCTCCGATATGATGGATGGAAGAGTCTATGCCATAAGGACAGCCCTCGATAAAGAAGGGTTTGTCTCAACGCCAATAATGAGCTACGCAGCCAAATATGCCTCTGCCTTCTATGGACCATTCCGAGAGGCGGCTGCCTCAACACCTCAGTTTGGTGACAGACGACAGCACCAGATGGATCCGGCAAACAGACGCGAGGCACTAAAAGAGGTTGCACTGGACATTGAAGAGGGAGCTGACATCGTAATGATCAAACCGGCCTTGGCATACCTAGACGTTATATCAGCCGTCAAAGAGGCCTTCGACGTCCCCGTGGCAGCCTATAACGTATCCGGTGAGTACTCTATGGTCGCTGCTGCGGCAGAACGCGGCTGGCTCGATTACAACGGCGTTATGATGGAGATACTCCTTTCAATAAAACGCGCAGGAGCCGACATCATCATAACCTACTTTGCAAGAGACGCAGTGCAACTACTGTAACATTTTTACGGGGTCAAGGGGACTGGTCCCCTTGTAGGTGGGTCTGAGGGAGGGGGTTGCGAACCCCTGCGTCAGTAGGCAAAGCCCTCCCTTCTTTCTTCTAACTTTTCTTAAGTGGTCTTAAAGAACTTCTTCATTACGTCCCATGTTTTTAGGACATCTATGGCGCGTTGGAGTTGTGTGTCATCTTTCTCATCAACCTCGAGGGGAGCCTTCTCAGGTTCTTCGCTCTCAGGCGATTCGCTCTGGTCGTTACGGAGGTGACCTTCGAGGTCTTTTTCCCTCATCACAACGTGATCCTTGCCATCCTCGGCCTTAATCTTGACGACAATGTCAGGAGTGATACCGGTGTTTTGAATGGATATACCCTTTGGCGTATAGTACCTGGCCGTTGTTAGCCTCAATCCAGCGCCATCGCTTAACGGTAAGACGCTCTGTACGGAGCCTTTACCGAAGGTGGTCACGCCTATGATTATAGCCCTGTTCCAGTCCTTTAGCGCCCCTGCTACGATCTCCGATGCACTAGCGCTTCCCTCATTGACCAGTACAACCATAGGGAGCTTTTCAAACTTATCTACTCCCTCGGTTAAGAATTCCTTCTTATCGCCCGATCTATCCTTTATGTAGACAACAAGTCTGCTTTTTGGCAGGAATTGTTCCGTAACACCCACTGCCCCCTGCAACAAACCGCCGGGATCGTTCCTGAGGTCAAGTATGACGGATGTTAACTTGGTCTCCTTTAACTTATCAATGGCCTTTATCAGGTCGCTGACTGTTTTTTCTTGAAACTGTGTGATCTTTATATAGGCTATTGAGTCGTCTATTACCTTGCTCTTAACACTCTGTACTTTGATTATATCCCTGGTGAGGATGTAATCCTTTGGCGAGGTCATACCCTTTCGCATTATCGAGATAGTCACCTTTGACCCTTTAGGGCCGCGCATCTTGTTTACGGCGTCAAACAGCGTCATCTTTTCAGTGGACTCGTTGTTGATCTTTACAATGATGTCACCGGCCTTTATGCCAGCCGCATAGGCTGGGGTATCCTCTATGGGAGAGATAACGGTAATAAAGCCGCCTTTCTTCCCTATCTGAATGCCAACGCCCCCAAACTCACCCTTTGTGTCTACCTTCATCTCCTTAAATACCTCTGGGGTCATAAAACCTGAGTGCGGGTCAAGGGAGCTGACCATACCTTTTACTGCCCCATAGATCAGGTCCTTCGTCTTTACTTCCTCTACGTAACTGCTCTTGACGATATTTATCACCTCGGTAAAGAGCTTGAGGTCCTGATATACCTCTGCTTCAGCATTGACGATCTTAACCGTCCACCTGCCGATAACAACCCCGCTTGCCGCTATGACAAAGATCAATCCCCAAAACAACAAGATCCTAAAGGTCTTATTCACAAACGCTTTATTCATTATATCTAACCTCCTAATTTTCAGCCTTAAGCCATTGTAAGGGATTTATTGGTTTCCCTTTATATCTAACCTCAAAATATATGCCTGAACTATTTAACATACCACTTTCACCAGCATTACCTATTGTAGCCATTCTTTTTACAGCATCGCCGACCTTTGGTAACAACTTGCTGAGGTTAGCGTAGACGGTATGATAACCCATCCCGTGACTTAAAATCACCACCTGACCTAATCCCTTAAACCAATCAGCAAAGACAACCTTGCCATCGTAGACGGCCTTTACGTCTGAGTCATCAGCTGTGCTTATATAGATACCGTATCTAAAGACAGGCGTCTTAAATTGTGGGTCCTCATGAGCGCCGTAGGGGATGGCCAGTTTCCCCCTCGTGGGCCAGGGGAGCTTGCCCTTGAGATTTTTAAAGTCCGTATCAAGTATTACTTGATTGGTCTGTTGCCTTTCCATGATCGTCTTTAATCGGTTGGATGTGGTCTCAAGCTCTTTTAACATGTTTTCGTATAGTATCTGCTCCTTCTTGATTGAATAGAGCAGGGACTCCCTCTCTTTCTTTTTGGCAACGAGCTGCCTTTCTGATTCTTTTAACCTATCAGCATCATGTTTTTGCTGCTCTAACATAGTTTGCAGCTCCTTTTCCTTTTTAGCGTATTGGGCTACTGTGCCTTTGTATAATAACATCTGTTTGTATTCCTTGGCAGATATCTTTGCTATATATTTGTTAAGGCGCAGCATATCATAAAAATTATCTGTTTGTAATAGAACTAGTATCTTATCTATGTCATAACCATAACGCTGGAGGATCTTCAATCTCCTGCGCAGGGAGGACCTCATGCTTACCAGTGAGCCTTCAATCTTATTGGTCTGTTGCCGTACCGTTGTTATTTTACCGTTTAACTGCTTAATCATATTGGTCTGCTCTCTTACCTCGGAGTTGAGTTTTCCTAATTCTTTATTGGATCGTTCTAATTCTTCTACGACGTTTACTTCCTTTTTCTTTGAGCCTTCCAGCTTTTCCCTGTGAGTCTGTATCTCCTTTTGAATATTTTCGTATTTGTTTTCAGTATTCTCTGCCCAGGCCTGAGTTACAAAACTCAACTGTAGTAAGAAACATGCTGGTATAAGCTCGGCGGTAATAAGCACTATAAGGATCACGACAGATATGGTCTTAAGCATCTCAATATTTTAATCTTCCCAAAGCGAAAACAACTCCACCCAGACCTAATGCAAGCCCTAAGACCGGTAGAGAATACAGGGAATTGACAGGCGCTGCAATAAACGAAAAGACCGGTATCTTAACCATTACCCTTTCTATAAGGTACTTGTTGAGTATCAACAGAAGTATTGCCCCCAAAAGCCCTCCCGTAAAGCCTATGGTAGCCCCCTCTATAAAAAAAGGCGCCCTGACAAATGCCCTTGTTGCCCCTAAGAGCCTGTATATCTCAATCTCATCCAGCCGCCTGTAAAATAGCAGTCTTACAGTGCTGTAGCAGATAAATATAACCGCAACACTAAAGATTGTACCGGTAAACGTACCAAGCACCCGTAGACCCTGTTTTAAGGCATACACCGATTCTAACAGCGTTCCGCCGTGTTCGACGTCGTCAACGTTTTTTAATGCACGGATCTTCTCTATAAAGCCCTTGACGTCGTGAACGTTGAGGTTGTTACCCTTGAGCTTTATCTCAAATGAGTCATATAGGGGATTATCCGTTAACCCCTTTAAGATGAATTCGTCCTGCTTAAACACCTTCTTCAGGTCATTCATCGCCCGCTCCTTTGTAATAAACTCAACAGACCTGACAAGTGGCTCTGACTTGAATTTTGCATCAAGAACCCTTATATCACCCTCTTGTGTGTTTTCCTTTAGGAATACCAGTATGGAGAGCCTCTCTGGCAATTGTCTTGTCATAGTCTCTATGTTATAGACGATAGTGCCCACGGCAAACAGCATCATCAGGAGCGTCCCTATAGACAGCACGGTTAACATGTTTATCCAGAACTCCTTTAGGATGCTCTGCATGGCCAGTCGCAGGGGAAACATTATCGAATCTCCTCCTTGACCAGACGGCCACTATCCAGATAGAGCACTTTTTTAGCGCTATTTTCGTACAGTCTTTTGTTATGGGTCGCTATGAGTATTGTGGTTCCTTTAGCGTTTATCTGTTTGAATATCTTCATAATTGCTTCCTCGTTTTCGACGTCCAGGTTGCCTGTGGGTTCATCGGCGAGCATGACGGTCGGTTCGCCCACGATTGCCCTGGCAATGGTAATGCGCTGCTGCTCACCGCCTGAGAGGGTGAGGGGATAGCTGTCAGTCTTATGCCGGAGATTGACCATCTTTAGGACGGAATTGACTCGTTCCTTCGTCTCTCGCTCCATAATCCCCCTGATCCTGAGAGTTAGGGCAATGTTATCATAGACCGTCTTGTTGTTGAGGAGTTTAAAGTCCTGAAACACGACCCCTATGTTTCTGCGCAGCATCGGTATTGAGTTTTCCCTAAGAGTGGCGGTGTTAAAGCCGGCTATTGATATATAGCCCTCATCGGGTTTTTCAGCTAAGTACAAGAGCTTAAAGAGGGTTGTCTTACCAGCGCCGCTTGGCCCTGTGACAAAGGCCATAGTGCCTTTCTCTATGGTAAAGGTGACCTTTGTTAGAGCCTCCTGTGTCTCATATCTCTTTGATACGTTTTCTAGGGCAATCATACCTTTGACTATTATTATAACAAAATATCGGGAATAATAGTATCTGCTTTATATTTCAGGGTGCATAAGAAAGTTGTGGGAAATTATGTCATTCCTGCTTTCGCAGGAAAGACATAGCTGGAAAACGGCTATTACTGTCATTCCCACAAAAGCGGGAATCCATGTCTTGAAACCATAAAATAAATTACCATGCTTTTTAAAGAGGATACGAATAATGTTTGTCACGGTTTCTCCTTTCGTACCCTGACAGAATTGGCATGAGCCTGGAGGCCTTCAATTTGCGCAAGGGTTTCGGTGGCTGACGATAGTTTGTCAAAGCCCTCCTTATTGAAGTTAATGAGGCTTGAGCGTTTTATAAAATCATATACCCCCAGCGGAGAGAAAAACCTCGCTGTTCCCCCGGTGGGCAGAGTATGGTTGGGGCCAGCGGTGTAGTCACCAAGCGCTTCGGCAGACCACTGCCCTAGAAAGATAGCCCCAGCGTTTTGTATAAGAGGCAGGGTCTTTTCAGGAGCCTCGGTCATTACCTCTAAGTGCTCAGGCGCTATCTTATTTACGTAATCAAAGGCTCTCTCCACTGAGTCAACTATGATAATGGCGCCAAAATTTGCTAGCGATGCCCGTGCTATCTCTTTCCTGACAAGTGAGTTAAGTTGTATTTCTACTTCGTTTAAGACTTCCTGTGCGAGTTCTTTCGAGGCCGTTATCAGCACAGAAGAGGCCATCTCATCGTGTTCCGCCTGACTGAGCAGGTCTGCTGCAACAAATACCGGGTTGGCGGATTGGTCTGCCACAATAAGTATCTCAGAGGGGCCGGCTATCATATCTATATCCACAGTGCCAAAGACGAGTTTCTTTGCAAGGGCAACGTATATGTTGCCAGGGCCAACTATCTTGTCCACCTTCTTGATGCTCTGTGTCCCAAAGGCCATTGCGGCAATGGCTTGTGCCCCGCCTATGCTGTAGACCTCGGTTACGTCGGTCAGCTTTATGGCGGCCATAACATAGGGGTTGATCTCACCGCTGGGGGTTGGCACACATAAGGCTATCTCCTTCACGCCGGCCACCTGCGCTGGTACGACGTTCATCAACACCGTCGATGGATAAGCGGCCTTACCGCCGGGTACGTAGACACCAACCCGCTGCAATGGCCTGAGTATCTGGCCAAGAACTGTCTGACCGTCTGTAAAACTCCAGGAGGTTTCAAGTTGTCTCTGATGATAGTCCTTTATACGCTGGTGTGATGTATTGAGCGCCTCTATAACGCTTTCTTCCACGCGCTGGGCGTAATCGTCTATCGTGTGTTGGGGGATCTTAAGCGAATCTATATCTATGCAATCGAAGCGATGGGTATAAGTCTTGACAGCCTCATCTCCCACTGAACCGACGGCTTGCAGGATATCTTTGACAGATTCTAAAACATCTGGCGTATAACCCACGGCTCGTCTGCTCAGAACCTTGTAGAACTCGTTAAACTCAAAGTCACTGCTTATCTGTCTCATTATCCGCCATTGAAAAAACAACTTGTAAGTCTGAATGTTGTGCTAATGTCCCCGTGCTGATGTCCCATGCCGCTGTTGCTTGTTGAACCCCTGTTGTCCGTATTGTTTAATATGGGCAGTCGCAGAATTGAACTGCGGACACGAGGCTTTTCAGGCCTCTGCTCTACCGACTGAGCTAACTGCCCATACACGATTTCTATTAAAGCAGTTTTGATGAGCACATGTCAAGAGGAAATTCTGTTGAACAGCGATTCTCACTGATAATGAATGTAACTTATTGATATATAAGCAATATACTATAAAAACACAGCGAAAAACATTTTTCATATACACAGTAAAATCCTTATAAAAAGCCATTCTGCAAATTCAGTGAGAATTGCTGTCTGTTGAAGTGTAATCAAAAAAATGAGGAGTGGAGTAAAATATAAGTAGATACAAATAAATGGTTCTTTCTAACTTCAAGTTGGTAGCCCAATCTTAGGAGCCTCTTGCAAAAAGAAAATAGAAGAACTTTAAAAACATCTACTTTACTACTTTCAAAAGGTCTATTGTGTATTTATTAACGCAAAAAATACTCAACTTTCTCTTTTATCGA
>PEAB01000083.1 GCA_002753395.1 Nitrospirae bacterium MYbinv3 | reverse complement strand
TTTCTTTTTCCAAAAAAATAGAGAACCACATTGGAGCAGTATGGTATTTTATCCATCATTATAATGCTTCCCTAACTAGCCCTTGAACTAGTATCACTACCTTTACAGGACTACCATTCTTTTTTATCTTTATGTTATAACTAAAGAAGATTATTTATTACAAGAATACTCTATTCTATACGTAGATATTGTCTGTTTCATTGTTTGTTGTGCCCGTCATGGCATGAGGGTTCTTATGCACCCCTACAGAGCCTCACCTTTGACTAACAGGCTATATTGTATATATACTAAATAAATGTACTTTATTGCAATTGATAAGGATCAGAAGAATGAGTGTTAAAGAAATTATTAGTGTTGCAGTATTATCGATAGTATTTTATCCAATACTTTATTATTTTTTTTATCGCCCACTGAAACTGAGATACCTTGAGCTTGAAAAAATCAATGAAGGCAAAGATAAAGATAATCAAACTCTTTGTAAACAAATAGGTAGACTGCAGGAGATGGAACATCTGTATAAATCCCTTATGGAGACTATTCCAGATATAGTTTATAAGATTGATTTAGATGGTAATTTCACGTTTATTAATAGCGCCGTCAAAACGCTTGGATATAATCCGAATGAGCTTATTGGGAGGCATTTCAGTACGATAATCACATCCGAGGAGATAGAGTATATAAGTCGTTCTGCGGTTTTACCAAAATATATAGGCAAGTTTGTAGGCGAAGATAATTCCCCCAAGCTGTTCGATGAAAGAAGAACCGGTAAGAGGAGTACACATGGCCTGGAGGTACATATAATAAATAAGGCGGTACCTGATAGTTGTAAAGCGGCTGATTCTGAGACGATCATTGGAGAGATAAACAGTTCTGGTGTTTATAGGTTTGATTCTAATAGTGGTGAGAGTGAACTTATTGGATCGTGCGGGATAATAAAGACAAATGAGTATTCAGGTTCATCAGGGGTCATAAGAGATATTACAAAGAGAAAACACGAAGTGGACAGTCTGGTAAGGCTAAAACAAATGATGGAGGATATCACTCAAGGTGTCTCAGACAGCATGAGTCTTATGACGGAGGATTATAGGATTTTATGGGCAAACAAGGCCACAGAAGAAAACACTGGTTACAAGATAGATGAGCTTGTGGGACGTCACTGTTATGAGGTTACCCATTTTTTGGATAAACCATGCGACTCACCTCAGCACCCATGTCCACTAAAAGAGATTATGGACACCGGCAGACCTACAACTATGCTGCACAAACACTTTGATAAGAATGGAATGCCCAGATATGTTGAGGTTACAGTGTATAATATTAACGAGAATGACGGTGGCGTCAAGAGATACATATATGTATCAAAAGATGTAACGGCAAAGAAGAAGATGGAAGAGGAACTGTATGCGTTAAACAATCTGCTCGAAGAAAGGGTTAGAGAAGAGACGAGGTTGAAGATTGAGAAAGAACAGCTATTGATACAGCAATCCAAGATGGCCTCTCTTGGTGAAATGATCAACTCAATTACTCACCAATGGAAGCAGCCATTAAATGCCATATCGGCAACTGTCATGGAGATTACCGAGGCATATAATTTTGGTGAACTAAACATAACTTATGTAAACCGTTTAAACGATACTATTATACAGCAGATACAATTCATGGCTAAAACAATGGATGATTTTAGGAATTTTTTGCGCCCTTCAAAGGAAAAAATATTCTTTGATGTAAAGAATGCAGTTGAGGAAATTATCATAATGTTTTCACCCTTATTTAAGAAAAACAATATTCTTATGAGATTGAACTGTGTAGAGGAAGGGGTGTTTGATGTCTCAGGTTATCCAAATGAGTTTAAACAGGTTATTTTAAATCTAATCAATAATTCAAGGGATGCTATTGTTTCTAAGTCAAAGATAGAAGATGATACAGGTAAAGCGGATTATATCGACATCAACATCTTCAACGACATTGACAAGTTAATAATCTCGATAAGCGATAATGGAGGAGGTATCCAGGAAGACGTCATTGACAGGATATTTGAACCATACTTTACAACAAAACCCTTGGATGAAGGCACAGGCATTGGTCTATATATAGCAAAGACAATAATAGAGGATAACATGGGATGGAAGCTCACAGCAAGAAACGTTAAAGGTGGAGCAGAGTTCAGGATAGAGATCATGAGTCCAGCAGATGTAGTAGTTCCGGCGGCGCAGAGGGGAGACAGAGTCTCCCCTCAGACACCTCCCATTGCGGAGGTGTGAGGCACCCCGGTCACAAAGAAGTCCCCTTGTGGGTGGGTCTGAGGGAGGGCAAAGCCCTCCATTCTATTCAAAAATCCCCACGAATTTCTTATGCACCCCTATTTGCCTCTTGACAATGGAAATGTCGTCGTTTTAGACTAGAGTTAAAAGGAGGTGCATATAAGCTATGAAGAATAAGTCAGTAGTAACAGGAATATCAATTGCTTTGACGTTGGTTGTATTGCTAATGGCTGCAGGTCCGGCTGTAGAGGCATTTCCTCCACCACCACCACCGCCGTATTGGGGACCGCCGGCGCCATTTAGAGTACCACCTGGGCCACCTGACTGGGGACCACCACCACCGCCTCCGCCATATTGGGGACCACCAACTTGGGGACCGCCGGCCTGGGGACCTCCGCCACCTTATCCAGGCTTTGGGGTTACGATAGCAATACCGGTGGGTTGGGGGCATCACCATCACCATCATCACCGGCCATAAGATGACCCCTAATGGAACCACCTTACAACTGAGTTGAGCATAATGGCAATCAGATGTAAGGATTCGGCAGTGTTAACGTCAATGGGTGTGATAAGCTCCATTGGGCACTCTGCCACAGAGGTGTGGGAGGCGTTAGTGGAGGGTAGAACTGGCGTTAGCTGTATAGAAGGGTTCGATGCAAGCTCATTTGCGTGCAACACTGCCGCTGAGGTAACAGGATTGGCAACGCAGCAGTTGGGGATAAACCCTAAGGAGCTGCGGATTATGAACACACACTCATTTATGTTGATGAAGTGTGCTGTAGAGGCTTACGAAGGCGGAAGATTAACTGACTTTCCCTCGGAGATGGTAGGCTTTTATGCAGGCATCGGGATGGTAGATTACGAGATATCCCAGATGCTGCCAACAGTTGCTAAGTCTATAAAGATAGACAGCAGTGTTGACTACGACTCCTTTTATACCAAGGGTTACAGAGAGATATACCCGCTGTGGCCGTTGTCGATGCTCAACAACATAGCCTTGTCCCAGGCTGCCATACGGTTACAAATAAAGGGTGAAAACCTTGTGTTGTCTCCACATGCCGACTCTGGCGCTCAAGCGATTATAGAAGGCGTTAGGGCAGTGATGGATGGCAAGGCGAGGGCGGTTGTGGCTGGAGGGGTCAGTGAAAAGGTCAACCCATTAAGCATTGCTCGTGGACTTAATCTTGGTTTCCTGAGCGGTAATATACTGAGGCCCTTTGGTGCAAGAAGAGAAGGAACAATAATGGGCGAAGGGGCTGCTATGTTTGCCATTGAGCGATTGTCCACTGCCGTTGCCAGAGGGGTAACACCGCTTGCCGGTATTTATGGCTGGGGAAGTGCATTTCAGAAGAGGGAGGATTTCAAAGGACCCACATCTGAGGCAATCTCAGCGGCCATGAACGCTGCCATCAGGAAGGCCGAGTTAAATCCAGAGGACATAGACGTATTAATTGCACACGGGGATGGCACACTTGCTGCGGATGCAAACGAGTGTCAGGCTATCAACGGCGTGTTTTCAACATCCCTGCAAAATCTCAAGGTGTATGCCTCAAAGGGCGCATTAGGTCATACGTTTGCGGCAGCACCTGCACTTGATATCTTTATAGCCGCTTGCATCTTAAGAGATGGCGTCCTACCGTCAACTATAAACGCATCCCCTGTAGACAGGATGGTTAGGTTTAACCTAGTAATTGATGAGGGCGTGAAGATAAAGGCACATCGGATTATGATTAATGCCCAAAGCTGTGAGGGACAGGCCGTATCTATTATCGTAGGCAGTGTGGAGGCATAGACATGAGGTTTTTGTTTTACGACAGCATTACAGAGATTGAAAAGGGTCGCACCGTCAGCGGCGTTAAAACCTTTGCCCTGTCGGAGGAGTTTTTAAGAGGGCACTACAGCAAAAAGGCACTAATTCCAGGGGTGATCTTTATAGAGGCGATGGCACAGCTCCTTGGATGGTTGATCATCTACTCGCATGACTTTAAGCTATCTGCCATACTGTCTCTTGTGGAGGGCGTTAAGGTCAACTCGATGCTTAGACCTGGGTTGACAGCACATATACACGGGCAGCTTGTATCGACCTCAAAGATGGACTCACTTGGAAAGGCACAAGTGTTTGTCAACGGCAAGGAGATAGCATCCATACAACGCATAATCTTTAGTCACTTTCACCGAATAGACTCCGACGAACTAAAAAAACGCTTTACGTACTACAGCGGCCTTACACTCGGACAATGAGTAAGAGGCGCGTTGTAGTAACAGGAGTGGGGATGGTCACAGCGCTTGGGCTTGACGTACAGACGAACTGGCAGAAGGCTCTTGACGGGATAAGCGCCATCGGTAGGGTCACGGGGGCACCTCAATCACCCGTACAGGCAGTGGCGGAAGTAAAAGCGGAAGATTGGGCTATCATCCAGGAGAGGTTTAAGGAGGACACCCTCAAGGACAGTGAACGCAGGACGCTGTTTGCTCTGCAGGCTGGCATGAGTGCACTGACCGATGCTGGTCTGCTTGAGCAGCCAAGGGAACGGTGGCGTTTTGGAGTCTCTCTTGCCGCTGGTCTTCCTCTCAACAGGCTGGAGGACGTGGCACAATGGGTAGACCCACGTGGCCAGTTTGACCTCGCTCAGTTTGGCAGGCAGTGTAGACAGGTACAGAGGGACGGCATTATGTGTAACAACTCCAATCGTGCAGCGGCCGTACTAGCCAGGCGTTTTGAGTTGTGGGGACCTAACTGTACCGTTACGACCGCTTGTGCATCGGCCACGCAGGCCATCGGTACGGCCTTTAGGATGATACGCGACGGTGATGCCGATGTTATGCTCTGCGGAGGAGCAGACTCTATGATCAATCCAGTGGGGCTAGTTTTTTTCGTCCTTCTAAATGCGGCGTGCACAACAGCTGATAAGGTCGAGGAGGCCTGTCGTCCATTTGACCGGAGGCGTTCAGGACTGGTCATGGGCGAGGGTGCCGGTCTGGTGGTTTTAGAGGAGCAGACCCATGCACTTAACAGGGGGGCTAGGATTTATGGCGAGGTTGCCGGTTATGCCTCATCGCTGGATGCCTATCAGGTGACGGCGCCTCCTGCTGATGGTGCCGGAGCGGTGGCCTCTATGTCTGCCGCATTGGCAGATGCAGACCTCAGCGCAGAAGATATAGACTATATCAACGCCCATGGCACAAGCACAAAATTAAATGATCGGGCCGAGACCTTGGCGATAAAGGAGGTTTTTAAGGAGCACGCCTACAAGTTGACTGTTAGCTCAAGTAAGTCGATCTTTGGCCACCTATTGGCCGCATCAGGCGGGCCGGAGTTCGTCTTCACTGTCCTGTCGGTCTACACAGACGAGATACATCCCACCGTTAATCTTACGCAGCCTGACCCTAAGTGTGATCTCAATTATGTGGCGGGTCAAAAGATATCTTGCAAGGGTGTAGCATCTTCCGGCAAATCGGTACGGGCTGCGCTTAGCAATTCATTCGGTTTTGGAGGACAGAATTCGTCCGTTGTTTTCAAGAAGCATCAATTGGACTAGTATTTACACAACTATACTTTTGCACTTTTTTGTAAACTAGCATTTTATGTAGCTCTTGAAAATAGATTCCCGCTTTCGCTGGAATGACAGCAAATAGCGTTTTTGGCTGTTCTATGCCTGCCCCTGACCTGAGCAGGAATCCAGAAAGTGCAAAACTATACTACACAAAAGAGCTAGTCTAGTATTGAAGCCTATCAAATTAAGTGTAAACCGTATTTTTTTATCTCCCACACCAACGGGTCGTCGTCAATAAAGTCCTTATCAATTATCAAAGCATTGACATGAGGCAATTAAATATCTCCTCAACCTCATTAACAGTAGCGCTTCATATACCTCTATTAAACAAAAATCTTTAATTCGCTGTATATTCATACATTGATATTTCACAATACAATTCGTGGTGTATGCAAAAAACAATCTGTGCGAATGTTAAAACTGCTATAAACAGCAAATTTTAATACATTTATAACCATATGCAAACTTTGTTATGTGAAGCAAAGTTCACATAAATTTAATAATGTGTGAAGTAGAATTCACTTGATTTTCCTTATTATATATCATACTATACACACAGCATTAAATAAGCCATATTGGTAAAGAGATTTTATCTCTTCTTAATCTTATAGTATCAAGGAGAAGTTATGTCTAACACTTATGAAATAACACTTAAGAGTCTTAAGATGAACAATGTTAATCCTGTTAAGCAAGGTGATTATTCCAACGTTTTATCCTTTGTTCTGACAAATCCGGTTGGGGCAGGGGATTTGGTTACTACTAAGAACATGAAATTAAATGACAACGAAACGATTGATTTTGTCAATAGTATTAGAAATGGGAAAGCCTTGAGTGCAGTTGATAAATTTGTTTACCATGACAGACTTCTTTTTAAAACTTCTGTAATAGGCACAACCCAGTTAGGTGTTATTATCACTTCAAAACTTGATACACCTGAGATCTTTAAACTCTTATCTGATGTCTTTGGTGTTGTGTTAGAAACTGGTATAAGTGTTGTAACAGCAGGCATTTCGAATCTATTCATGAGTAAACTTGTGTCAGGCGTAGGTTCTGTTCTAGGTGGTAAGATCAAGTTAAAGGACGCAGACGCCTTAATTATCGGACAAGGCAGCCTTGAGATCACAGGTACCAGTTCTTTTGAAAAGAAAATCCCGCTTTATGTTCCTAAAAATATTGATAGATTAATTGACGAAAATACTGATGAAGAGCTTTCTTATTCCCCCAGATATGAAAGAAATCTAACCGCAGGTATTAAGAAAGAACTCGCACTAAAAATGGGTGATGAAAACGGTGAATTGATAGTTGACATCAAGGTTATAAGTGGATAGCTTACGTCAAGGGGGTTGATAACTTATTATTCCAAGGGTGTCTGCCCCCTTTCACCTCATCCTACCCATCATCCTTTACGTAGTATTTTAGATACACCAGCGCACCGAAGTCATACAGGAAGTGGATCAATATGGGGACAAACAGGCCGTTGGTCAACACAAACACCCAGCCCAGATAAAACCCCATCGCCGTTGCAAAGATAAAATACGCTGGTGTTATGAAATGCAAAAGACCAAAGATTACGCTTGCCCATATTATCCCTAGCTTAGCCTGTATAACCCCCCTAAAAAGAGCCTCCTCACTAATACCGGCAAGTACACAGATGAAAAAGATATCCACAAAGGTTGTCTGAGAAAACATACCCTTGATGTTGTTTACTACAAACTGCCTAAGCTCCCTAAGAAACGATAAAGACAGCGCCTTCTTGGACATCGACAATATAAACAATAATAACGGAGGTAATGTCAAACCAAATGCAACGACACAATCATACCAGAGCCGCTTGCTGACAAAAACGAGATCTAAGCGCAACAACCCCGACAAGAAAGCCGCCAAGAGCAATACCCCTCCCTCGGCTATCAGCGCAAGTGCTATGACCCGTCTCCTTTCAAATATCATCGTGTAGCCATGCTCAACCAATACCCCTCATATACGCATAGCCACCCCTCTTGAGGCAAGATACTGCTTGGCCTCGGCTATGGAATGCTGCCTGAAGTGAAAGATCGACGCAGCTAATACGGCGTCGGCCTTACCCTGATCCAGCGCCTCAAAGAGGTGTTCTAACCCGCCAGCCCCTCCAGAGGCAATCACCGGTATCTGAACGGCCTCCGACACCGCCCTCGTAAGCTCTATGTCATAGCCAACCTTCGTGCCATCCTTGTCCATGCTGGTCAGGAGTATCTCCCCAGCCCCAAGACTCTCCATATAGACAGCCCACTTGACAGCATCAATACCCACCGGCCTCCTGCCTCCATGCGTGTAGACCTGCCAACTCAGATCATCGTTTCGATCAGACTCCGAGGCTACGTACAGATGTCTGAAGTCATCGTTTAGCCACTGAGGTGGCTTCTGCTCTGCGACACCCATGTATCTCTTGGCATCAATGGCCACTACTATGCACTGACTACCAAAACGCTCCGATGCCCTCCTGATAAACTCAGGATCATTGACCGCAGCCGTGTTTATTGAGACCTTGTCGCAGCCGGCATTGAGCAACGCCCTTATATCCTCAAGACTGCTTATGCCTCCCCCAACCGTCAGCGGGATGAAGACCTCGGCAGCCGTCCTCTCTACCACATCAAGGATGATCTTTCGCTTCTCGTGCGACGCCGTGATGTCAAGGTAGGTCAGCTCATCGGCCCCCTCCTTGTCATAAAATATAGCGTTTTCAACAGGGTCTCCGGCATCTCTTATGTTTACAAAATTAACGCCTTTTACTACTCGACCGTCCCTTACGTCAAGACAGGGTATAATCCTCTTTGCAAGCATGTATCTTTCATCTTCCATTGTTTAATTTAAAAGGTAAAACCTCTTGTCATCACTATGCTTCCTTGACTAACCTAATGGCCTCCTGCAGGTCAATTGCCCCTGAATATATAGCCTTACCAGTTATTATGCCATAGAGATCATCTATACTTGTCAAGTTTTTTATATCCTGAAGCGAGGAGACCCCTCCTGATGCAATGACATCAATCTTGACAGCGGCGGCTATCTGTCTTGTGGCCTCTACGTTTGGTCCAGTTAGCATCCCGTCTCTTGATATGTCGGTATATATGATACCGCTGGCACCAAACCTCTCCATCTCTATAGCGACATCTATGGCATCACGCTGTGTTACCTCCTGCCAACCCTTTATGGCGACCTTACCGTCTTTAGCGTCTATGCCCGCCAATATCTTTCCTGGAAAACGCCGACAGGCCTGCCTAAACATCTCCGGCTCCTTAATTACCGCAGTCCCGATGATAATCCTGTCTATGCCAAGCGATATGAGAAGCTCAATCCTGTCCTCATCCCTTATGCCCCCTCCTACCTCAATGGGTACATCAACAGCCTTCCTGATACGCTTTATACTCTCAAGGTTGAGCTGCTGTCCAGTAAATGCGCCATCTAGATCCACAATGTGGATCAGCTCGGCACCATAGCTGACCCAGGCACTGGCGGTGGCCGCAGGGTCGTCTGAGTATACTGTCACATCCTCCTTCCTACCCTGCTGAAGCCTTACACACACTCCATCCTTCAAATCTATAGCCGGTATTATTAACATCTTTATTTATCTCCTTATTATTAGAAAATTGCAATGAGGAAAGAAAGCTATACGCACCCAAGCAACATTTTTAACACCCCACGTCCCACGTTTATGGGGTCAAGGGGACTGGTCCCCTTGCAGATGGGTCTGAGGGGTAATGCTGTTGACTTAAGGCTATAAAGATGAAAGATAGGGAGGGCTTTGCCCTCCCTTAGACCCTCCCACAAGGGAACTCGTCCCCTTGACCCCGTAAATGTCAGGCGTAGTTGATTAAAATTATACATAGGTGCATTTACATAATGCTTAAGTCAACAGCATTAGGTCTGAGTGGGGACAGAGTCCCCCCTCAGACCTTCTCCCTCCTTATTGCGTATCTTGCCGGATTCCATACTTTTTCACCTTATAGCAGATCTGCCGTGGTGTTATACCGAGCATCTTGGCTGCCTTTGCATACACCCAGCCGGTCTTGCCAAGTGCCTCGACAATATGAGACCTCTCTATCTGTACCAGTGGCATCGGCTGTCTTGAGCCACTCGCAGACGAGACAGCCTGAACCAACGATGTCCTTATATTTAATGGCAAGTGATCAGGCAACACCACATCCTCCGGTGTCATAATGACGAGTCTCTCAATAGCATTTTCAAGCTCACGCACATTTCCTGGCCAGTGATATTCCAACATCAACTTGAGCGATTCGGTGGATAGACTCACACGCCTCGAATTTTCTAAATTGAACTTATTAATAAAGAACTCTATCAAATCGCCGATATCCTCTTGCCTGCGGCGCAGAGGGGGAAGAGTGATAGGTACAACGTTGAGCCTGTAGTACAGGTCATCTCTAAACTTCCCGTCTTGTACGAGTGCCTCAAGCTTCTTGGATGTGGCGGCAATGACCCTGACATCTACCTTTATGGTTTTCTCACTGCCGATACGTTCAAACTCCCTCTCCTGAAGTACCCTCAGGAGTTTGGGTTGTAGCGACTGAGCTATGTCTGCGATCTCATCTAAGAAGATAGTGCCTCTGTGGGCCAACTCAAACCGCCCTTTTCTAAGGTTGGCAGCTCCGGTGAATGCCCCCTTTTCATGCCCAAACAGCTCTGTTTCAAGGAGACCCTCTGGGATCGATGCGCAGTTGAGCTTTATGAACTGTTCGTTGGCTCTTGGTCCCATGTAGTGTATAGCCCTGGCAATCAGTTCCTTACCTGTCCCGCTTTCGCCCATTACAAGCACCGTGGCCTTAGAGGGAGACACCCTGTGGACAGCCTCATACACGGCCTGCATCTGCGGCGATCTGCCCACAACGTTATCTATCCTGTACTTGCCCATGAGTTCTATCCTCAAGGCATCTCGTTGGGCAATCAGATCGAGCTTCTCCTCTTGCGCCTGCCTGTGCAGCTTTACTGACTGGGCAATTAATGCAGATATTATCTTTAACAGTCTGAGGTCATCGTCAAGTGATACAACATTAGTGTCAAACAATCTGTCAACACTCAACACCCCTAGAATCTCTTTTTTGAACTTGATAGGGACGCATAAAAATGCGATATCCTGATCCTTGATATTTGAGCGCGCCCCCGTCCTGTTTAAAAAGAACGGTTCATCGTTGACGTTTGGTATGACTATGGGATATCCTGACTTGGCAACCTGCCCCATGACGCCTTCGCCTATCTGATACCTGCCGAGCTTTATCTCATCCTTCGTAAGCCCGTGTGCGGCCTTTATTACAAGCTCTTCGTCTTCTATGAGGGCAATTGTTGCCCGCTGGAGGTCGAGAAAAACAGAGAGAAACTTCATAGTGGTCTTGAGCGTCCTGTTGATATCAAGGGATGCCCCAAGGAGCTTGCTTATCTCATACACTGAGGTTAGTTCGATGTCTTTTTTCCCCATGTGCAGGTTACAAAAGCCCCTTCTGACTGAGGCTCACGTATGAGTTGTTTGTGACTATCAGGTGATCGTGTATAACGATGCCGAGGATTTCAGCAGTATTCATCAGGCTCCTTGTGAGCGTTATATCATCGTCA
This sequence comes from Nitrospirae bacterium MYbinv3, assembly GCA_002753395.1. Taxonomy (GTDB): domain Bacteria; phylum Nitrospirota; class Thermodesulfovibrionia; order Thermodesulfovibrionales; family Magnetobacteriaceae; genus Magnetobacterium. The sequence goes on along the minus strand of PEAB01000083.1, from coordinate 1,952 downwards.
GAGACCTTTAGGTTTCCACTGGGATGGTTGTGTACCAGGATCATGGCGGTTGCCTTATGTTTCAGGGCATTTTCAAATACCTTCCTAGGATAAACGACCGTGTTATTGACCGTCCCCTCACTGACTATCTCGGAGGCTACGATTTCGTTCCTGGAGTTTAAGAAGAGAGTAATAAACTTTTCGTCCTTCAGGGAGCCAATAGATATGTGCAGGTAGTCGATAATGTCATCAGGGCACCGGATGGTTTGTTTTAATATGAGTTTTTCTCTTAGGTACAACTCGACCAAGTCCCTTGCTAGCTTGAACAGGATAGCAGTTTGTTTTCCAATACCCTTGACCTCAATGAGGCTTTCCATTTGGGTATCAAAAAGCCCTCTTATACCGCCAAATCTGTTTAGTAGTTCTTTTGCCAGAGGTTTTACATCCCTCTGGCTGTTTACGTATGTAAGCAAAAGTTCAATAACTTCGTAATTATTCAGAGAATGTATGCCTCCCTTTACATACCGTTCCCTGAGCCGCTGTCGATGACCTAAGTGGTGGGGCTTGCTGTCTTTGGTCATTCCTCTTTGATCAACTCATACTTAACGTTTAACGTTACATCCCTTCTCAAGGAATGGTAGACGCCGCAATATTTATCAACAGACAGGGCAATGGCTCTATCCATTTTTTTCTCAGTAAGGTTTTTACCTGCCACAAAGAGCATTATGTCAAACCCTGTGAAGTGCTGTGGCGGGGTCTCTCTTTTAGTGCCGGTGATGTTTACCTTTAGGCTGGTGATCGTCACCTTCATCTTTTGCAGGAACATAAGACAGTCTGTGGCTATGCAGGCACCAAGGCTTAACATAACCGGCTCAGATGGTTGACATCCCCACTCCACGTTTGCGTCGTAGTCGATCTCGTATCCCTTCTGTGTCCTGCCAAGGAAGATGAAGTCCTTATCCCATGTTAGTGTTCCCTTAAAGGTTGTAGCGACCTTTGCCTTATATCCTTCGATTGAACTTTCAAGGTCTTTTATCTCGGTATCTTCTGCCAATGTTTACCTCCAGTATATAATAATATCTTACACTATTTTAGTATAACCCCTTTTCTTTGGCAAGTCTCTACAGGCCTTTTACTCCTAACGTTTCCTTTCTATCGTCATCCTTGATTGTTATATCCTTTACGTAGTCTGCGCACCGGAGCGATCGTCCTGATATTGAAAACTTCTTATTACAATTCTCTCTCCATGCACACACTGCGCATAGACTTTGTATCTCTGTCAATTAAAAACACCTCCCTGTTTAAAGCAGTCTTTACTACATGTTACATCCTTCATAATTTTCGGTATACTCTTTATTCCATGCTATAGAAACGCTTTTAAATCATCTACATTATCAAGCCTCTTTATCTGCTCCTTAAATTCTACAAGTCTTTCTATTGTTTTGATTTTTCTAACCCTACCCATAAGTTCAAGATCAGCAGAGCCAAATTTAATCTATAGCACAGCCTCTATTCCTTCAATCAACCCCTGCCGCTTTCCTTCAATTAGCCCTTTGCGCTGGCCTTCAAGCAAACCGTCCTTATACATCCCGCTTTTTTTAACATCTATAGTAATTGGCATATTCTCAACCTCTCTTTTAATTTTATTATACAACATTTTCAACTCAAACAGGTACAGGAGCTTCATTGCATAGTCCTTTCTATCTCTTGGCGGCAAGATATTAGACTCTCCAGAATCGCCTTGATTGTGCCGTCAACGTCCTCTGTCTTGCACAGGATTGCAAGCACAACATCATCAGGGCTGTCGCTGTATAAGAGCTCGGTGCAGTCTTATGTCGCGTATGTCCACTACTTGGGTGCATAAGAAATTCATGGGGAATTATGCAGCCTTTTTTAGATGGTCGACAATATTGTTCCATTGACCAGACAGATATAATGCTCTTAGTGATACAATAGGTTGCACGTTTTTCTTA
>PEAB01000010.1 GCA_002753395.1 Nitrospirae bacterium MYbinv3 | reverse complement strand
AAAAAAGAGCTATTAAGGTTTTAGTACACTATCGACATGAATCCCAGGAGGTTTTAGAAGATAACTTAAGAATGTCTCCCAATCAGGAAAGATTATGGTGATAATCAAGCTCCGTATGTGATTCCATAGGTTACGCTTACTCCCGAAATCTTTTCTACACTCTTGATACAATATGTCGCTTAGCTCAAATATCTGATGAAAGAAAAATACCAACAGGTTTAACAGGAAAAAAATAAAATAAAGGTAATAGTTCAGTATACGATTGAAATATTGTGTCTAAACATGCGATATTATGGGGTCAAGGAGACTGGTCCCCTTGTGGGTGGGTCTGAGGGAGAGGGTTGCGAACCCCTGCGACAGTAGGTGAAGCCCTCCCTTCTGATTGACAAAGACAAGGGCTTTAACGTAACCTAAGATTGTTAGTTGAGAAAAAGCAAATAAACGGATTTTGTTTGAGCAAAAGGTCAAAGCAAAAAAGTTTAAATAAAAACGGCGCTCCAACAGAGCCAACCGGAAAAGGTAGACCAGAGGGATCCGAAAGGCCCCCTTTTTATGCTAACCCCTATCTACACATCTTACTGTTAGTAGTGGTTGGCTTTCTGATTTATTCCAATACGTTTGAAGTCCCTTTCTTTTTTGATGACGATTTTAACATCGTTGGCAACTCGTTAATAAAAGACCTCCGTTACTTTACTGATACGTCTGCGTTTGAGTCCGCCCAAGCGATCCAAGGTATCAAGAATTTCTTTAAGACACGCTTTATTGGCTATCTCTCCTTAGCCATAAACTATAAACTAAATGGTCTCGACGTCACCGGTTATCACGTCTTTAATCTGTTCGTTCACGTTATAAACGCCATACTCCTATACTACCTTATTGTAATTTCGCTTAATACCCCTTTTTTTTCAAAGAACGCCAGCCTTGATACCCTTAAAGGCAAATACATATACGCCTTATTAGGGGCTGTTTTATTTATAAGTCATCCTGTTCAAACACAGGCGATTACTTATATTGTTCAGAGGTTTGCCTCTCTTGCCACGCTGTTCTATCTGTTATCAGTCGTGATGTACGTTAGTTTTAGACTTTCTGCACCCTTACACACAAGACGATACGGCTTCTATGCATTATCCATACTGTCTTCGCTCTGCGCTATGAAAACAAAGGAGATATCCTTTACTATCCCATTGACTATAGCGATATACGAGCTTATGTTTTTGGAGGGCAGCCCTAAAAAGAGAGTCTTATCTCTAGCCCCACTCTTTATGACAATGCTTGTTATCCCGCTTACACTGATAGGCAGCAAGGGGTCGTTATCAGACGTTGAAGGTATTGGCAGGTCTATTGGCATAGCTAGTTCGCAAAGCATAGACAGGGGGGATTACCTGATTACACAATTTAGGGTAATAGTGACATACATACGGCTCTTGTTCCTTCCGGCGGCCCAGAACCTCGACTATGACTACCCTGTATACAGGACGCTTTTTAGTGTTGAGATCATTTTTTCTATGCTTTTTCTTTTCTCAATAATAGGACTAGCGATCTATCTGTATGTTTTATCCGGCAGGATAGGTGAGAGGCGTTTTTTCAGGCTGACATCTTTTGGGATATTGTGGTTTTTTGTCTCTCTCCTGGTTGAATCCAGTATAATACCCATAGCTGACGTTATCTTTGAGCACAGGTTGTATCTGCCAAGTGTGGGCTTTTGCTTTGTGTTGACATCAGGATATATAATCATCATGGATAGACAGGAGACAAAATGGTTCGTAAATGCGGTGTTGATCATGGGCTTACTTACATTATCTGTTGCAACATATAAGAGAAACGAGGTCTGGCGCAATAAGATAAGTATGTGGTCTGATGTAGTAAGCAAAAGTCCTAATAAGGCTCGTCCCCACTACAATCTTGGGGTCTTCTCCGGTGAGGCAGGCGACATCAAGACAGCCTTTAGCCAGTATCAGATTGCCCTGAAACTCAACCCCGATTACATTGAGGCTCATAACAATATCGGCTATATTTACGAGGGCAGAGGTAACTTAGACGAAGCGATTAAGGAATACCAGACAGCCATCAAGCTCTTCCCTGATTATGCTGAGGCTCATAACAACGTGGGCAATGTCTGTTACAAACTTGGTAAACATGATGAGGCTATAAAAGAGTATCAAAAGGCCATTAAACTCAACCCTAATTATGCTGTGGCACATAACAACCTTGGAAGCGTCTACGGCGTGCTTGGTCGTAACGATGAGGCACTTATACAATTCCAGACGGCCTTAAGACTCAATCCTGACTTCCCAGACGCCAAGAAAAACCTTGAGATCTTATTAAACTCAATGAAGGGACAACATTAACCTAAAATTGTATCTTCTTTATATTTCATGATAACTATGCTTTTACGCTTTCTGGATTCCTGTTTACACAGGAATGACATGTTTGGAAAACGGCTATTGCTGTCATTCCCACTAAAGTGGGTATCCATAGTCTTGAAACCATAAAGATTTTTACCATGCTTTTTAAAGAGGATAACGGAAATTAATATGAAGAAAAAGCAAGTTAAAAAAGCTGACGCAAACAAACAGACGCCAAGCCCTGTACCAGTAAATACAGGTCCGCTTCATAAGCCTATCGTCCATATCCTGCTCATTGTGGCCATCGGCGCTATAGTCTACTCAAACACCTTTAAAGTGCCCTTTATCTTTGACGACATCCCCAATATAGCAGAAAACCCCCTGGTCAAAGACCTTCAATACTTTTTTAATAAGTCAATGGTACAAAACATCTCAGTAATCTATAATATTAAGGACTTCTTCTATTCCAGGCTCCTGGGCTACTTCTCATTAGCCTTATGCTATAAACTGCACGGGCTTAACGTCACGGGTTACCACGTGTTTAACCTCACGGTTCATCTCATCAATGCCATATGCGTCTACTACCTTATAGTGCTCACCATAAAAACCCCTTTTTTTACACGACAAGCACGTTTTATTAATCCGCATGTAGGTCTCTTGGCTTTATTTGGCGGGCTTGTGTTTGTCAGTCATCCAGTTGCAACCCAGGCCGTCACCTACATTATACAGAGGTTTGCATCGCTTGCCACGTTATTTTACCTCCTTTCTGTACTTATGTACGTAAAGGCCAGGCTTACAGCGGATAACAGAGGCATGTACGTTGCCGCCATTGTCTGCGCAGTCTGTGCAATGAAGACAAAGGAGATCTCCTTTACGCTGCCTCTGATGATCGCCTTCTATGAGTTTATGTTTTTTGAGGGCAGCGCCATAAAGAGAACCCTGCTTTTGCTTCCCTTTATGCTTACCATGATTATTATCCCATCGTCACTGATCCAGAGCAAGGGGGCTCTGTTTGACATAGGCAGCGTAGATGAGTCGATACAGTTGGCAAGCTCACAGGATATATCCAGGCTGGATTATCTATTTACACAGTTCAGGGTAATCGTAACCTATATCAGATTGTTGTTTTTGCCGGTATATCAAAACCTTGATTACGACTATCCCGTTTACAACACCATGTTTAGACCGGAGGTCATAATATCTCTGTTGTTTATTATATCTCTTATTGGTGTGGGCGTGTATATGTATATCCTTTCAACCAAGTCTGTCAAGGAAGACCGATGCTGGTACAGGCTGGCCTCATTTGGGGTGCTCTGGTTTTTCTTGTCGTTGTCAGTAGAATCAAGCGTAATACCTATTGCAGACGTTATCTTTGAACACAGGCTGTATCTGCCCTCAGTGGGGTTCATCATAGCGTTGTTGTCTGTGTATATGGCAAAGAGGGACACGCTTGAGAGGTTTCAAAGGTCGATTGTGATACCTGCGGCAGTCTTGATTATAACAGCCCTTTCGATGACTGCATATGCGAGAAACAATACCTGGCATAACAGCGTATCGATATGGGAGGATGTTGTACAAAAGAGTCCGAACAAGGTTCGTCCGCACAACAACCTCGGAGCCGATTACTATGATCAGGGGCGCGTTGATGAGGCCATCAAGCAGTACGAGATTGCCATAAAGCTAAAATCGGATTACACTGACGCCTACATCAATCTTGGAAACGTATATGAAAAACAGGGGCGTTTGGATGATGCCATAAGGCTATATCAGACAGCGTTAAAGATAAACCCAGACTTTGCCGATGCCCACAAGAACATTGGCGACCTCTATCATGATCAGGGACGTTTTCAAGATGCCGTCATGGAGTATCAGACAGCTATAAAGCTTAAGCCTTCCTTTACGGAGGCATATTACAACCTTGGAGTTGTCTATCATAAGCAGGGTCGGATCGAGGAGGCGCTTAAGGAATACCAAAAAACCCTAAGTCTTAATATCGATCACGCTAACACACATAATAACCTTGGAGTGATATACTCTGTAATGGGCCGCACAGAGGAGGCAATAAGAGAGTATCAGACAGCCCTGAGATTAAATCCTGCCCATCCTGATGCGCAAAAGAATCTCGACCAGCTAAGACAAAATATAACAAAGGGGAAGAAGTAGACGTCACAAGTCTGCTTAACACAACGACATGAACATACTAGTAATAAAGATTGGAAGCAGCATTATCACTGACGAATGCGGTCTCAAAGAGCAGCATATAAGGGATTTAGCGTCGGATATATCCACGCTGCATGATACGGGATATCACACCGTTGTGGTATCTTCCGGGGCGGTGGCTGCCGGCAGGTGCAAGTTAAACCTGAGGGGCCGCATACAGGATATCAACCTCAAGCAGGCGGCCGCAGCCGTTGGACAGAGCTCTCTAGTGTGGGCTTATGAGCGGGCATTTAGCGCATATAATAAAAAGGTAGCACAGGTACTCCTGACACGGGATGCGTTTTCAGAACGGAAGAGATACATAAACGCCAAAAATACGCTTGTCACGCTCCTTGACTTAGGAGTTATCCCTATCATAAACGAAAACGATACCGTTTCTATAGACGAGTTGAAGTTTGGCGACAATGATCGCCTTGCTGCGCTGGTGGCGTCGTTGTTGGACGCCGAGCGGCTTATAATCCTATCGGACGTGGACGGCCTTTACTCCGATGACCCCAGAATAAACAATGAGGCTAAACTCATACCAAAAGTCGGAGAGATAACCCCTGAGTTAGAGGCACTGGCAAAAGGCGCTGGTTCTATATCTGGGACGGGTGGCATGTACTCTAAGCTCATAGCCGCAAAGATGGCTGCACAGCGCGGGATCGTCGTAAACATCATTAACGGCAGGATGTGCGGTCTTATGAGGATGCTGCTAAATGGTGAGGACGTGGGTACGGAGTTTACCCCCGTTGCGAAAAAGTGCGCGGCATACAAGGGCTGGATAGCCACGGGTATACGTTCAAAGGGCGCTCTGTATATAGACGCCGGAGCGGTTAAGGCACTGCTCTTAAGGGGTAAGAGCCTTCTGCCATCAGGCATTACCTCTATAGAGGGCTGCTTTGACAGAGGCGATGCCCTCTACTGCATAAGCCCAGAGGGCAGGCGAGTGGCCAAGGGTCTTGTTAATTACTCCCACAAGGAGCTGCAGGGAATAATCGGCCTTAAGACCATACAAATAGAGTCTATCCTGGGTTATAAGTACTCCGACGAGGTCATACACAGAGACAACATGATCGTATTTAACAGCGATTAGCCCTGAAACTGTCCTGCACTGTCCCTTGACAAGTATCTCAGGGATAATGTTAGTATAAGATTAATAGCTATGGATACCTTAACACATAACGACGTGCTTACAGCTCGTGATCTCTATGAAGTTGATTTTTATCAATGGGCGTTCCATAATGCCGACCTGTTGAGGCAAGGCAGATTCACAGAGATAGACATAGTAAATATAGCAGAAGAACTGGAGGACATGGGCAGGAGCAGCAAAAGAGAGTTAGCGAGCCGATTAGCAGTGTTAATAATGCACCTGCTAAAATGGCAGTACCAACCAAAGCGGCGTCGTGGAAGTTGGAGTACAACAATAGGTAATCAAAGAAGAGAGATTAAACGTCTACTTGAGGACAATCCAAGCTTAAAATATAATATAGAAACCGTTATAGCTAAAGAATTTATAGAAGCTAAACGAATATTTGAAGTTGAAACAAGAATTAGCGCCAAGGAAGTGCCTGAGACCTGTCCCTATACCTTTGACCAATTAATAGATTATAGTTTCCGCCCCGAATAGTGGGTTTAGGAATAGAAGGGAAAAAGTGAGGGCTTTGCCCTCCCTCAGACCCACCCACAAGGGGACCAGTCCCCTTGACCCCTTAATACTCAATCCTAATTCATAAATATGTTTATGTCCATGTACTTACATGTTAGCCATTCGTTTAGATCTCTTACCGATATCACTACATGGCGCTTTTCAGGATATCGTATACATCAGGCCAGCATCCTATACTCATTGTTGGAGTGTTTATGGTATACTGAACCATTAGGATATTTAAACCAGTGTATTGATGCAAAGAGTCGTCACATTTCTAATACTTTTAACGGTTATTATAGCTGCTAAAACTGCTTCTTCTGAGGAGATAATTGGCCCGGAGGTCGTATTTAACGGCAGCTCTGCACGTGTTAGCCTTACCCTCACTCTTACTGAAGAACAGATAACCAGTATACGCGAGGGGCTCCAAAAGGAGCTTGTCTTTTACGTAGACCTGTTCAGGAAATGGCACGTCTGGCCAGACGAATTCATACGAGGCAAGAAGCTCACAAGAACCCTTAACGCTAACATCGTTAAGGGCGAATTCAAGGTCGTCTCGGTTGATGAAACCACTATCTTAGAAAAGCGGTTCTCTTCGTTTGACTCCATGCTGCGATGGGCCTTGCGCATCAGGGACATCCAGATATCCTTGAGCGAACTGCAAGAGGACGGCATCTACTTTATAAGGATTACCATTGAATCGATCAAGCAAAAACCGCCGCAGTTTTACTCTTACGTCCTGTTTTTTGTTGACGACAAGGACTTTAAAATAAAAAAGGACACAGAAGAATTCAAGATAAAGCTCAGATGAGGATAATAGAAAGTTGAGACATTACCGGTTATGGGCAGCGCTCTTAGCGCTTGTCATGGCGCTGATAGGCATTCGTATGTTTGACGCCTCGGTATTGAAGTTTGAAAGGGGCGTTACACCTAAGATTATAATCGTCGTGCTATTTATCCTGACGCTTTTGGCACTCTTTACGCTTACCATCATTTTGTTTAACAGCCTCATTAAGCTCTACGTAGAGAGAAAGAAGCGGCGCACTGGCTATCGCTTTAAGACCAAGCTGGTCATAATCTTTGTAGGCATAACGCTCTTACCCTCTGCTATGCTCTTTATTATTGCCAGCGGGTTGGTCACCAACTACATAGATAAGTGGTTTACACCATTTATAAATAAACCCGTAAGCGATGCCTTCACCCTTGCCACTAGCTTTTACGATATGGTCAGAGACAACACCCTCATCGACGCCATAGCCATAAGCGAAGGTGCAAGACCATCCGGTAGATACCACATAGAAGTAGTTAAAAACGAGTCAGAGGATAACTCCGAGGTGATACGAAATGCCTTCAGAGGGATTAACAGCACAGTGGTTATAAGCAGCGGCAGCGTAGACATAATACGAGCGGCTGTGCCTGTAAAAAGAGACGGGATTGTCAAGGAGGTCTTGCTCCTGAGCACAACACTTCCTGTTGAGATAACCAACAAGGTGGAGGACATACAATCTGCATATAAAAACTATGGGACACTCAAGGCATATAAAATGCCGCTTAAGGCAAACTTACTGATAATCTTAGGCTTTATCACACTATTAGTCGTATCCATCGCCCTCTGGATAGCAATGAGGATCTCACGGGGGATTACAGAGCCAATACAGAATCTTGTACGTGCAACAACCATAATCTCACAGGGCAACTTCGATACCATCGTCGACCCCAGCGGGGATGGCGAGATTGGCAGACTCATACTGTCCTTTAACAGCATGATTGAAAAGATAAGAAACACCGAACTGTCTTTGCATAACGCCTACCTAGAGTCTGACAGAAGAAGGTTGTGCATGGAGAGTATCATCAACAATATAAACTCAGGCGTCATCTTCCTAGATGACCAGAGCAGGGTAATAACCATAAACGGAGCGGCAGCCAACATCTTAGATGTCAAGACCGATGAGGTGGTCAACAGACTATACACAGAGCTGGTCAAAAACATACACTCAGACGAATTTCACTCATTCATAAAGGGTATAAACCTGCACAACTTCCACAGCGTTAAAGAGCAGATGAAGCTCTCCATAAGCGGCAAGAACATGGTGCTAAGGATCTTCATCATCCAACTGAAGGACGAGGCAAAGAACTCCCTAGGCACCTTAGTGGTCTTTGACGACCTTACGGAGCTTATACAGGCAGAAAAGGCGCTTGCCTGGCAGGACGTTGCAAAACGCCTCACTCATGAGATCAAAAACCCCCTCACTCCCATCAAACTCTCAGCCGAGAGGCTCCTCAAACGGTGGAAGAACAAAGACGTCAACTTCGACCGGATTATAGAAAAGGCTACCAGCACCATCGTAAAAGAGGTCGATGGCCTTCAACGACTGGTCAACGAGTTCTCACGCTACGGCAGGATGCCCGACATAGAGTTGACCTCATCAGATCTAAACTCACTAATAAACGAGGTCATAGACCTCTACCGGGAGTATGAAACGTTAGAGATACAACTCTATTACGAAACAGACGTCAAAGAGATCATGCTTGACCCTGAGCAGTTCAAACGGGTGCTGATAAATATTTTTGACAATGCAATCCAAGCAATTGAAGAAAATGGTAAAATAGGTATAATCGTAAAAGAGGATGAGAGTCATTCGTACATCCTCATTGAAATAAGCGATAATGGCAAAGGCATAGATGAAGAGGACAAGGACAAGCTGTTTCAGCCATACTTTTCAAGAAGGAAGAACGGCACAGGGTTAGGGCTTGCCATAGCACAGCGGATCGTCATGGAGCACAAGGGAAGTATCAAGGTTAGCGATAACGTACCCAAAGGCTCCATATTTAAGATAGAGCTGCCCTGTTACTGATTAAAGGCCCGTAGGGTTAAAGGGTTGTAATAAAGATGAGCGACAATACCATACTGATAGTAGACGACGAGCAAAGCATCAGGGAGACCCTCGGTGAGATATTCGAGGATGAGGGCTTTAGCGTTGTCGTAGCCTCCTCCGGTGAGGAGGCCGTGGAGTTTGTGAACAAGCACACACCCGATGTCATATTTCTCGACCTGTGGCTGCCTGGCATGGACGGGATAGATACCCTTGAGGAGATCAAAAAGATCAACCAGTACATACCGGTGATAATAATCTCTGGACACGGCAAGATAGATCAGGCCGTGAAGTCAACCAAGATGGGGGCATACGATTTCCTTGAAAAACCTCTGTCTCTGGAGCGAGTGCTGCTAACGGTAAAGAGGGCCATAGAGCGAAAGGAACTACAGTTACAAAACGAGTCTCTCAGGAAGGAAACCATAAAACGCTACATGATGATCGGTGAGTCCGAGGGCATGGCTGAGCTAATAAATCAGGTCGAAATTGCAGGTAAGAGCAACGCCAGGGTGCTGATCATGGGCGAGAGCGGATCGGGCAAGGAGCTTGTGGCTAGAAACCTGCACCTGCAGAGCGACAGGGCTAACAAGCCTTTTGTAGAGGTCAACTGTGTGGCAATACCGACTGAGCTTATTGAAAGCGAGCTGTTTGGACATGAAAAGGGGTCTTTTACAGGGGCGTTTGAGAAAAAGAAGGGCAAATTTGAGCTTTCCCACGAGGGTACGCTGTTTTTAGACGAAATAGGTGATATGTCCCTGACCACGCAGGCAAAGGTGCTGAGAGTCATAGAGACCCAAGAGTTTCAGCGGGTTGGCGGCAGTAAGAATATAAAGGTGGACGTTAGGATTATAGCCGCTACGAACAAGGACCTGCCCAAAGAGGTTAAAGAGGGCAAGTTCAGAGAGGATCTTTTTTTCAGACTCAACGTCATCCCCATTATTGTCCCCCCCCTGCGGGAGAGAAAAGAAGACCTGCCAATATTGATAGACTACTTCATGAACCTCTTTGCAACCGAGTACGGTAAACCTGTTAAGACCATCGACAAGGATGCTCAAAAGATACTTAACAACTACGACTGGCCAGGCAACGTCAGGGAGTTAAAGAACACGCTTGAACGTTTGTTCATAATGGTTCAAGCCAAGGTCATTACGAGCAGCGAGGTCTCCATTTATAAGAATACCTCCGTTGACTACTTTGCCTTTGAGACCCTCAGAGAGGCACGGGATAGCTTTGAAAAGGATTATATAATCAAGCAACTGATAAAACATAAATGGAACGTCTCTAAGACGGCCGAGGCCCTGCAGATTGAAAGAAGTAACCTACATAGAAAGATAAAGAGTTACGGGATATCCATACCATAGATGAAAAAGCAGACTATAATAATAGCAATTGCAGGTGGCACCCTTTGTCTTGTGGGGTTGCTGCTGTTTATATTTAGGTCAAAAGCACCTGTTATAGAGGACCTAAAAGAGCTTGAGCAGATTCCCGCTAAGAAGATGGTTCAATTAAAGCTCTCCAGTAACGCCGCCATAAAGTACGTAGAGGTCTCTATGAGCCAAAACGCCAAGGAAACCTCGCTATTGAAAGACATGCCAAACAAAAAACTCGTTGACCTGACGTTGACTATTGAACCACGAAAACTCTCTATTGAGGACGGCAAGGCCGAGATAACAGTAAAGGCTGTTGCAGGGCGGTTTGCAAAGACTCAAGAGATTGTCTCTACTACAATAGACACAATCCCGCCAGAGATATCCTTAATCGACTGCTCCTATATTACAGATCAGGGGTCTTCAGCCGCTGCGCTTATAAAGGCCAAGGATGCAAAGAGCGTCTATATAAAGGAGGCAGACAACACATATCCGGCTACAAACGAAATATCTGAGGACAAGCAGCGTTTTTTTGTTATCTATCCCATAGGGCTAGATCTGCCCCTTAACACCCCTATCTTTGCAGAGGCGGTAGATTTGGCAGGAAACAAGGCATCAACTCCGGTCAAGACGATATTAAAAAGGACTGTATACAGGAAGGACACCCTGAAGATAACGGAAGACTTTGTGAAGAGGCATGTCTATCCCCTTTTAAAGACAACTGATATGCCCCCCTTAGATGCCTTCAAGACCGTGAATGAGAAATGGAGGGCAGAGGCAGAGGAAAAGATAAAAGGACTCACAAAGACCAGCGCTAACAAGATGTTGTGGAGCGGGCCGTTTGTGCAGATGAAAAACAGCAAGGTCTTTGCCCATTTCGGTGATTTAAGGAGTTACGAGTATGAGGGCAAGATAGTCAGCAACAGCAGGCATCTGGGTTTTGACCTAGCCTCCCTAAGCAACATCCCTGTAGAGGCGGCTAACAGCGGTGTGATCCTGTTTACTGGGGACCTTGGCATATATGGCAACGTCATAATAATTGACCACGGTCTTGGATTGATGAGTTTCTACGCTCACCTGTCCACTATAGATGTTACGGTTGGTCAAAATGTGGAGAGGGCCTCTATTGTAGGACACAGCGGTATGACTGGGTTTGCCGGCGGCGACCACGTGCACTTTGCTATGCTCTTGCATGGGCAGTACGTAAGCCCCGTCGCGTGGTGGGACAAGATGTGGATAGAAAAGCGCGTGCTTAACGTCTTGAACAAGAAGGAGTAACTCCGAAGTAGGTTGACTTAAGACTGCGTAGAAGAAAAAAGTAGGGAGGGCTTTGCCTACAGTCGCAGGGGTTCGCAACCCCCTCCCTAGACCCTCTCACAAGGGAACTCGTCCCCTTGACCCCGTAAATACCAGTCGCGGTTGCTTAAATCAATAGCATTACCACTAACCCCTCTCATCAAGGGAGGAGGGTTAATATCACAACCTCTGCAGAGCTACCCAAAAAAAGGGGCTGTTTTAGCAGCCCCTTTTTTGTTATCTTAGGTTTTTGGTTTTAGTGTTTATCTTGTCTGCCAGTTGCTGGGAACACCGCTTGCGACAAAACCACCGCCTATAGTCGTTGCGCCATCCATGAGATATAGGTACACGTCTCCGGTATTGTTGTCCCTCCAGATGATGTCGGCCTTGCCATTACCGTTGTAATCTCCTGCCTTCATTACCTGCCAGTTTGACGGTACTCCACGGGAGACATATCCTCCGCCGCGTACCGTTGTCCCATCCATTAACCAGACGACATAATCTCCAACGGTCGTATCTTGCCACAGTATGTCAGCCTTGCCATCGCCATCAAAGTCGCTGATAGTCAGTATCTGCCAATTGCTTGGGACACCCTTGGCAGCATAGCCCTGACTTAATACCGTTAGACCGTTCATTAGCCAAACAAAGACATCACCGCTTGTCTTGTTCTGCCAGATTATGTCGCTCATCTTGTCGCCATTTAGGTCACTAACGATCTTGACTTCCCAGTCTAGGCCAATGGATCTGATCACAAAACCGCCGCCAACAATCATTGTCCCGTCCATTAACCAGATGTAGATGTCACCATTTACGGTGTTTCTCCACATTATGTCGGTCTTGCCATCGCCATCAAAATCACCAAGTGCGTTGACTGTCCACTCCTTTGGCAGACCTCTTACAGCAAAACCACCGGTTGATATCTGCGTACCGTTCATAAGGAATATGTAGACGTCGCCAGTTGTATTGTTTTGCCAGAGGATGTCAGCCCTGCCATCGCCGTTAAAGTCGCCTACTGCCTTTATGTCCCAGTCCAGACCGGTGTTTCTAACCACATAGTCGCCGCCCTTTATGGTTGTCCCGTCCATCATCCATATGTAGACATCTCCATTTGTGGCATTTCTCCACACCACATCACTATTGCCATCACCGTCAAAGTCGTATTGGACTGTCTTAGGGGCAGAAAATTCTATGGTTATCTTCTTGTTTTCTGCCATCTTGACCATACAATTTACGCTGCCTATAATTGAATCACAGCCAGTCCAGGCCTTAACCGTCAAACCTAAACCCTCTATCGCTGTAAGAACAAGCTCAGCATCCTTGGTAAAAGACGCCGTACCGATTTTACCATCATGACTCCAGGTAAACTTCCCATTCGATACAGTCACAGTGCCAGCACCTGGGCCTTCCATCTCGGATGCCCTCATATTGCCTGTACCTTCGGTCACTGGGGGTTTACCATTTACAATCGTAACCGTAAGCTCCATTTGACCTGATTGAGGAGCATCTTGGGTTACTGTAAATGTCTGCCCTGCAATGGTCATTGTACCAGTGCGTTTGCTTGAAGTTGTGTTTGACGATACGGTATATGATACGGTTGCGTTGCCGGTAGCAGAGCTGCCTGCTGTTATATTTATCCAACTGTCATTGCTGATAGCCGTCCACGAACAACCAGTGTTGGGGGTTGTCACATTGACGGTGTCGCTACCTCCAGATGAGATGAAATTCTTACTCGTTGGGTTTATCGACATACCACTGGTGCAGTCCGTACCCGTCTGAGTGACCGTAAAAGTCAATCCACCTATGGTCATTGTACCGGTGCGTGCAGCCCCCGTGTTTGATGACACGCTATAGGATACGGCCCCATTGCCAGTACCAGAAGTTGGGGATGTAATTGTTATCCAACTGTCATTACTGGCTGCCGTCCAGCTACATTCGCTGGCAGCCGATACGTTTACAACCTCGCTGCCACCATATGATAGGAACTGTTTGGTTGTTGGGGACATTAGTATGGTACATGATGTAGCAGCATCCTGAGTAATCGTTAAGGTCTGACCTCCTATGGTCATCTTACCGGTCCTTGGGTTGGTACCAATGTTTTGCTCTACATTGTAGCTCACCGTACCGTTACCGGTTCCTGCGCTGCCGGAGGTTATGATTATCCAATTGGCGCTGCTTGCGGCACTCCACGTACAACCGGTTGCTGCCGTTACGCTAGCGCTGCCGCTTCCTCCTGCCGCTGCAAAGTTCTTACTGGTCGGGCTGATTGTAATCCCAGTGCAGTTAGTTGAGGTAGAATCCTGCACAATGGTAAATGCCTGGCCTGCAACGTTAATTATCCCCGTACGTACACTTGTACCAGTGTTTTGAGCCACACTGAAGTTTACGGTACCATTACCGCTGCCTGAAGCACCTGATGTGATGGTTACCCAACTGTCTGCGGTTGTGGCATTCCACGTACAACTAGTAGGAGCCGTTACACTAAATGAACCGGTACCGCCAGATGATGGATAATTCTTATTCATAGGATTGAGTGCAACACCGCTACAGTTTGATGAGACAGGATCCTGAATAACGGTAAAGCTCTTACCAGCCAGGTTGATTATCCCTGTGCGAGGGGAAGTGCCTGTGTTTTGAGAAACGGTGAAGTTTACGGTTCCATTTCCACTGCCTGAAGCGCCAGAGGTTATGGTCAACCAACTGTCAGCCGTTGTGGCATTCCACGTACAGCCAGTAGGAGCCGTTACACTGAATGAACCGCTGCCACCAGATGATGGATAATTCTTTTGCGTTGGACTGAGCACAACACCACTACAGTTGGCCGTGTCAGGGTCTTGTTTAATCGTAAAGACCGCACCCGCTATGTTGATAATACCTGTGCGTGTGCTTGTGCCTGTGTTTTGTGCAACAGTGTAGTTTACGGTTGCGTTACCAGTGCCTGAGGATCCAGAGGTGATGGTTATCCAGGTATCTGCCGTTGTGGCATTCCACGTACAGCCAGTAGGAGCCGTTACGTTAAATGAGCCACTGCCACCAGAAGCAGCAAATTGCTTGCTTGTTGGACTGATTGCAATCCCCGTACAGTTTGAACCAGCAGGATCCTGTTGGATCATAAAGGCAAAGCCAGCCACATTGATAATACCTGTGCGTACGTTCGAGCTAGTGTTTTGTGCAACGGAGTAGTTTACAGTTCCGTTACCTGTGCCTGAGGCACCAGAGGTTATGGTTACCCAACTGTCGGCTGTTGTTGCATTCCATGTACAACTGGTAGAAGCAGTTATACTAAACGAGCCACTGCCACCAGAGGATGGGAAGTTCTTACTCATTGGATTGAGTACAACACCAGTGCAGACTGTTCCAGCCGGGTCCTGTTTAACCGTAAAAGCCTGGCCTGAAACGTTGATTATACCAGTGCGCGGAGTAGAGCCAGTGTTTTGAGCAACGCTGTAATTCACTGTCCCGTTGCCAGTGCCTGAGGCGCCGGAGGTGATGGTCACCCACGTATCAACAGTGTTTGCAGTCCATGTGCAACTGGAGCTGCTGGATGTTACACTGAAAGAGCCAGTACCGCCGGAGGCTGGATATTGCTTGTTTAGCGGGTTGAGTGAGACGGTACAGTTCGTTCCGCCAGCGGCATCTTGTTTAACTGTAAAGGCTTGGCCTGCAACGTTGATTATACCAGTGCGGGCGCTTGTGCCAGTGTTTTGGGCAACGCTGTAATTCACTGTCCCGTTGCCAGTGCCTGAGGCGCCGGAGGTGATGGTCACCCACGTATCAACAGTGTTTGCAGTCCATGTGCAACTGGAGCTGCTGGCTGTTACACTGAACGAGCCCGTACCGCCAGAGGCTGGGAATTGCTTATCCACTGGACTGAGTGTTACCGTACAGTTCGTTCCGCCAGCGGCATCTTGTTTAACCGTAAAGGCTTGGCCTGCAACGTTGATTATGCCAGTACGTGCGCTAGTGCCTGTATTTTGCGTTATACTGTAATTCAACGTCCCATTACCAGTACCTGAGACACCAGATGTGATGGTCACCCAACTGGTATCAGCAGTTGTAGCGTTCCATGTGCAACTCGTGGTCGTTGTCACAGAGAATGACCCGCTGCCGGCTGCGGACGAGAATTGCTTGTCCATAGGATTGAGTGTAACCTCCGACATTGTACAGTTCGCTGCAACAGCCTGCGCTATCATAAAAGCTGCGCTGGCTGCCACAAACATGAACGAGAGTAACAAGAGGAACAATACGTTTCTTTTTCTCATTAACTTATTCTCCTTAAAGTGTTGTTGTTAAGTGTCTTTCAACAATATCCCTTCTCTACACGACAAAGATAAAAACAGCGTCTTCCTCATCACTTCCTAAGATAAAAGGGCTTCCTTCTTAAAATTACTCGACATATCACCTTCCTTTCCATATGGATAACCACCCCTTACGAAGTTATCATAATATCTCAATCTTGTCAACTATCTGTTATGTGTTATAGACTCCAGTTCCCTTATCCTTGCGTCAATGTCCATTACGGATGTATAAGAAACTTTTGGGTCGTTTTGTCATTGCCGTGCAAGACAGGGCAATACACAAGCTAATAGATTCCTGCTTTCGCAGAGCCTGCCCCTGGCTTGAACATGGGAATGACATAATTTCCCACAACTTCCTTATGCACTCTCAGTTATAAGATAATAAGCAAAAAGACTAGAACATTGTGTATAATCTATGTATAAACAAAAAAACATAAGGAGGTAAATCGTGAGTAGTTTAAAAGGGTCAAGAACCGAGAAGAACCTGTTGGCAGCCTTTGCCGGTGAGTCGCAGGCGAGGAACCGATACGCGTATTTTGCCAAGGCGGCAAAAAAAGAGGGCTATGAACAGATAGCAGCCATTTTTCTTGAGACAGCAGAAAACGAAATGGTACACGCTAAGACGTTCTTTAAGTTTCTCGAGGGCGGAGATGTCGAGATAACCGCCGCCTATCCAGCCGGCATCATTGGACAGACCCTGGAGAACCTTGGTCAGGCGGCGGCTGGCGAAAACCATGAGCACACAACGTTGTACCCAGGCTTTGCCAAGATTGCCGATGAAGAAGGTTTTAAAGAGGCAGCCATCGCCTTCAGGGCAATAAGTCTTGTTGAGATTCAACACGAAAAGAGATTTCGCAAGCTCATGGAAAACATAAAAAAGAATGAGGTATTTGCCCGGCCAGAGGCTGTTAAATGGAAGTGCCGTAACTGCGGTTTAGTCGTTGAGGGAAGATCTGCACCTGATACCTGCCCGGCTTGCGCTCACCCCATATCCCACTTCGAGATAATGGCCGAGAACTACTAATATTCACTACCACCTTATTAAGATTGTTCAAATTACATGATAAAATAATGGGGTCAAGGGGGCTTCTTTGTGACCGGGGTGCCTCACCCCTCCCCTTGTGGAAGGGTCTAGGGAGGGGGTTGCGAACCCCCTGCGACTGTAGGCAAAGTCCTCCTTATTTATTTTCACAGCCTTAAGGCAGCAGCGTTAGGTCTGAGGGGGCACTCTTCTAAACTCAATGAACGAATACACCAGCCAACCCAATGACCTGCAAGGGCTTTATCTTCAGAAGAAGGCCTCGGAGGAGCATATCTTTAGCCGCATCCACAGGGGCGATAGGATATTCATAGGCACCGGCTGCGGCGAACCACAATCCCTTGTCAGGGCGCTTATCAAGTACGTAGAAAACCACCCGAAGGCCTTTAGTGACGCCGAGTTCTTTCAGGTCTGGAACCTTGGTGTGGCCCCCTACACGGATGAGAAGTTCAAGGCCAACTTTCGACATAACTCATTCTTCATTGGCAACAACACACGTACAGCGGTCAACACCGGCTTGGCTGACTATACGCCAGTTTTCTTATCCCAAACACCACAGCTCTTTTACCAACGCCTTGTACCCATTGACGTTGCTCTCATCCAGACCTCTGCCGTGGACAGACACGGCTTTTTGAGCCTCGGCATAAGCGTTGATATCGTAAAGGCAGCAGTGGAATCTGCCCGGCTTATTATCGCCCAGGTCAACGCCAACATGCCCAGGGTACACGGGGATGGCTTTATACACATCAAGGACGTAGACTTCATCATAGAGGCCGATGAACCTCTGCTTGAGTATCATCCAGAGGCCGAGGATGATATCGTCCAATCAATTGGCAGATACGTCAGGCGCCTTATCCAGGATGGCGATACCATACAGGTTGGCTACGGAAGCATCCCTAATGCGATATTGGCCAACCTCGCCGATAAAAAACACCTCGGCGTACACACGGAGCTGCTGTCTGACGGCATCGTGCAGTTAATAAAAAACGGGGTCATAGACAACTCAAAAAAGACACTCAACCGTTACAAGACTGTGGCCTCTTTCTGCATGGGCAGTGAGTCGACCTATACGTTTATAAACGACAATCCCTCTGTTGAGTTCCGTTCCATAGATTACACAAACAACCCGTTCATCATCGCACAGCACAGCAACATGACAGCCATCAACAGCGCCCTGCAGATAGACCTCACCGGTCAGGCCTCAGCCGAGTCCATAGGCAGGACGTTTTACAGCGGTATCGGGGGACAGGCAGACTTTATGCGCGGTACCGTTATGGCTAAGAACGGCAAAACCATCCTGACCCTCCAGTCCACAGCCGAGGCAGGGGAGATATCAAGGATCGTCCCATTTCTGAGCGAGGGCGCAGGCACCACGCTCAACCGAGGCGACGTGCACTACGTTGTTACAGAATATGGGATAGCGTACCTGCATGGTAAAAACATAAGACAACGCTCTATGGAGTTAATTGCCATTGCCCATCCAAGATTCAGGAAACAACTTATTGAACAGGCCAGGGAACTCAACCTCATCTATAAGGACCAGGTCTACGTCCATACAGAGACGACTCGATATCAAAAGGAGCTGGAGACATATAAGACCACACAAAAGGGTCTTGAGATCTTTCTCCGTCCGGTGCGTATAAGCGACGAACCCCTGTTAAAGGACTTTTTTTACAGCCTCTCAGACGAAACACTTTATAAGAGGTTTATATCGGTAAGAAAGGACATGCCGCATGAAAGACTACAAGAGTATATGGCAATAGACTATATCACTAAGGTAACAGTATTAGCAGTGGTCAATGAAGTCCCCTTTGTAGAGGCAAAGGAGATTGTTGTTGGTATGGGCCAGTATGAGGTCAACCCCGATGCCCACACTGCTGATGCAGCCTTTGTAATCAGGGATGAATATCAGGGCAAGGGCATTGGGTTTGAGCTTGTCTCCTATCTCACCTTTATCGCCAAGCAGCAGGGCCTACTTGGTTTTACGGCAGAGGTGCTTGCCCATAACAGAGCCATGATAAAGCTGTTTGAGAAGATGGATTTCGACACAGAAATGCACAACGAGGATGGTCTATATTCCCTTAAGATGGCATTTAAACGGTAGGGTTATCTCTATTTTCGAGTACCTCTCTTGCTGCCTCATAGATAACCGAGAAGAAATCCTCGTCACTAAAAGGCTTGGTTATATAATACTTGATGCCAAGCTCTTTTGCCTTTATCAGATAAGGCTCATCGTTAAGGGCGCTCAGTATGATGATAGGAGTATACGGTTTTGATTCTAAGATCCTCTTTACCATCTCTATACCATCCATTACGGGCATCATAATGTCGGTGATCACAATATCAACCTTATGCTCATTAAACAAATCAAGGCCAATCTTCCCGTTTAATGCCATGTAAGTCCGTTCAAATCTACGTTTAAGAACGATTCTGAGGCTTTCCATTATAATAAGCTCATCCTCAACGCAGAGCACGGCTACCTCTTTCTTTAGTAAATCATTGTCAATGTTTCGCATCATCTTTATATAATATCAGAACCTATGTAAAAAAATCTTTTGGACTGTATCTTTGGGTGCATAAGAATTTCATGGGGGACAATAAAAATTAATGGGGTCAAGGGGACTGGTCCCCTTGACCCCATAATATCATGTTTAGACACAATGCTTCAATCGTATACTGAACTATTACGTATTTTCTTATCTCTGACGTTAACATATTTACGGTGTTTTCTCCTTTATATGTAAATTCATATTTAATTAGCATATTATTATCTTAAGGTATAAAGAACTAATGATATGCAGCAATATCGGTACTGCAATCATGCGACAAGATACTAACAGTTCTTTTTACAATGTGTCAAGAGGCCAAATCACCTGTGTCAGGGCAAAATAGAAATGTCCGGTTACGTGGAAACCACGATAAAAACTCGAATAAGATACAAATGATTTTAGTCATTGTCGTTCAAAAAGCAAAACCCACTCCATTCTATCCTCCAATAGCGCGGAGTATACCGTTTAATAAGACATCGGGGGTTGGAGGGCAGCCTGGGATGTAGACGTTCACGGGAATCACCTTGTCGATCCCTCCAAGGCAGGCATAGCTCTCTCCAAAGATTCCACCGCTACAGCCACAATCACCTACAGCTACCACGAGTTTTGGCGCGGGGGTGGAGTTGTACGTCCTGATGAGGGCTGTCTCCATGTTTCTCGTTACCGGCCCGGTAACCAAGAGCATGTCAGCGAACCTCGGTGAGGCGGTAAAATGTATACCAAACCTTTCGCAATTATAAATAGGATTGTTAATGGCATGGATCTCAAGCTCGCAGCCGTTGCACGAGCCGGCATCCACCTGCCGTATGGTGAGACTCTGCCTAAAACGCTTCTTTATTCCCTCTTCTAACTGGCTGACTGTTTCTTTGATGACTGTTGCATCAGGCAGCTGAGAAAGCGGCTCAGTTACTATACCTGTGCGAAATATCTGATTTAGTATACTTATCATAAATCGTGCCCTGAATACGATTGATTAAAACTCTTGTTGCAGAGCGGAAAGTCAGGCACTATATTGCCTGGGATAGCCTGCTCCAGAGCCAGCCAGTTTACACTGGATGGGTCCCTGACCATACAGCGATTTACCTGTCCCTGCGGGTCGCTGCTAAGCCAGTAGATGATCTCCCCGCGCCACCCCTCAACGGCTGCAAATCCAGCCCTGCCCGCTTGTGGTTGCACGACAGCAGTTGATATGTCTCCCACAGGCAGGCTGTTGAGTATCCTGCGGATTAAGACTATGGACTGCCTAACCTCCTCGACCCTGACCCACGCCCTCGCATGAACGTCGCCGGAGACTAAAACCGGTACCTTGACCTCAAAACGGTCGTACGGAGGGAAGGGATAGTGGATACGGCAGTCTACATTCAAACCGCTGGCCCGCGCAACAATACCAACGACGCCCAACTCCCGTGCCTTCTCAGGCGCAAGGATACCTGTGTCCCTTACTCTATCTTCTAAAGAGGGATTGCTATCATAGATAGCAACGAGCCTCTCAAACTCGTCTTCTAACTGTGTCATCTCCACCAGCACGTCCTTGACACCAGAGGAATCGACATCAACGGCCACCCCGCCTGGTATAACCCTGTCCATGATAAACCTGTGACCAAAGAGCCTAAGATTAGTGCGGACAATCATCTCCTTTAGCCTTGAAAACTGAAACAGCATCAGTGCAAAGGCCACGTCGTTGCATATAGCACCTAAGTCGCCAAGGTGATTGGCTATCCGCTCACGTTCAAGAAAGAGCGCCCGCAGCCAGTGTGCCCTCTGAGGTATGACGCACTGTGTCATGGCTTCAAGCGCCATGCAGTAGGCAAGGCTGTGCGCAACGGTAGTATCGCCAGAGACCCTGCCGGCAAGCCTCACGCCGTCATGCCAGGAAAGCGACTCAAACCTCTTTTCAATGCCCTTGTGGACGTAGCCCAGCCGCTCCTCAAGATTTATGACGTGTTCACCCACAGCCTGAAATCGAAAGTGCCCGGGCTCAATAATGCCGGCATGTACCGGACCTACGGGTATCTCGTAAACACCCTCACCCTCTGCCCTGACCCACTGGTATTGTCCATCGACTCGGGGCATGGTCTGCAACGCGTCAAAGGACTTACGCAGCGGCCACGCATCCTGCGGCCAGTCTTCAAACTTTATCCACGGCCGTAAGTCCGGATGGCCAACCGGTGTGATACCCATAAGGCTGTGTATCTGCCGCTCGAAACGATAGGCACAGACGTACTCGGATGTGAGGCTTGGGAAGGTAGGATCAGTCGCAGGGACGTCGGTTCTTATGATGAGGTACTCCGACTCCTTCCTGTAACAGGCATATACTGAAAAACAATCACGACTCTGAGTCTCATCGCCTGCCCATTGGGCAACCAAAAAGGCATAAACACTATTCATCACCCGTGCCGCCGCAACAAAGCCTGCCCTTGGAACTATGCAAGATGGCACCGTTGCGGGGTATTGACTCGTATCATATTTTACCTCCGCCCCAATACAGGTGCGGCCCGTTGATATATAGCAGGCTGAGGTTATTGCGTCTTTAAGGATGTTCATATCTGGCCCTCTGTTATAGTTGGCTACTTTATAGGAGAGGTTTTCTGCCTGCCTGCGTCATCGACAGTGATTTTAAATCGTTTACCACCAGGTGAGGACATAACAATGCCTGCTTCTGGGTCTGATAATTCAACATTGCCATCATGTCGCACTATTAGTTTGTCATTATATGAAGAACCGTCCTTACTTGAAGAGATTACAAGGGCGGCATCGTTGTTCTTGTCATTAATTTGTACGTTCAATCGCCATTCATAGCGATGAACCTTTCGAGAGTCTCTGCTTTTAGCGACGATCTTAAGATAGTCTGAATTATAAACCCCTTGTTTGCCAGGGTCTTGTTTTTCAAGAAATAGCGCATCTACCGGCTTACTATCAACCAAAGCGGGGTCGTCTTTGAGAATCTTGTCAGCAGTACCGCTGCCACGTTTTCGACCTACTTGCACTAACCCGTCTTCTGTAATGCGGAATGCCTCAGAAAATAGCATTTTAGAAAAGTCCGCAGTTTCCTCTCTTAACGTCCAAAATACAAAAGGTCTGGCCTTGCCTGCCCCGCCAGACTCAACAATAATACCAAAAGGAACTGTATCGGTAGCAAGGGCAGCGTAACGAACCATCTCAAATCCACTTTTTGACGGCACAATCCTATGGAGGGTGACCTCAGCCAGGGCGTCGGCCTGGGGTAACTTCCCTGCCGTAGGGAGCATATCTATTGCTCCACGCATATAATCTCCTCTTGGCTGTATAGCAATCGTACCACCGGGCTGCGCACGTTTCCCTACGCCTTTAAGATCGGACAATCCACCTCCACCCACTCTATTTGTCATCCTTACATTTGGCCATCCAATTGAGCCATCAGGCAGCTCCATAAAACCACCCTTCATACTATTAGTGCCATCATCATCATATAAATTAATCTCATAAATGCGCATGACCGTCGGATTACCACCTTCTGTAAAACGCAAACGATAGTGTTTAAAGGCTTTAGGTTTTAAGACGGTATAGTCCCGTATCTGTCTCTTTTTCCACGACTTTACATTTGCCCTTATATCTAAAATTTCCCATGTAAGGCCATCATCAGAACCATGTAGCTGCCATGAAACAGGCATCCGCTCCTCTGCATCAGACCCTGAGCATAGAGAATACTTTTTTATGATCTTTGAGCTGCCATAAATGACTTCTATCCAGAAGGGGTAAGCCCCGGTAGGCTCCCAGAAACCATCTCCATCTGTTACACCATCGAAGACATAAGCTGGTGGATGTTCCGTCGTACTTTTTGAGGCCTTAAGACTAAACTCATCCGATGATTTCTTCATTGCGTCGTTGATAGAGGCGTGAGACAAGATAAGAACGATAACTATTAGTACGATAACTACATTTTTTCTTCCTTTAAACAAGACTTTATTAGTATAATCCTTAAATGTGGCATTGTCAAGTTATTTATAACGAAAATTAGCAATAGTTCAGTATACAATTGAAACATTGGGTATAAATTTTAGATATAATGGGGTCAAGGGGACTGGTCCCCTTGTGGGTGGGTCTGAGGGAGGGCAAAGCCCTCCATTTTTAATCCCTGTCTTACTTCATATATTCCACTATGTTTTTAAGCCACTGGTTGAGGATATCAGGCATGTAGATTCCAACAGCCAGTATTAACGCCAGGTGTAGGACTATTGGCACGTAAGCTGTGTTTATCGATTTCTGATAAGAGGGTGCATCTGCCATCACCATCGACTGAACCCTTCTGAAGAGCGCTGCAGCGGCCACAGCAAGGCCCACAAGAAGAAAAGGGGTCAGATACGGCGCATCCTTCACGGTCTCTGTCAGGATCAAGAACTCACTCGTAAATATCCCAAACGGAGGCATCCCTACAATGGCCATGACCCCAAACATCAGCCCCCAGCCTACAAGCGGATTACCCCTGATAAGCCCCCTAATCCTAGTCATCTCCGATGTCTGGTGCATCTGTATAGCATGGCCACAGGTAAAAAACAACGACGCCTTTGTCAGGCTGTGCATGAACATGTGTAGCAGGGCACCAAATGTGGCTACAGCCCCGCCAAGGCCAAAGGCAAACGTCGCTATGCCCATGTGCTCTATGGAGGAATAGGCAAACATCCGTTTTATATCCTTCTGTCTCAAGATTGAAAAGGCTGATATCATAAGCGAAAGCAGTCCAAAGCCCATCATAATATTGCCGGCATGGTGTGTGCCCAATGAACCATCTACAAGCACCTTGAACCTGACCAAGGCATAGAGCGCTACGTTTAGGAGAAGGCCTGACAGGATGGCTGCTGGAAAGGCTCCCTCGCTGTAGGCATCAGGCAGCCAGTGGTGCACTGGGACAAGACCCATCTTTGTGCCATACCCAACCATGAGAAACACAAAGGCCAGAGACAACACGTTTGGCTCCATCAAGCTTTTTACCTGATTAAGGTTTGTCCACAGAAGGGCGTCCCCGCCCTCTCCAAGCACCTTTTCGGCTGCCAGATAGAGCAGTATCGTCCCAAAGAGCGCCTGTGCAATGCCCACGCCACAGAGGATAAAGTACTTCCAAGCCGCCTCTATCGATGACGGTGTGCGGTACAACGATACCAGTAAGACGCTTGACAATGTGGCCATCTCCATTGCAATCCACAGTATGCCGACGTTGTTTGTAAGGAGAGCCACAAGCATGGTAAATACAAACAACTGAAACATCGAGTGGTAGTATCTCATTCGCCGTTGAGACAAGAGCCCCTGCTGCTGCTCAAAAGACATGTATCTGCGGCTAAACATGGCTGTCGTCATATCAATAAAGGCGGTTATAAGGGCTAGATACACACTTAAGGCGTCGGCAAAAAAAAGGTTCTTGGCCACAAGCATCGGGCCATGTTCATGTACCTCCCACGCCAACCACACACCCGCAAAAAATGTGGCAATAGAGCCTGCAACGTTTAAATCGGATGCTGCCTTACCCTCCTTCACAAAGGCCAGTACAATGGCAGCCAGTAGAGGGACACACAGTAATACGACAATGGACACCGCTAGTCTACCTCCTTGAGTCTTGCCAGCTGTTCCACGTCTAAGGTATCAAAGTTTGAGTGTATGTGAAAGAAAAATATGCCAAATATAAATGCAGCGATGAGGATGTCCAGGGCTATGCCAAGCTCAATCAACAGTGGCATCCCGTAGGTTGCACTGGTGGCCGCAAAGAAGAGTCCGTTCTCCATTGCGAGAAAGCCGATTATCTGAGTGACCGCATTTTTCCTTGTGATCATCATCAGCAGTCCCAACATTACAGAGGCAAAGGCAACCGCCAGGATCGAACGTGTAACAAGTGGCGAAAGTTCCCTGATAGGCGAAACCAGGTGGTAGGAGAATATGACCAGGGCTATCCCCATTAGCATAGTTGTGGGGACATTTAAGATGGTCTCCACCTCCTTGTGGATCTTCAGGCGCTTAACTAGGGTATGCAGTATATACGGCAAGAGAAACACCTTCAACACCAGCGTCAAGGCCGAGGAGATATAGAGGTGGTGTCTATTGACGACAAATCCAACCAGAGCTGTGTTTACGGACAGGAACAACCCCTGCCACGTAAACAGGAAGATAAGCCCCGACATCCTCCTCTGGACCAGCATCCCAAAGGCGGAAAGCAGGATAAAGGCAGCCAAAAAACTGTTTATGTGATGCACCAGGTCTATGTACATTTTAGGTAGTCTGAAGTGCAAGGTCCTCTAACGTTATTTTTCTGAAAACATCTTTACCTCCAACACGCATTATGGCGTCTAAGATTTCAATCCCTGCAATTCTTCCTTCCGGATCATAGTCGATTGCAACTCCTTCTGCCACATGTTTGGTTGTTACTGTAGTCTCTATAAAACGTATATAAAGGGCATCAACTTCTGGATCATACGTTATTCTCATTTCTCCGCCTCTCAGTTAAGATAATATGTATATACTGTGATTACAACAATCTCTGTTGCCTCTTCAACAAATATCGTTTTAACCTGCTTATACTTGTAATATTTCTTATTCCATTCCTTTTCAAATATAAAGTCCTTACTTGCTTGCAGCTTTCCACGGTTAACCGTCTCCCATGTTGAGCTTCTTATGGTCTCATTAACCTCATCCGCTAGCACACCTCTATAGCTTAGCTGCTCTCTAGCATGAACCGATAATCTAATTAGTCTCAACATACTTATCTATATTCATAACTTGAAGGATGTTTGTCTTTTTCTAAACTCATCCGTTAATGAGAATGCACTCATGATGGATTTTAGCACAAAAGGAAATAACATCACAATTGTAAGACTTCACGGCCAGCAATTCTCACTGAATTTTGGGGTGCATATAAAACTTATGGGGCGTCTTGTCATTGCCATGCAAGACAGGGCAATCCACAAGCTAATAGATTCCTGCTTTCGCAGGAATGACATAATTTCCCACGATTTTCTTATGCACACAAGTTTTGTTCACAGAATACGTTTTTTGTGAGTAAAACTTCTCAAGTTTGTCATCACTATTTCCCCAAACCTAATGTCATAAAAGCACGTCTATTGGGTCTGTTTAAAGCGGATGTCAATTCGATTAAATACAATAGTTGTACAAGCACCCCCTTCTTTTTTCTCCCCCCTATGGTTTGAAGGCGACCACCATGTTAGATCCGCTTTTTTTGCCTATGTAGAGACATTCATCGGCCTGTTTTATACAATCGTCTATGGGCATGCCGGCGTCATAAACGCTAACGCCAAAGGTCATGGTTGCAGGTATCTCCTTACCTTTGTAGATGAACTTGCGACCCTGGATCTCCTTACGGAGTTTTTCCGCAATCTTTGAGCCGCCATCAAGGTCTGTCTCTGGCAGAAGGAGGATAAACTCCTCCATAGACCATCTGCCGACAAAGTCCTGACGCCTGAGAGAGACCCTTAACCTATTTGCGGCCTCCACTATCATCTTAAGGCCACACTCCATATCATAGGCGGCGTTAAACTCCTTGAGGTCATCTATGCTGCACAGAACAATGGAGAAACATCTGCCGTATCTTTTAAAGATAGACTGATGGTATTTGAACTTATCATACATATCAAGGCGGTTTGAAAGCCCTGTTAACGGGTCTGTCCTTGATAAGAGATCCAGTGTTTCGTCCTTTTTCTTTATACGCTCAAGGGCGTCCTCAAGGCTTGTGGTCTTTCGCTTTAGTTGAACCCTCAAGACAAAGATATAGCTCAATAGTCCTAGAATAAGTGCAGAAAACCCAGCCCCCACCACCAGTTTGCTCAACCAGTCTGGAAATTTGGGGCTGTGGTCAAACCACGCGTTATATATCTTCTCGATATCGCCTCGATCTATCTTTTGCATCCCGTCGTTGATGAGCGCCAGCATGTCGGTATTACCACGTCTTACAGCTGCCCTCAGGCTCCCATTAAACAGCGTTTTAACAAACTTATACTTACCAAGCGATCCGTTCTGTGTCATATAGTGCTTAGCGGTATAGTAATCGCTTACAAAGACAGTTTCGTTATCACTCAGGCTTTTAAACATCTCCTCGTAGTTATTAAACAGTACAATGTTGAAATGAGGATAAGAGTTTTTTATGTAATCTATAGCTGCGTGGCCGCGTATTATTGCGATGCTCAAGGATTTGAGGTCTTGGAGCTTTTTAGTCTCTATACCCTGAGGTACGTATAGGCATATCTTAAGATCAATAAAACCATCTGAAAATTCCAGGTACTTTTCTCTCTCCTCTGATTGCAGGATGCCTGCAATGACCTCTGCCTTGCCGTCTTTGACCTTCTGCAGACTGTCTTGAAACTCCTCTAATACAAACTGTATCTTGATGTTATTTCTTAGCGCCCAGAGATTCCAGTAATCAATAACTATACCTCTGGGCTGTCCAGCCTCATCCGAGTAAGCAAAAGGAGGAGAGCTTGAGGGTTGAGTAAACACTATCGTTTTCCCGTTAGCACTGCCGCCCTGAGCAATTGTGCTGCTAATCAGGAAAAGACTCAGCGTAATAACAACTGCAACTTTACTCATTCATTGAAGCTGTTAGTTCGTTTTTGTATTCAAGTTCTTGCAGGTTTATTGGTTACTCAGGTAATCAGCCAGAATCCCCCTGGAGTGCTCGTCCTCGTGACAGTAGACACACAGGTTTTCCCAATTAGAACCATCTTGCGGGTTGTTGTAGTGGTTTCCATCCTTGTGGTGTACGGTAAGCAGATTCCTGTCCTTATTGCTGAACTCCCTGCCGCACTTAGCACAGATAAGACCGTGAATACTTAACGACTCCTCTCTGTAGTTGGATTCTGACTGACCGTTTGCCTTTAACTGCCGCACTATCTCTTCAATTGACCTATCCCCCAAGGTCTTTTTAACAACCCGTCTTGGTTTATAAGACCCGCGCCTTTGACCCATAGCATTACCTCCTTATCTTTTCTTGATATGATATAACAATACTTTTGCACTTTTTTTATAAACCAGCATTTTATGCAGCTCTTGAAAATAGATTCCCGCTTACGAGAGAATGACAGGAAATGGCGCATTTAGCCCCTCTATTCCTGCCCCTGACCTGAGCAGGAATCCAGAAAGTGCAAAACTATAGATATAACTATCTTACTATTTTTTACATTACACACATTTTAACTCTATTGTGAAGGTGGCGCCATTTTCATTATTTTCAGCGTATACCTTGCCATTCATGTTATTGACCACTATCAACTTTGAGAGGTACAGACCGAGGCCGGTTCCTGATGAATCCTTTGTGGTGTAGTATGGCTCAAAGATCTTATCCATGTTTGCCTCGTCGATGCCTCCGCCATTGTCGCTTATCTTGATAATTACGTTATTATCTTCTAAGAAAAGGAGTATTGATATTAAGCCGTCATAGACGAGGCCGGATGCGCTGTCCTTCTTCTTATTATTGATGATCACGTCTCTTGCATTATGCAGAATATTCATAAGCACATGCTTGAGTTCGTTTGGATAACCGTAGACACTCATCGAACCGTCACCGCAATTGGGTATTTCCAAGGTGTTTTCATATATGACGGTCTCTTTAGCGCATGTACATTGAACTCTATAACTTATGTTCTGATTTTTAAGCTGAAACTGTGTTATTGAAAGCACCTCTTTCAATGCACAAGGTACGTCAAAACTCTTTTTAACCTTGCTTGGTCTGTAAAACTCTCTGAAATCATCTATTGTCTTTGTCATAAACACTATTTGTTCCATAGCGTTGGTAATGGAGCTATCGACATATTGTTTGTCCAATTCACCAAAAGCCGATGCATCTTGTATATCTTGCAGGATTAAACCGAGGCTGTTTAGGGGTTGTCGCCATTGGTGGGTAATCATTCCCATCATCTCCCCCATTGCTGCTAACTTGGACTGCTGTAAAAGCATGTACTCATGCTCTATCCGCTTTCTTATCTCCTCATTAACCCTCTCCTCAAGCCTCTTATTTAATTCCTCAAGCTGAAAGGTCTTATCACTTAGCTCGATCTGGGTCTTCATAAGTACCTGATTTTGATGCACCGCACTCTCATAAGTGGATATCAGAAGGTTCAATATCTGTCTGCGGCTTGAGGTGAGGATATAACTCTTTCCGCCTAAGTGCAGATCTATGCCGATGTCAACAAGGTCATTTTTACGGATCTCTGTTGAAGCAAGAAGAAACTTTATGCGCGTTAAAAGATGCTTTTCATCGTAAGGTTTAACGATAAAGTTGTCTGCTCCACAGTCAAGACCATTTATAATGTCCTCTGTAGCTGAAAATTGAGTAAGCAAAATAACCGGTATTTCTCTTAATTCATCGCTGCCCTTGATCTCACGGCACATGTCGTAACCATTCATCAAAGGCATAGCAACATCGCTTATGACAAGGTCAGGTCTCAGTCTCCGAATCGCATCTAACCCTTCCACTCCATTTTTAGCCGTTACTACGCAATACCCCCCACTACCGAGGAACCGGCGAAGCGCCTCACGCTGCGTAATGCTGTCTTCAACTACGACTATGGTACTCTTATCCTGCACACTATCAGTCATTGGTTTAGCAAAGCTTTTGTTTTATAATTATATTGTACACTATCACAATAAAAAATGTATGAACGGGTGCTGTATCTCCCCTTCTATTTGAACGTGTACAGGCTCAGTACCGTGTCGCCGTATCTGTATGGCCGCTTAAGCGTAAGTGCTCCTGAAGTCTCAGGCATAGCCGTTTTTAAAAAATGCTCAACAACAACCACTGCATCTTCTTTCAGTACGGAGTCTATGCCTAACAGTGGCAGCACTAACTCGATCTCATCTGAGTGGTATGGCGGATCTACGTAGACTACATCAAATGTCTCACCGTTTTTTGCAAACCTCTTTAGCGACTCGGCGGCGGTAGAGACGATCGCCCTGTTGCTCTTATTTCCTGAAAACAGGGGGATGGCCTTTATGGCGCTTATGGCTGTGTGGCTATTATCAACGAAGTAGACCTTTGCAGCGCCCCTGCTAAGGGCCTCAAAACCGACTGCGCCGCTGCCAGCATACAGGTCTAAAAAGGCCGCACCCATGATCCTCTCTCTGAGGATATCAAAGAGCGCCTCGCGCACCTTTGCGCTTGTTGGACGCAGCCTTTTGTCGGGGATCGAGAAGGGCAGCTTCTTGCCCTTTAAACTACCGCCGATTATCTTAATCCTCTGTGTCACTGAATCGGCCGTCTTAAACTAGTCCCCGCTCTTGCTCCCTCTCGTCAAGTGAGGAGGAGCCTTTATATGGTATCAACTGAGGCGAAACTTGGCTCGTGAAAGGGAATTAAGACGTCTGCCATCTCCTTGACCCTTATCATTATGTCGTAGGCCTCATAGACGTTGACGTGTGTACCTGGGGGGATTACCTCCATGTCCATGCCTCTGATGGCCGGCGGGGGATTGAAGTTCTCCATTATGCAGCAAAATCCCGTGATAATCGCTTTGCCGCTGCTGGTCTGTATCTGGATACTCATACCGCCCTCAGTGTGTGCCGGCGTGTGTATGGCAACGATGTCTTTGACGATCTCTTTATCGCCGGATATCGTTTTCAATTGTCCCTGCTTTTCCACCTCTAGTATGTAGTCCTCCATGTAGCGAAAGTCCAGGGGGTGAGGGTTGTGTATCCGCTCTATCTCCGCCTCATGGACATAGATCTGAGCGTTTAGACATTTTTCGTCGTTTTCACAGTGGTCATTGTGCAGGTGCGTATGGATTACGATGTCTATATCCTCAGGGCCTATATCCCATCTGGCCAATCCCTCTTCAAATGTGTATATCTTACCCCCGATGGCCTTCTCTGCCGCTGCAGATCGCGAGGGACTCATCTCTCCGGTATCCACCAGTATCTTTACCCCGCTGCCCTCTATATACCAGCTATAGATTGGTATAGAGTAGGTCTGACCATATCCGTACTGGTATGTCATCATAGTCTTGTCAAACACCTTTGACCCCATAACTATCGGGTGTATCTTATATATGCTCATAACTGCTAAGTATCTCCTTAATTTTAGATTCCAAAAACGGTATGTCCTGTTTTACGGATTTCCATATAACATCTATATCAACTCCAAAATAGTGGTGGATGAGTTTGTTCCGCATTCCTACAAGGTCTTTCCATGCAATGTCTGGGTAGCTAATTTTAAACTCTAATGTAATATTTTTTGATGCCTCACCAACTATTTCAAATTGACGTATTACTGCGTCTTGTACCATACGATTAAACTTAAAAGTCTCATAATCTATGCCCCTAACATATGCCTTAATTTGAGTAATTGCATCAAGGATATGACGAAGGTATACCCCGTTATCCTTACTCACTGGTATATTACTTTAAGCTCCTTTTTTATTTTGCCTATAAGGTATGGGCTGATGGAATGCTCAGTAAGCAGGTCAACCTTTTTATTAATGCCCTCAGATAACTCCCTCTCTATTCTTACAAGTTCAAGGAGACTTTTAATGCCGCTGAAACTAACAAGTATATCAATATCACTATTGGGTGTATCCTGACCTCTGGCATAAGAACCAAAGATACCAATCATAGTAGCATCATTCTGCTTAAGTATGGATATTATCTTCTCTTCAAGTTCTTGCTCTTTCATAAATGTTACGTCAAGTAATGCAGCCTAACTTATAGATAACACGCCATATTGGTTTACTTTGGCGCCATAAAACCTATTCGATCTCACACCTGAAACTCTACCGAACTATATACGGTAGTTGAGAGGGCTGCCTCAGATGCAGCCCCCAACCGGATTACCTACTTCCAGGCAATAGCTTCAACAGGGCAGGTGTCGATGGCTTCCTGTATCTGATCCTTTAGGGAATCGGCTTTGTCTGCACCATAGGCAAACGCCTTATCTCCCTGCATCTCAAAAACATCAGGACTCAGCGAGACACAGGTCTCACAGCCGGTACATAGGTCTTGATCAACTTCTGGCATACTCATAGAAAATTAATTCCTCCTTTTATACATCATTTATTAGATGCTCTCTGCACCCAAAACCCTTTCGTTTATGGTATTGTATACTCATCTGTGTTACACTAATGATAATGTTATACGAACGAATGGTAAATATGCAAGCAAAAATATTATGCCTGGGACCTAAGGCATTTATGGGCACAACTATATATAATGGGGTCAAGGGGACTGGTTCCCTATGAACGAAACAGCCTCTATTAAGGTACGCATAAAGGGTATGAGTTGTGCTGCCTGTGTCGGAGCCGCAGAGAGGGCGCTGAAATCCCTCAATGGGGTCACCTCTGTGTCGGTGAACCTTGCCACTGAGAGGGCCTCCATTGACTATGTGCCGGCGCTTCTGGATTTTGAGGGCATCAAGAAGGCTATCGTTGACAGCGGCTACGAGGTAGAGCTTATCACACAATCCCGCACCGACAGAGAGAAGATCGAAAGAGAGAGAGAGTTTAACAAACTCAAGACTCATCTAATCATAAGCGCCCTATTGACAGTCCCCATTGCGGCAGGGTCTATGACAGAGCTTGCGTTTATCTCCGACCGGTACGTGCTTTTTTCCCTGTCCACTGCGGTGCAGTTGTGGCTGGGGATGCGTTTTTACAGAGCGGCATTTTCTGCTCTGGGACACCTCTCTGCCAACATGAACACGCTGATAGCGGTTGGCACCACCTCGGCCTACGCGTATAGCTGTGTTGCAACGTTTATCCCGTCTATTCTTGAGGGAAGCGGGATCGTCCCCCACGTGTATTTTGACACCTCGGCAGTGATTATCACCCTGATCCTGCTTGGCAGGATGCTTGAGCTGAGGGCAAAGGGGCGCACATCAGAGGCCATAAAGAGGCTTATAGGGATGCAGCCAAAGACGGCCAGCGTTATTCGCAGCGACATACAGACAGATATCCCCGTTGAAGATGTCGAGGTTGGGGACATCGTAGTCATCCGCCCAGGTGAGCGGATTGCGGTTGATGGCTGTGTAGTTGAGGGGGCGTCCTCGGTGGATGAATCCATGTTGACCGGGGAGAGCCTGCCGGTTGATAAGAACGTAGGCGACATGCTCATGGGGGGTACGGTCAACGGTCTGAGTGTGTTAAAGATGAGGGCATTGAAGGTAGGCAGCGACTCCGCTATCGAGCGGATCATAAGGCTGATTGAGGAGGCGCAAGGCTCCAAGGCCCCCATACAGAGGTTTGCCGACAAGGTGGCCTCCGTGTTTGTCCCCGTTGTTATATCTATAGCAGTGCTGACCTTTTTCTTGTGGTACCTTCTTGGACCAAGACCGTCATTTACTATGGCGATGATGAACTTCATAGCCGTGTTGATCATTGCCTGTCCGTGTGCGTTGGGGCTTGCAACACCCACTGCTATTATGGTTGGCAGCGGCAAGGGGGCACAGCACGGGATATTAATAAGAAATGCCGAGGCGCTCGAAAAGACGTATAAGTTGCGTACGGTCGTCATGGACAAGACGGGCACAATAACGATAGGCAGGCCTAAGGTTACCGATATCGTCACAACCCCCCGTTGTAATATACAGCAACAGCAGGCGCTTAGGTTTGCAGCCTCTATTGAAAAGAACTCAGAACACCCTCTTGGCGCTGCCATTGTCAACATGGCAAAGGACAACAACATTGATCTTCTTGAGACGGAGGGCATCCTGTCCCTTCCCGGAGGTGGTGTGAAGGGGCGCTTGAAGGACTCCGGTCAGTTGATAGTCATAGGAAACACGCAGCTTCTCGTAAGAGAGGGCATTGATTGTTCAACCGTGATGACAGATATAGAGCGGCTTGCGCAGGAGGCCAAAACCGTTGTGGTCATGGCGGTAGACGGCTGTGCGGCGGCTGTCTTTGCCATCGCCGATACGATAAAGGATACGTCGGCGGCTGCGGTTGAGAGGCTTAAGGAGATAGGTATAGAGGTGGTGATGCTCACCGGTGACAATCAAAAGACGGCTGAGGCCATAGCCAGGCAGGTCTCAATCACCCGCTTCTTTGCGGAGGTGTTGCCGCATCAAAAGCTCGATATCATAAGGCAGCTTAAGTCCAATGACAACTTGGTCGCTATGGTGGGAGATGGGATTAACGATGCGCCAGCCCTTGCACAGGCCGATATAGGCATTGCTATTGGGACGGGCACTGATGTGGCGATTGAGTCCTCGGATATCACGCTGATCAAGGGCAACCTCTTAAGCGTTGTTGACGCCATAAAGCTCTCTCGTCTTACGATGAGGGTTATCAAGCAGAATCTGTTTTGGGCCTTCTTTTACAACGTAATCGGTATCCCCGTTGCGGCGGGTGTGCTCTATATCTTTGGCGGCCCGCTGCTCAACCCCATGCTGGCGTCCCTGGCGATGGCCTTTAGCTCCGTCTCTGTTGTCAGCAACTCCCTACGGCTAAAAACGATGAGGCTGCGGTAAAACGTAAAGCTGTTGACTTAAGGCTGTGAAGATAAATAGGGAGGGGGTTGCGAACCCCTGCGGCAGAGGCAAAGCCCTCACTTCTTTCTCTTTTCTTTTATATAATTAATTAAGGACAGGTACTTTATTAAGCCAGGATGTCCAAAATCCTTTCAGTGGATTTGTCTATGGAGAAGTTATTTTCAACGAATTTGACGCTGTTGCTTGATAGTCTGTTCCATAGTCGTTTATCTGAATAAAGTTCTACTGTACAGTCTGCAAAAAGCTGAGGGTTGTCTGCGATTAGGGCAGTTTTTCTATCTTCTAGGACGAACCCTTCTGCACCTATGGAGGTTGTTACAACGGGAAGCCCGTAGCTCATGCTCTGGGCTATCTTGCCCTTGACGCCTGCTCCATACCTCAGGGGGGAGACAAATACACGGCAGTTGACAAAATACGATGTTACGTCCACCACGTGTCCGGTTACAATCACGTTATAACTGTTAAGGTCTGTTACGCTCTTAGGAGGCATGTTGCCAACTATGTAGAGCTTGATATTGGGGATGCGCTGTTGTATCAGGGGCATTACATCGTTGACGAAATACACAATACCATCCTCGTTTGGGTGATGATCGAATCCCCCTATAAACATCAAGCAGTTCCTTCTACCAAATGGATTTGTGACCTTTACAGGCTCAAAGATCAGCGGCAGCACCTTTATGTTGCATAGAGGGCGCTCTTTAGCGAGGATTGCCTTTTCAACGTCGCTTACGACGATGGTGACATCTGACTTTTCACAAAGTGATAGCTCTATGGTCTTAGTCTGTTCAGCATCTTGAAGCATTTCAGTGTTGTTTTGCAATACCGCCCTTCTCTGTTCACGGACGAAGTGAAGGTCTACGGTATCAAACAAGACTCTGGCATTTATAGCGTAGGTCTTAACCAGGTCTATGTAGTGTATTGACATGGGTCTGCATAGCATCACGACGTCCAAGAAGCTGCCGTATCTATTGAGAAAATCGTGGGCATTTATCTTACCGTGAAGTATTTCGACTCCCATTTGCTGCAAATCATCTGTGTAAGGCTGGCTGGCCTGGCCGTCAAATGGCAGGTATATAACCTTGTGGCCGTACCGCAGGAATATCTTTATGATCTGATACATGCGTACCGAACTGGCATCCTTATCAAAGGCGGGGACTTTCAGATCGACTATTAGTATAATCTTACCTGTTATTCGCTCTCTTGCGACAAACAGTTCATCTATGCCCCTCTGTTGAGAGGCTAAGACATGCTTCCACTTATGGACAAACTTTGATCTGTTTACCTCCTGAAAGGTCTTAAACCCCTCAGAGGTATCAGTGCCGGCAGTGGTGCCCTCAAAATGTACGACAACCGATTTGGGTTGATAGATAACCTTATAACCGGCCTTTCTTACAGAAAAGCAGAGGTCTGCATCCTCGTAGTAAGCGGGATCATATTGCGGGTCAAACCCGTTTAATGTCTCAAACAGCTCTCTGGTGATCAACAGGGACGCACCGCTGCAGTAGTCGACCTCTTTGAGGTAGTTGTATGCTGGTTCGTCTGCATTTTCACCCCGGCCGTAGTTACAACCGCTGCCATCGCTAAAGATGATGCCGCCAGCCTCCTGAAGGCGGCCATCGGGATAGATCAGCCTTGAACCAACGGCTCCGGCCTTACCGTTGGTGCTCATCACCTCTAAGAGCGCATCAAGCCAGCCTTCTGCGACCATCGTGTCGTTGTTGAGAAACAACAGGTATTTCCCTCTTGCCTCTTTTGCACCCTGGTTACATGCCGCCCCATATCCGGCGTTGAAATCGTTGCTGATAGTCCTTATATTAAGAATACCCTCTAATAGCGATGATGTGTGATCTGTTGAGGCGTTGTTGACCACAATCACTTCATATGTGTGAGGGGTTGTGTTTTCTAATATGGATTTGAGGCAGTTAAATGTAAAAAGAAGGTTATTATGTACGGGGATTATTATTGAGGTGATGGGGGCATCTGTATCATAGAACTCAAGTGGCGGAAGTTCGGCTAGCGCAGAGGTGTTTATCCATTTAGCAGGCCACTTAGGGGGGACATCAACAGGTGTAGCTGTGGGCGTGTTGTCTATAGTAGCCTTGGTTAGCTCAGGTGGTAGTATCTCTGTTTGAGGAGTCTTACTGTGGGGTATTGGCTTTGTGATTGTGCTAAGGGACTGCCAGGTGTTCAGCAGAGAGATTGTCCTTTTAAGCAGATTGTAGATCTCCTTTTGTCTAGAACCTTCTGGAAAAAACCTGTCTCTAAGCCCATAATAACGTTGAGCCAGTTTCCAGAAGACGCTTGCAGAGGCGTTTAAATTAAAACGCTCGATTTCGCACATCCTATGTATCAAAGTTATAAAGTCGTTGATTATTGGTTGATAGTCTTTGCCTGATAAATGCTCCATGTTCTCTATAAATGCAAATATAGCCTCAAGGTACGCCATTATGATCTTGGAGAAGGGCAGTTCATTTTCAATTTGTTCTTTTTGCGTTTGCAGAAAAAACCTTAAGGTTCTTATGACCTCCTTGTTTGCATCCAGGACTGCGAGTTGATGGATTTTATCATTTAACTGCCGGTTTATATCTTCAAGTACGACAATTTTATTTTGCTGTTCGCTGCTTTTTAAAATCTCATCTGAGAGCTTTCTCATAAGATCGTATCTCTCAGCAGATATTTTAGTAGCTTCAACGGCGCTGCACTTACGTTTGTTGCCAACGAGGCTATAATTATGGATAATCTCTTCGGTTATCTTGTCTCTGTGTTTTTTAAGCACCTTAAAGTAGGCGTCGCTTTTAACGTTTTCGCTGGCGTGGGTTATCTGAGAGAACCTGTCCCAGTTGTTATAGTGTGCGGTGGTCTTTTTTATGTGGTGGAAAGGGTATGTTGTGGCAATCCTGATGAGCAGGTCCCAGTCCTCAAACAGATCGAAACCCTCGTCAAAGGAGTTGCCGATGATTGCACTTTTTTTAAAGAGAAGGCAGTGTATCGGAATATAATTCTCTAAAAGCAGGGTTTTATAGTTGAAGTCCTCAGAGTAAAACACGTAAGAGTAGGCGTCTATGAAGTCCTGCTTATCAATGTCGTACTGTTTGTTTACGATTTCGCAGTCTGAGTAGGCGATGTTGAAATCGCTAATTTCCAAGAAAGTAACCAGGGTGTCCAGGTGTTGAGGCAGAAGGTCGTCATCGTCGTCTAAGAAGCCGATATAGCTGCCAGTAGCGTTTGATAGTCCTACGTTTCCGGCGTGGGCACGCCCGTGATTTTCCTCTAACGGGATGTAACGGCACTGGCAGTTGCCTAGGTTACTTTCAATATCCTTGGTATTTAGCGCACAACCGCCGTCATTGACTAACACCACCTCGATAGGTCTGTACGTTTGAGCGACAATACTCTTTAAGGCCTTTACAAGCATCTTCGGCCTGTCCTTCGTGCGTACTATAAGTGAAACAAGTGGGTTTTTATTCATAGCTCTCCGCTGTACCTCAAATGTACTAACTAATCATTGCCGCATATTAGTTCATAAAATCAGATATCTTCATTTTCAACAAAGATATCGTCAGGAGCTAAAAACCTCATAACAGCTTAATTTATGTCCTCTTAAAGTATACCAACAGATCATCTACAGAAGCAGACTTCTTTAACAATTCTTTAAATTCATCTAATTTTTCTACGCTTTCAAGACTTCTAACGCTATCCATAAGCTCAATCCCTTTATCACCGTACTTGATCTCAAGGATACCTTCTATCGCTTCGATTTTGCCTCTTATCAACCCCTTACGTTCGCCCTCTATAAGCCCCTCGCTCTTTCCCTCGATTAATGACTGTATCCTCGTATGTTCAATCAGCTTTTCTGCTTTTTCAATCTCTTTTGCAATCAGCTTTTCCGTCTTTGCAACCTCTTTTTCAACTGTTTTTTGAACCGCCTTTTCAACCGCCTTTTCAACCGCCTTTTCAACCGCATACTCTACGGCACCCCTCTCATCCTGTAATCTTATTTGCCAATATTCATAGACCTCAAATTCTTTCTCAGTCCAGGTAATTTCGTTTGCTATCTCATAGGCCTCCTTTATCTCAAGGAAGTCAGCACACTTAGGTACCATATCCAGCGAGTATGCATTTTTTATGAAATGTACCCACTTCTCTATTATGCTTTCTACCTCATCCTCTCCCTTTTTAAACTTGGACAGCTCAATAAAATTAAACTCAAAGTCAGGTAACTCCTGCTTAAATGTAGCAGTATTCAATATTAAATGCCTTGTTAAATAATTATCGCCTTCAAATATCTCAAAATCTACTATACCTATATAGATCACCTGATTTAGTTTAGGATAGTCATCCC
Organism: Nitrospirae bacterium MYbinv3; assembly: GCA_002753395.1. Taxonomy (GTDB): domain Bacteria; phylum Nitrospirota; class Thermodesulfovibrionia; order Thermodesulfovibrionales; family Magnetobacteriaceae; genus Magnetobacterium. Next base: position 28,525 of record PEAB01000010.1, on the reverse strand, counting down.
CAATTCTCAACTGATTAACATATGCTTTGCTTGTATAATAAAGCACCCGCTTTTCAAAGCCCTTTTTCCTTTGAACCTGTATCTCTATTATAAACGTCACACCTCTCTTGTCTATTGCCCTGATATCTAATACAGTTTCCTTCAACCCCTCTATTTTTGGTGCCTGATAGGGATTAAGTATCGATATGTCCCCAATTTCTCTATCCCCATTGAGGTCTAACACAGCATTTAAAAAAGATATAAGTATCTCCTTCTTGCCTTCGTTGCCAAATATCTTCTTAAAGGCTATGTCACTTTTTACATCAACAAATCTCATCCATTATTTTACCATATTATCCTCTTTAAAAAGCAGGGTAAAAATGTTCATGGTTTCAAGACTATGGACTCCCACTTTCGTGGGAATGACAGTAAGTACATGGACATAAATATATTAGGATTGATCATTATGGGGTCAAGGGGACTGGTCCCCTTGTGGGTGGGGTCTGAGGGAGGGGGTTGCGAACCCCTGCGTCAGTAGGCAAAGCCCTACCTTCTTTCCCCCTTTCATGTATATAATTAATTATGGTCAGGTACTTAACGAGCGTTTTCCAAATATGTCATTCCTGTGTAAACAGGAATCCAGAAAGCGTAAAAGCATAGTTATCATGAAATATAAAAAAGATACTTACCATATTCCTAAGATACTTTGGTAGTTCAGCAGGAGATAGTTGTGACCTGTCCCCTTTTCTTCACATTTATTATTATTATGTCTTTGTATTATAATAGATGCTAATGTTAAAAGAGAAAGACTTTGTTACAGAGGCACAGATACTTTTTGAAACTGGGTCAGCGTATCCTCATAGGGTTAGGTTTATGTATGAGGCCTCTGATACGCTCTGGCAAGGGATAACGTGGGGAGAGTTTCTCAAGCTCTCAACCGAGATAGCCCTGTATCTGCGTAGTATTGGCATCGGCCCTAACAGAAAGGTCTCTATTTTTGCAAAAAACAGGATAGAGTGGCCCTTCTGTGTGATGGCCATACACGCCTGCCGCGGGGTATTTGTCCCCGTATATCAATCAAACACGGCCAATCAGACCAGCTACATACTAAATCATTCAGACTCGGAGGTGCTCATAACCGAGATAGACCTCTTGCCTGTTGTGTTTAATATATGGACAGAGCTGCCTAAGCTCAGAAAGATCGTAGCGCTTGGGCTTGAGGATGAAGAGCAACTGCTGAGACAACTTGAGGCATTCAATAAAACTGCCAAGCAGCCCCTTAAAGCGGCTGAAGTGTCGCAAAAACTGATCTCAATCAACGACGTCTATGACATCGGTGAGGATATAAGCAGGCAGGAGACGGAGGCCTTTGGTCACCTGAGCAGGTTGATAACAAAGGATGATGTATCCTCAATCCTCTATACCTCCGGCACTACGGGACAGCCAAAGGGCGTGGTGCTTACGATAGAGAACATCTACACAAACGCCGGCGACTGGATCGATGTGTTGGGTTGTCTGATCCCTGAACTCAAGGTAGACCTTTTGTGGCTGCCTATGTCGCACATATTTGGCCTAGGCGAGGTGGGGCTGGGTAACACACTCGGTTTTGCAACATACCTTACCACACCGCAGGCGGTCTTAAGGCACATGCCGCTTGCTAAGCCAACGATCTTTATGAGCGTACCCGCTTACTGGGAAAGACTGTATTTAGATTCCAAGGGCCACTCCGACAGACGATCTGAGCAGCTCCAACGCCTGCACGTCTTAACAGGGGGGCGTTTAAGGTTCTGTCTATCTGGTGGGGCTGGGTTAAAAAGAGAGGTCAAGGAGTTTTTCTATGAGGCGGGTCTATTGATTATTGAAGGCTATGGGCTAACCGAGTGTTCACCAACGCTTACCATGAACCGTAAGGACGACTTTGACTTTGACACCGTCGGCAAACCCTTTCCCAACGTGCAGCTTAGGCTGGCCTCCGACGGAGAGATATTAGCAAAGGGACCAAATATATTCAGACAGTACTATAAGGACGAGGCTGCAACGGAGGAGACCTTTGACCCAGAAGGCTGGTTTAAGACCGGAGACCTTGGGGTTTTGACCGTAGACGGTTTCCTAAAGATACTGGGCCGTAAGAAGGATATAATCGTTACCTCAGGCGGTAAGAATATTGCCCCTCAGGCAATAGAGTTGTTGTTGCGGGACGACCCGTACATAGAGCACGTCGTACTCTACGGCGATGAGCGCAAGTATCTGACTGCGTTGATTACGTTAAAGACGGCGGCTGTTTTTGCATACGCTAAGGCAGCAGGGATTGGGGAGCAGGACTATGCACTATTGGTTAGGCGTCCTGAGATTGCCGCCCTTGTCCAGAATAGCATAGATGTAGTCAATGCAAGTCTGTCCTCCTTTGAAACGATAAAACGGTTTTACATCCACGACAGGTCACTCAGCGTTGAGGAGGGTTTTTTGACGCCCTCTCTTAAACTAAAGCGAAAGGCGGTACACGAGCGGTTCAAGGATGTGCTAGACGCCTTGTACGGGTAGGAAACACAGAGCGTATAATAAGTAGAAAAGGGAGATACGCTCTCCCCTCCCGATATAACAGAAAGGAGAAAGGTTTGCTTCACCCCAAGCCCAAGAAGCTGGGATATATATGTAAGGGGGATATGCAATCCGAGTTATTTGAATGAAAGACAAACCATACACGATACTTCTTGTAGAAGACGACGAGGATGATTTTTTGCTCTTTTCAGAGGCTATCGCTGAGACCAACATCACTCACCATGTTATCTGGCTACAGGATGGAGAAGCGGTAATAGGATATATCTCTAAGGAACAAAGACCCGACCTCATTATCATGGATCTGAATATGCCTGCAATGGATGGTCGAGAGGTCTTACGGCAGCTAAAGTCCAACCCGGCATTCTCCTGCATACCGGTCATCATTATGACAACGTCAGGGGCTGATGAGGACATAGACTTCTGCTACACTACAGGCGCAAACTCCTATATAAAAAAGCCGGACAGTTTTCCCAAACTCCTCAATACAGTAAAGATCATTGGTGTTTACTGGCTTAACACAGTAGAGCTACCCAGGGGAAGGTATGTCAAAGAAAGGGTTTAATATCTTAGTAGTGGACGACGACGAGGAAGACAGGCTTCTCATCAAAGATTATATCTTGGAAGGACTGACCGGCAAGACCTCCACCGTGGTGGAGTGTGTTGGAGGGTATGAGGCTGCAATAGAGGCATTAAATGCGCAAAAGTACGACGTAATGCTAATAGACTATAGATTGGGCCCACGCAGCGGGTTGGAGCTTATAGATTACGTCAAGGCCAGTGGTATCACCAGCAGCATGATCCTTCTAACCGGGCTAGGGGATGAGGAGCTGGCCGTCTCAGCCATGAAAAAGGGCGCCCGTGACTACCTAAACAAGAACCGCTTATCGCCCGAGCTGATAAGACGCACCATCGTCAACGCCGTTACCCTTAATGAGGCCTACCACCTGCGCTTTTTAGCTGAGGAGGCACTTAAACGCTCCGAGTCTAAATACCGTGAACTCGTAACGCTATTGCCTGCAATAGTCGTTGAGTTCACGGCAGAGGGCACCCCAATCTTCGTAAACGACTACCTCACAACGTTAATCGGCTATGAAAAGGAAGAGTTCCTAAGATCAAAAAGCTGGGAGACGATACTACCAGTGTGTGCCGAGGGGGCCTTTGAGGACTTTATGAAGAGACTAATCCTTGGGGATATCAGAAACGAACAGTTACGTGTAAAGGCCAAAGATGGCAGCATCAAAACCCTCAGCCTTAACGTCAGGGGGCGGCACAACTCAAGATCTGACCAGAAAACTACCCCCAAGGGCGAACCGGGTGAACTTTTGAGCTTCATATGTATATACACTGATATAACAGAGATCGTTGACCTAAAAGAAAAGCTCCACACGCAATCAATAATGGACGAGCTGACAAATCTGTATAACAGAAGGGGATTCTATACCCTTGCAGCGCAGCAGATCCGGCTTGCCAAACGCTACGAGCGCCCCATGCTCCTCTTCTTTTTAGACATGGATTCTATGAAGGCAGTAAACGATAAATACGGCCATAAGGAAGGCGACAGGGCGCTCGTGGCTGTCTCGCATATACTGAAGGAGACCTTCAGAGACTCAGACATCATAGGTCGTACGGGAGGGGATGAGTTCATCGTCCTTGCCTCAGATATGGATATAAATGACGAAAGCATCATACGTGCACGATTAGAGGAGAATATCAGCTACTTTAACGAAAAAAACAATGTCCCTTATAACCTGTCTATCAGCATGGGGGTTATCAACTACGACTCCAACAGTCCTATGGAACTGGACGAGCTTATAGCCAAAGCAGACGGTCTCATGTATGCCCAGAAGTTAAAGAAAAAAACGGTAAGAACCTAACAATTGAAAGACAAAGAGATTTATAATGGTTTCTTAATCTTAAGTCAACCGGTTTTGATTTAGTAAGGAAGAAATAAATGGAGTCGTTTCCTACAATAAATTTTGAAAAGGACAAACTTAATGTTAAGAATAAAAGTAGATATAATATTTTCAGTTGGCGTGGACAATTTACACCTGAATTTATTGAGTATATAATTAGAAATTTTGCTAAAACTACTGAGACAGTATTTGATCCCTTTTGTGGTAGTGGAACCGTGTTGCTTGAATCAACTCGTCACGATATTGCCTCAATCGGCTTTGAGATTAATCCAGCAGCATATACTATGGCAAGATTTATTTCTTTAGCTGCTTTACCGGTATACGAGAGAAAAAGTCTTTGCGCTACACTGCAAAGGCGTATTATATCCTTAATCGGTGCTTATCACGACATACCTTTATTTGAGACACAGGCATCCTTCCAAAGTAGTTATAGAAACCTGATTCATTTTGCTTACGATCTTCTTTTAAAAATAGATGATAAAAATGAGAAAATTATTGCATTAGCATGTCTATTCCATGCAGAAGGAAAAGTACTGGATACTCTTGGAATAGCAATATTTCGCTCTTTAGAGATTGTTAAAACAAAGTTAATCAACCTTCCATTTGCAAAAAAACCAATATTTGTTAATCTTTGTGATGCTCGTATAAGTCATTTATACCTTCCTAAATTAGTGGATCTAATAATTACAAGTCCTCCGTATATTAATGTATTCAACTATCATCAGAATTATAGAGCTATCATGGAGGTATTAGGTTTTAATCTTCTTAAGGTTAAGGATAGTGAAATTGGATCAAACCGTAGAAACAGGAGCAATCGATTTAGAACGGTTGTTCAATATGCTTTAGACATGGAAATAGCATTAAATAGTTTTGCACGTTCTTTAAGAAAAGATGGAATTTTAGTAATTGTGGTTGGACGTGAGTCAAGAGTCAGGAGTATTCCTTTTTTAAATTCATCTATCTTGCTACAACTTATTGAATCAATGAATATATATAAAACATTAGCAATACCTGAAAGAGTTTTTAAAAATCGTTTTGGTATGAATATCATAGAAGATATTTTGATATTGCAAGTTTGTGGAGTTCCTCCACAACAAGGAAATGCTAAACATATTGCCCAACAACATTTACTAACAGCATTACACAACGCGCAGGGGGATGTCGCTAATGATATTAAGGATGCTTTGATTCAAATTGATAGTATCCAACCATCACCTATATTTGACAAGAATGAAATTATACTGTGATACAAACACCTCATAAAGATAAACTATTAGCTGCCTTAAATAACCCTAAATGTAATGCTAAAGACAGGGATATAATTAGCGAAGCTTTGAAAATGTATTATTTTTGGGTATCTGAAATTGACAAGATTTCATGTACAGGGAAAGAAAGAATTATTCAACTTACGAAGTTACTCAATCAATACAAAGATCAGCTTGAGGTCGAGTTAATTTTTCGTTCAGGTTCACAGTTTTTAATACGTCAGAAGGGACAATTAAAACTTGATAACTCAGTAATAGAGGAGTTTTTAATACACCTTATTAATCCACAAGTTCTTGATGGATTGCCAAATTATGAGTTGTGTATTGGTCCTCAACGTGCATTTATGTCTCTCGCATTTACTCCAACAAGCATTCATGATCTTGGTGAAAAACCACGAGTTGAAATTAAGGAAAAAGATACTGACTTCACACTTGGTAAATCCATTTATTACAAGTTTTCATCGGAGCCTGCTTTTGCTACACATAATACTAAAAGTGGAATGGTTACACTAGCGGTATTTGCCGCTGAATGTAAAATTAACCTTGATAAAACGATGTTTCAAGAGGCAGCAGGAACTGCCGCTAGATTAAAACAGGGGTGCCCAATGTCGAGATATTATTTGCTTGTTGAGTTTCTTGATATGGAACCAGAAGACTGTCGTCTTACATCTATTGATAATGTTTTTCTTCTTCGCCATGCAAAGAGATTACCATTTGGAAAACGTACAAAATATGAAGAAGTAAAAAGACAACACCAATACAATCCAATTGATCCAGAAGTAATTTGGAAATTCGTATCTGAATTACAGTATTTTGTTAAGTCAATCTGGTATGACCCTGATAAAGCAATCGAAAGAGGGTCTTTCGTTTGACCGTGGAACCTGACAAAGCATAATCATAATTTATGTGATACAATCATATAATATAATTATGGTAGTATGTAAGGAGTGATAATGAGATGAAATATAAACCGGCAGGATTTACCAGACTTAACGATATGGCCTATGTAGACATATGCCGATGAGTGATCAAAGCAGAACTATTTTCAAAAAACATAATCGTAATGGCACTAAAACGAGTTCCTTTGGGACACCAGGCAGGGTAAACCATGATTCTTCAGAATTTTACGACAGTAAGTTGTATGGGGATAAAAAAGTTCCTGAGCACGTTAGATTTATTGAAAATCCGATACTATTAGATAAACTGGACAAAATATACTGCAAGTCCAGCGAGATGATGGATGAAATCCCTGATTACAGTGTTCATTTGATGGTTACTTCACCGCCGTATAATGTGAAAAAGGAATATGATGAAGATCTGTCTCTTGAAGAGTACAGAGCATTATTAAAAAAAGTTTTCAAGGAAACATATAACAAACTGGTAACAGGTGGCAGGGCATGTATTAATGTTGCAAATCTCGGAAGAAAACCATATATACCTCTGCACAGTTATATTATTGAAGATATGGCTGATATTGGTTTTCTTATGAGGGGTGAAATAATCTGGAATAAAGCATCAAGCGCAAGCCCTTCAACTGCCTGGGGTAGTTGGTTGTCTGCTGGCAACCCTGTATTAAGAGACATTCACGAATATATTTTAATATTTTCTAAAGAGTCGTTTTCAAGGAAAAGAGGAAATAAGGAAAATACAATCGCTAAAGAAGAATTTCTTGAGTGGACAAAAAGTGTCTGGACATTCCCAGCCGTCTCTGCACGAAGCATTGGACACCCTGCTCCATTTCCTGAAGAATTACCACACAGATTGATTCAACTGTATACTTTCAAGAACGATGTTGTTTTAGACCCATTCTGTGGCAGCGGCACTGCTTGTATTGCTGCACTGAAAGATGATAGACATTACATTGGATATGATATTGAACCTTCTTATGTGAAATTAGCAAATCAAAGAATAGAATTTTGTAATAGCTCAGTATACGATTGAAACATTGTGTATAAACATGCGATATAATGGGGTCAAGGGGACTGGTCCCCTTGCAGAGGGGTCTGAGGGGAGACAGTGTCTCCCCTTCTATACCAATAATCGAAATGCGCTATAAAGGATTTGGATAAACAGACTGTAGAATGTTAAAAAAATACAGGGTTAATGTATATGCTTAAGGAAAAAGAATATATAAAGTCAATAGTACTCGTTCTTCTATTTTTGACCCTTGTTGTTTATCACCGCGTGGGGGGGAATGGCTTTATCAACTGTGATGACCCTCAGTACGTTACAGACAACCCAATGGTAAACACAGGCCTGAGTGTAAAGGGCGTGCTGTGGGCATTTAAGTCTACGTTCTTTTTTAACTGGCACCCGCTGACGTGGCTGTCTCACATGCTCGACGTCTCTATCTATAGGCTCAACCCCGGAGGCCACCACCTCACTAACCTCGTCATACATATGATTAACGCTGTTCTGGTGTTTTACGTCCTGTACCTGATAACAGGTGGGGGGGGGCTGTGGCAGAGTGCCTTTGTTGCAGCGCTCTTTGCTATCCACCCATTGACCGTGGAATCGGTAGCCTGGGTCTCAGAGCGCAAAAATGTCCTGTGTACGCTGTTTTGGCTGCTAACCATGCTTGCATACTACAACTATGCAAGATATCCGAAGATAATGGATGGACAACCCCACCCGACAAAGACCTCCAGAATAAAAAAGTATCTGCTCGTCCTGTTGTTGTTTGCCTTGGCGCTTATGGCCAAACCAATGGCAGTGACCTTACCGTTTGTGTTGATACTGTTGGACTTTTGGCCGTTAAAACGCCTAAGCCTTTTGACGACTGCTGAAAAGATACCCCTTTTTGTCCTCTCAGGGATATCCAGCACTATAACCTATGTAGTGCAGAAAGAGGCTGCTGTTGTGCAGCCACTAAGTGTGCTGCCGCTTGCAAACAGGGTGTTTACGGCCACGGTTAACTACGTGCACTATCTATACATGATGCTCAATCCGCTTAACCTGGCCATCTATTATCCATACCCCTACAATATGCCCCTATGGAAGCCTGTCGCCGCATTTGTTCTTCTTCTGACAGTCAGCGTTTGCGCCCTGCTTTTAGCCCGAAAAAGACCATATATATTGGTTGGCTGGCTGTGGTATGTCGGCACCCTCGTACCGGTTATCAAGCTGGTGCAGACAGGACGCGAGGCCATCGCTGACAGGTACACGTATATACCCCTTATTGGCATCTATATCATCATGGCATGGGGTTGTTCTGATCTCTTACAAAAATACAGATTCAAGAGGCATATCCTAATTGCGGCAGCCTCCGTGATAATCGCCTTTTATGCAACACTTACGTGGATACAGGTAGGCCACTGGAAAAACTCCCTGACCCTCTTTAGGCACGCCATTGACGCCGTAGACAAGAACTACCAGGCCTATAACAACTACGGCAATGCCCTTATAGACGACGGCAGGTTAGATGAGGCCGTCGGGTACTTTGCCAAGGGGTTAGAGTTAAAACCCGACAGCGCAGAGCTGCATATGAGCATTGGAGAGGCTCTCACCAGGCAGGGTAAGTTTGAGGAGGCCATTGTGCATTATGTAAGGTCTGAGCCGCTTATGTTCTTTGACGGCGAGGCCCTGTTACACAAACGGTTCGGATTGATATATATGAGAAGAAAAAACTACGATGGCGCCATCTTTCATCTAAACAAGTCCTTAGAGATCCATCCTGAAGATACAGAGGTTCTAAACAGCCTTGGCATCACCCTTATGGGTCTCAACAGGACGGAAGAGGCAATAAGCGTCTTTATCAAGGCCGTGTCTCTTGCACCACAGAACGCCTCTCTCCATAAAAACCTCAGTTATGCCCTGAAGAAGGCTGGCAGGATGCAAGAGGCACAGTTTCATCTGGCCGAGGCGGAGCGCCTTAACAAATAACAAACAGTGTTAACCGCTATGAAAAACTACAACCGTTACCTTATTCTATCCTTAGTCCTCTGTCTTATAACCGTTATCATGTGCGCTTACTGGCCTTTACGGGATAACGACCTTGTAAGCTATGACGACGAAAAATACCTCACGGAAAACGTCTACGTCAAAAACGGTCTGACAATGGATGGCATCAAGTGGGCATTTGTGGCCTTTTATCACTCCAACTGGATCCCGTTGACCTGGATTTCCTACATGATTGACACTGAACTCTATGACGGGGTGAACCCTCGCGGCGTACACATGACAAACCTCCTCCTGCATGTGCTAAGCACAGTATTGTTGTTTTATCTGCTCACCTACATGACCAAAAGTCCAAAAGCGGCTGGCATGGTCAGCGCCCTGTTTGCCATACACCCGTTAAATGTTGAGTCGGTGGCCTGGGCGGCGGAGCGTAAGAGTGTGTTGTCCATGCTGTTTTGGTTTCTAACCATGCTCGCTTATTGCTACTACGTGGCGCGTCCCTCCATCCGCCGCTACCTGACAGTCATGCTCTCTCTTGCCCTTGGATTGTTGTCCAAACCACTGCTTGTGACACTGCCCGTTGTACTGCTGTTGATGGACTACTGGCCATTGAACCGCCTCGGGGAGGGAACATCCGTAAAAGAATGGCGGGGGCAGCTTTTGCGCCTGTCCTTTGAGAAGGTACCGCTTCTTGTCCTATCTGTCTTAAGTTCAATTATGGTCATTGCTGCACAGAAGAGGGCAGAGTCTATATTTCCACTATCGGTAACACCACTGAAATTCCGTATCCTAAGTGCAGTGCTGTCATATGCCAACTACATAGAAAAGACGCTTTGGCCGTCAGATTTAGCGGTCTTTTATCCCTATGTAGAGATCAACATGTCGTGGTTGCAATGGCTTAGGGTGTTGTCGATAGCCGGTATGACCGTCTTTGCTTTTATGCAAAGACACAAGAGGCCAAGCATCCTGGTTGGTTGGTTGTGGTACCTTATAACCATGCTGCCGATGATCCAGATAATTCAGGTCAGCATTGCCCCGATGGCTGACCGATACGCATATGCGCCCACACTCGGTATCTTTATCTTAATAACGTGGTCTGTGGCTGAGGCGGCCTCTAAGGCATCACGCCTTTTTCGCAGCAGTCTTGTCGTTGTCAGCACCATGATTATCCTGTCGCTATCGGTATTAACTTTCAGGCAGGTGCAGTACTGGAGGGATTCGGGAACGTTGTTTAAACATGCCCTTGAGGTAACGAAGAATAATTACGTGGCCTATAATAACTATGGCACGTACCTGCTAAATACAGGAAGGGTACAGGAGGCCATTGACCAGTTCTCTGAGGGCCTAAAGATCATGCCAGACTATCCGCTGTTGAACTACAACATGTGGGGTGTTCTCCTTTCTCAGGGCAGGTATGAGGAGGCGTCAAGGTATTTTTTAAAGGCAACCTCGTTTATGACAAAAGGGGGCAATCCTTACTTCTATAAAATGCTCTCCCAATCTTTTATGAAGCAAATGCTCTATGATGAGGCTTTAAAGTATGCCCAAAAAGCCCTGGATAGCCAGCCCACTGATGTTGAGGCGCTTCAATACGCTAGTCAAGCCCTAAGTGCATTGGGCAGATACGAAGAGGCGCTGCCCTATTTCTCCCGCAGTATCAAGGTCAATCCTGACAACTGGCAGCTGCATTACAACAAAGGGCTTGCTCTTAAGAAGTTGGGTAAATACGACGAGGCCCTCGTGTGCTTTAGGCAGGCACTAAGTCTGAACCCCTCCTCAGAGACTATCAAAAACGTCATACACAGCATATCCAACTCTAAGGAATGACGAAACCACTTAATATCTTAGGCATACTGGTTTTATTGACCCTAATAGCCTACTGGCCCTTGCAGTACAACGATTTTATAAATTTCGACGACGAGAAGTATCTAACCGAAAACCCTTTTATTCAGAGCGGACTAACGATTAATAACGTTATCTGGTCGTTTAAGACGTTTTATTTTGGTAATTGGCATCCCTTGACGTGGATGTCGTATCTGGCTGACATCACTTTGTTTGGCCTGAGACCGCAGGCAATACACCTCGTAAACCTACTCCTGCATCTGGCTAACACAGTCCTTTTGTTCGTCTTTCTGAATCGTGCGACGAAGATGCCTTGGCCGAGCGTCTTTGTGGCAGCCCTTTTTGCCCTTCACCCATTGAACGTGGAATCGGTTGCCTGGGCGTCAGAGCGCAAGAGCGTGCTTTCAACCTTTTTTGGGATGTTGACGATGCTCTGCTACATCCGTTATGCCGCACGTCCTACTCTATGGCGCTATCTGGCGGTCATGTCGAGTCTGGCCCTGGGGCTTATGTCAAAGCCGATGCTCGTCACCCTGCCGTTTGTGCTATTGCTGTTGGACTATTGGCCGTTGGGGCGCAGGCCGCGTGTGTTGGAGAAACTCCCCCTCTTTCTCCTGAGCATCCTGTCGAGCGTTATGACGATACTGGCGCAGCATAAGGAGGAGGCGCTCGTTCCTCTTTCTGTAAGTCCACTGAAGGAGCGCATCTTTGGCGCTGTTATCTCATATGCAGCCTATATGCAGAAGCTGTTCTTGCCCGTTAAGCTGGCCGTGATATATCCCCCCTCAGATGGGAATCCGCTCTGGCAGGCAGGACTGGCGCTGGTTTTAATCGTTGCTCTGACGGCATTGTTTGTACGTATGAGGAAGGTCAGTCCTTATCTTTTGGTCGGGTGGCTTTGGTTTCTTGGCAGTCTCATACCGGTGCTTCAGATCATCCAGGTTGGTTCGGCGCCAATAGCGGATAGGTATGTCTATATTCCGGCGGTAGGGTTGTTTATAGTTATTGCGTATACGTTAGGGCCTCTAAAGTGGCGTAACTACTTTTTTTTGATTGCACTTGTTTTTGCCGTTTTGACCTTCAGGCAGGTGCAATTCTGGCAAAACTCTGAGACCATATTCAGACACGCCCTTGATGTGACCAGGAACAACTACGTGGCCCACGACAACTATGGCGTGGTACTCTTAAAGACTGGCCGGGCGTTAGAGGCCATTGATCATTTTTCGATAGGTCTGAGGCACAAACCCGACAGCCTGCTTATAATCTCCAACATGTGGAGTGCCCTTGTAGTGGTTGGCCGGTATGATGAGGCCGAGCAGTATTTCTACAAGGCTATGCCCCTTTGGGTCAAATTCGGCGATAGGAAGACTTACGGGATGCTCACCCTCTTTCTGCTGAATAAGAAGAAGGATGAGGAGGCCTTTTTGCGTTACATCAAGGCAACCCAGGAAACCCCCAACAACGTAGAATTATGCCTTGCGTGGGCATCAAAAACGATGGCGGAAAGAAGGTGAAAATAGAAGGGAGGGCTTTGCCCTCCCTCAGACCCACCCACAAGGGGACCAGTCCCCTTGACCCCGTAAATGTCAGGCGTGGTTGCTTAAGGTGTTATATAGGTGCATATCTTAACAATGTCGTATTTCAAATCTCTGCAATAGAGATGTCTGAACCACGATTTAACGGATTAAGGGATTGTCAGGATTTAAAAAAGGCCTTCTGTTTTTTCCTTTAAATCCTTTAATCTGTGTAATCCTAGTTCAGACAATCCCTACGTTTACTTAAATCTGACATTGTCAAAATATACATAGATTGTTTTTTGCACAACAAGTTCTTGATATCATTAATTTATTTCCAAATCTGTGAAGTTTACTTCACATTATGTGAAGAAGATTTTTCTTGAAATGTATTCAATCGTTGTGCTACCGTGGTTCATACAGATAGTAGAAGATAAAAATAACTTTGAGGTGTAAGGGGCGATGAGGATACGGGTTAATTGTAAGACTGAGAAGTTACCAATTGTTTATCGTCATCTCTTTATGAGTTTGATTATACAGGCGTTGAATGCCTCGGATCGGCTGCTTAAGGAGGAGTTTTATCCCCATAGTGGTGGGGGAGATGGTGAGAGGCATACAAAGGTGGTCAAGCCGTTTACGTTTAGTGTGGGTTTGCCACGCAGGAGTCGGGTGGTCAAGGAGAGGTTTTGTGTGGCGGGGGATGTAGAGGTCGAGGATACGGTGTTTTATTTTGATCCGGGTGAGTATGTATCCTTGTATGTGAGTTCGTGTGATTACCAGTTTATTGCCAGTTTGTACAACGGGCTTCTTGAGAAAAGGTCATTTGAGGTGGGCAGCGGGATATCGCTTGAGGTTCACAGGGTATACATGTTGAGCGAGAGGAAGATAACCGGGGACTGTGTTGTGTTCAAGGCTCATTCACCGGTGTCCATCGAGGGCAAGGACGGTAAGCGCCTGTTGCCTATAGATGAGAATGGGGTAGGGAAAGATGGCGAAGCGTTGCGGGTATTTAACGATGAATTCAACGCTATTCACGGCCGTTTGTTTCGAGAGCTGCGAGGGGATGGGGAGTCGCGTGGGGTTGGTTTGTATCGACCGCTGGTGTTTAGGCCGCTTGCGGTACGAAAGAAGGTGGTCAAGCACGCTATAAAGGATGCCGTAGAGAGGTTTGTGCATAAGAAGAAGGAAGTGCCTTTGATGTATCTGACGGTGTTTGAGGGGACGTTTGAGGTAAGCGGGGATGAGCGCGATCTGTTGTTGCTCTATCAGGCCGGCGTAGGACTGCGCACCGGTCAGGGCTTTGGGATGGTGGAGGTGGAGAGATGAGGCATAAGGTTTACATGCGTGATTGGTATTTCAATGCCGGTATTGTCGGCTTTCTCACCATTGTTGCAGACGGCAAAGGGCTTGATGAGGTGCAGCATCTGAATGTCGGTGAGAACTACGTGGAATTCGATGACGAGGTATTTGAGGCATTTGACGATAAGTTTGTCAAACACGCCTTTCTGAAGTTCTTCAGTATCCAAGCGTACAGCCAGCGTTTAAATAAGGCTTTGACGAACGTTAATAACAATATGGATAAAACTCAAATACGTGAAAAGCTGCTTGAGTTTGAAAAAATGCCTTATACAAATTTCCTAACAGTGCTTGGTTATTTTCAAGATGACATAGAAACACACGAAGATTATATCAAATATCTTAGCAACACAAAAGATAAAATAGCGGTCTCTACAGAAATTGCAGTCTATCAAAAACTTAACGAAACACAGCAGGGCAAAGAATTTATACGATCGTTCATCTCAGAAAGACTTAAAGGGATTTGTGCGCATGATAAATCTAATACTTATATTCAAGATATCAAAAGAAGATCGGCTTCTTCAAAAAAGATTAAGAATTCCGATTTATGCCCATCATGCCAAGTAAAAAGAGCCAGTTCAAAATATGGATTAAGCAATGCTGTCTCAAACATTGTAGGCTTTAACAAAAAGAACTCAAATTGGGTATGGAATTTCAATGAAAGCAAATTAAATATCTGTCCTCTTTGTGCTCTGATATACAATAGTGCTTTTGCGGCTATGACCAATGTTTCAAAGCGTTATGACGGTGATTACTATTTCTACTTTATAAACCAAAATACTGACATGCAAACACTATACGACTCTAACGATATGTTTAGTACTCATATTGATATT
Source organism: Nitrospirae bacterium MYbinv3 (assembly GCA_002753395.1). Lineage (GTDB taxonomy): Bacteria > Nitrospirota > Thermodesulfovibrionia > Thermodesulfovibrionales > Magnetobacteriaceae > Magnetobacterium. Next base: position 13,364 of record PEAB01000010.1, on the reverse strand, counting down.
TCCAAAGATGCAAGCAAGTTATTTCGCTACATGATAAAAAAAATGGTTCAACTTATGAAGGCTAAACAGTTTGAAAAGGTAAGTCAAAACATAAACTTTATCGAAGTACTACATAATAAAGATTTTGATGTTCGACAAGTAAGATGTTACAACATTTATAATTATAATATTAGCGTTAAAGTCGCAGACTTTCTATATAAACAATTCGAACCGAATGGAATACCCACAGGTCATTATAAAATAAAGAAAGCTACTTCCGACATAAAAATAGATGAAGAGCTCTTAGCACTCACCATAAATAATCAACTCAATTACTTATCACTTAGTAAGTATTATTATTATTATCTCCGTGGATATGGCAAGTATGACCTACGCAAAGTTACAAACTACGTAATCACTTATATAAAAACAATAAGGGGGCAGGAAATGGATAAAAGCCAAGCTATAGTAAATAAAGCGTTTTATAATGGAGTAGATTTACGCAATAAGCTTTATGAGGAGGATAAGGAAAATCAGATCAATGGCATTGCCTATGGGTTCCTTAACGATCTTAAGATTGCTGATCGTGAGAAGTTTCTTGATAGATACATGCGAACAATGATGTCTAATGATCTATCACTAAAATTTAGACAAGACGAGATGCTTAATGACGATTATTTCATGCAATTTGGGTATTCGTTTCTTAACGGACTTCTTTCATCTAAATACAAATCAAACAAAGAAGATAACGATACACAGGGAGGGTAAACAACATGGCAAGTTCTAAACATCTGCATATGGCTGTGATCTTCAAGGCCGCTAGTCTAAACTATGGACAGGGTGTTGGTAACATACTCGCATTGAAAAGACTTACCACTGATGGTAAAAACTATTCATATATCAGCAGGCAAGCGCTACGTTACGATATTGTGCGCATGCTTAACGAGATATATGTTTATCCGCTTACCGAAGTTGACAAACAAGGTGGTGTTATACAATTTGTTAAGTCAGCGAAAATTGATAAGTTTCCTGAGATTGATTTTTTCGGTTACATGAAGACAAAAGAGAAGAAGAAAAAGAAGAATGAAGCGGAAAATGTAGAGAGTGAAGCGGAAGATAAAACGAGTAAGATCAGAAAGGCAGTAGTACGTCTTACAGATGCTATAAGTCTGGAAGAATATAGAAATGAATCAGATTTTGGTACCAACAAAGGTCTTGCAGATAGAAAAAAACTCGACAATGATATCTTTCAGGCTGAGATACACCGTTCATTTTACTGCTATTCGGTGACCTTCAACCTGGATGACATTGGCAGCGACGATAATTATAAGATCAGCCTAAAAAATGAAGAAAAGAAAGAAAGGGTCTGTAACCTGCTTAATGTCATAAAGCTCCTCTACAGGGACATCAGAGGGAAGCGGGAAAACCTGGCTCCGGTGTTTGTAATTGGCGGACTCTACGACGTTGGTAACCCGTTCTTCTACAACAGGATAAAGCTGTCCTTTCTGAGAGATAAAGTTGAGATAGACGCAAATGTTATAAATAGCGTGCTCAAGATTTCCACTATTAACGAAAACACTGTCGAAAAACAAACCATGCTTGGTACCATAGAAGATGTTTTATCCAACGTTGCTTCTTTAGATGTGGGGAAAAAATTCGACATAGAAGGTTTCTTTATCGAGTTAAAAAAGTCAGTTGCCGGTTACTACAACGGTAGCTCAGGGTAGATGATGAAGGCGCTAAAGATAAAGCTGTATCAGAACCTGGTCAATTACCGTAGAGAAATGAGTTTTGGGTACGTTCAGACGTACCCGCTCCCCACACCATCAATGGTTAAAGGCATGGCACACGCACTGCTTGATCTACAGCAATATCATAATATCAGTATATCTATCCAAGGCAGGTATGACTCTGTTGTCACAAACATGCAGAAGGTGTATAAATTCGACATTTTTCGAAAGGAAAGAAAGGACAACCCTATAATATATGTTGGTAATGCTCGAAAGCAAATAATCACGGGTGTTATGTTCGTTGACGAGATAGTTGATATGGAGCTTCTCCTGCATATCGCATTCGACGATGAAGACCTGACAAGCAAACTCTATGATGCTGTGAGGCAAAAGACCGTTGTCCTCGGCAGAAACGAGGACATCGCTCGCGTTGACTTCGACGATACAAAACTCGTAGATACCTCAAAACATGAAGTAGACGAACTCACCCTTCCCTACGATATCTACCTATCGCCAGAACTCGCTAAAGGGAGTCAATTGGTTGGAACTTATTATCGTCTGCCATTCTACTATGAAACTGTTAAATCCTTTGAGGATAAACGGATCTTTACCTATGTCGACGCTGTTTATATAACTAAGGATAAGACAATAGGGTTCTCCAACATCACAAAGGACACCGATGGCTGCATCGTAAACCTCTTCTCGGTGAAGAAATGACGGTCTACGCAAAATCAAACCCACCAGAGACTATAGAAACACACAATCAGAATCTGCTCATTTGCTATGAGAGTCTTAAACCATTCCTTGATCCAGAAAAGGTGGAGAAGTATGATGCCATCATTAAAAAGATCATCTACTACCACGACCTCGGCAAACTAAACCACAAGTTCCAGGATATGATTCTTAAGAAACTTGGACTTAAGAATAAACATTTCATCCCCGAGCTGAAAGACACCCCGAATATCCCCCATGAATGGCTATCGATTGCCTTTATTACAATGGAAGATAAGAGATACTTTCACAGTTTTGACTATGGAGACATAAAGTTTCATAAGTTGATCCAATACTGTGTTGCTTTTCATCACACACGTAAAGACAACTTCAATAAGAAAGCTGTAGAAGAAGTTGTTAAACACGACTTGGAGAAAAACAAACACAGGCTCGGTATAACCTCACCATTAAATACGAACTACGATATTGAAAAAGACTTACGGCAAAGCATAGACACACAAGCGTACTATAAGTATTATTTTGAGCTTTTAGTATTCTTCAAGGGTATACTACATAAGTGCGACTACACCGCATCTGCTGGCATTGATCCAGAGCGGCCATATCAAGGGATTTATTCTTCAGACTTTGAAGGCTGGCTAAGGCGTAAGGGCTGGTCTCTGAAACTGTTTCAGGCAGAGGCCAAGGATTTGGCCAATAAGAACGTTATCCTTGTTGCCGCCACCGGATCAGGTAAGACCGAGTACTCTATGAATTGGATAAACGGGGGCAAGGCGTTTTACCTTCTTGGTCTACGCATGGCAGTAAATGAGATGTACAAACGGTTCAATGATGTCTTTGGCGATAACGTCTCACTCTTGCACGGAGACATTGTTTATCTGCTTGAGGATGACGAAACCACAGAGACCTACACCGAGCGTATAGAGAGCGCCAGAAAACTCTGTGCCCCCCTGACTGTTGCCACCGCTGACCAGCTCGTTACCGCTGCATTTAAGTATAACGGCTTTGAGCTTGTCTATCTCACAGCCTCTTACTCAAAAATAGTTGTGGATGAGATACAGAGTTTTTCTCCCGATTCGATTGCGGCCATCGTTGTGTTTCTAAAGGAGATACATCGCCTGGGAGGTAAGTTTCTCCTGATGACGGCAACGCTCCCGCCTTTTATTAAAAAGGAGCTGCAATCACTTGACAACGTTGAAATCCCTACCTCCGTACTCTCTGACGCCAGACGCCATAAGATAGCAGTACACAGCGATGAGATTTGCAGCCCGGGTTCTTTAAAGATAATAATTGGCAACCTCGAATCAGGAAAGAAGGTTCTTATCGTTTGCAATACAGTCAAGCGAGCGCAGGAAATGTACGAGGCACTCAAACACAGGGAAACTTCTCTCCTACATTCGCGTTTTATACAGAGGGATCGCAAGTACAAAGAAGCAGCCATCATGGCCATCAACGACCCTATGCATCTACCTGTAATCTGGATAGCCACACAAGTGGTTGAGGCCAGCCTTGATCTTGATTTTGACGTACTCTTTACTGAATCTTCCCCTGTAGACAGTTTGTTTCAGCGCTTTGGACGATGTTACAGAAAACGGGAGTATGAGCTAGACCCACCCAATATCCACATATTTTATGCAAAACCATTCAGAGGTTACGATAATATCTTGATGAAACGGACGTATGATTATTTGCGGGATCATTATGATGGTTTGTTTATGACCGAATGTGATAAGCAAAAGGCAATAGAATATATTTTTCATGATATTGAGTCAACTAATTACTATATCAAATATAAAAATTACAAGGATCTGCTTGAACTTGGCTTTAAAGCCGAATCTAAACCTCAAGCGCAGGATATGTTCAGAAACATCGCCTTCAATTACTGCGTTATTCCCCGCCCGGTTTATGACAAACACGAAAAAGAGATCACCGAAGCGCTTGGCATAATTGAGGCAAAGGGCACGCAGCTTCATGACAAACTCCATGCAAAGGCAGGGTTAAGGCAATATACAGTTGCCGTTCAACTCTTCGATAGCGGACGCCTTATGACTGTTGCTAATTCCCCTTACTGCAAGAGAAACGCTATCTATATCATAAAAGATGTTGCTTATTCCTTTGAAAAGGGGATCGAACTTAACGAAACTATGGGTGCAGGGGTGTTTATTGACTAACGCTATTTATGTTAAATTCTTATTGATAAATTTATGCCAGATTCACAATCAATAGAGTCCTCACCGCAGACGTTTCGGGTAACGGGCGTAAAGATCAACTACCTGTATGTTTGCCAGCGCAAGCTCTGGCTGTTTGACCGGCACATCACAATGGAGGCGGAGTCGGACAGCGTCCTGCTTGGCAAGCTCCTTGAGCAATCGGTCTATCCACGCGAGAGGTCGCGCGAGATATTGATCGACAATCTCATTAAGATTGACGTTGTGGGACATGATACCATCCGTGAGATCAAGCTCTCCCGCTCCATTGCCGATGCCGATAGGGCACAGATACTCTACTACCTCTTCGTCCTCAAACAGCACGGTATTCAGAAAACCGGCCTCATCAGTTATCCGAAGCTCCGCAAGACCGAGGAAGTCACCCTCACTGAACAAGACGAACTGCGCATAGTTGAAGACCTTGATAAAATCAAGGCTATAACCGAGATGCCAAACCCGCCCAAACCTGTTCACAAAGGCATATGCCCCAAATGTGCTTATTACGAGTTGTGCTGGGCCTAATATAAGGATTAGAGACAATGGATAGACCGTACTACATATTTTCAAACGGCAGGATAAGGCGGATGGAAAACACCGTCGTCGTTGAAAACGACAAAGGAGAAAGGAAGGCCATCCCCGTTGAGGACATAGACACTCTCCACCTCTTTGGCGAGATTGACCTCAACTCTAAGCTCGTAAACTTCCTTTCCAAACACAACACGACCATACACTTCTACAACTACTATGGTTTCTACACGGGGAGTTTTATGCCGCCCCATAGAAACGGTTCGGGTGAGCTTACTGTCCGTCAGGTTCAGCACTACCTTAACCCTGAGCAGCGGTTGACCCTAGCCGTCTGCTTTGTTCAGGGGAGTCTCTTTCACCTTCAGCGAAATCTGCGCCGTCATAAGGGTACCGAGGAGCATCAGGATGTCATCAACCGGGAAATGAAGAGCATTACGTCAGTGCGCTCCATTGCCGAGCTTATGGGATGTGAGGGACGTGCACGCAACGCCTACTATCAGGCCTTCAACGTTGTGCTGGCCGATGGTTTTTCGTTTGACAAGCGACAGAAGCAGCCGCCTACAAATCCCATTAACGCCTTGATCTCCTTTGGAAACTCCCTCATGTACGCCCACGTGTTGACAAGCATCTACCACACACAGCTTAATCCAACTATCAGTTATCTGCACGAGCCAAGCGAGAGGCGTTATTCCTTGAGTCTGGATGTGGCTGAGATATTCAAGCCTTTGATCGCCGATTCGGTTATGTTCAAGCTTGTTAACAACAGGATGCTTACGGAGGAAGACTTCGAGGAGGATGTCGATTATTGTTACCTAACCGAGGCGGGTCGCAAGAAGTATCTGAAGGAGCTTGACGAGAAGCTCAAAACCACCGTTCAGCACCGAAAGCTCAAACGCAAGGTTTCGTATTCCACGTTGATACGGTTAGAGTGTTACAAGCTCATAAAACATCTGTTGGGGGATGAGGAGTACGTCCCCCTTAAGGCGTGGTGGTGATGTCTTATTACGTGGTGACTTATGACATTGGTGAGGAGCGTGTAAACAAGGTGCGCAAGGCGCTCAAGAGATATCTACACTGGGTGCAGAATTCGGTGTTTGAGGGTGAGTTAAGCGTCGGTAAGTTGGAGAAGTGCAAACAAGACCTTGGGAAGGTGATTGTTGTAGAGGTAGACAGCGTATACTTCTACGTAATTGAAAACAGGCGTAATCTGTCAAAGACGGTGCTTGGAGTAGAGAAAGAAATGACTGGTAACATTCTGTAGGCAGATTGCTATGTGCAGTAAACCTAAATCGTGGATAAAGTCTTATAAGACATTGATAATAATAGACAATATCTGTGAATTAACAGAACACCAAAAACACGACCACAGGTTTACTGCAAAAAGTTACAAGAGTTCGAGCATTTTAGGAAAGGTAGAGCGTATAATATGGCATTATATAACGAGAGTTTTTTTGATCTTTGATAACATGAGGTGGGTTTCATCTGAACTATGTGGGATATAAACGTAATTATTGACTTTGAAGGGGGGACAGCGCTATAGTTTCATCTGAACTATGTGGGATATAAACTTAACACGAGAATCCATACAAAAAACAATGGATACCGTTTCATCTGAACTATGTGGGATATAAACCAGATGTTTGGGATGTCTACGTGTGTTGTTATCGTGTTTCATCTGAACTATGTGGGATATAAACGGTTGGAATGGTGATGAAATGGCTTGGAAAGGCGTCGTTTCATCTGAACTATGTGGGATATAAACCTGTGAACTGTACACTGACGTTTGCAGTCATGGATGGTTTCATCTGAACTATGTGGGATATAAACTGATTTTGCTCGATGCGGTGCAAAAATGGCGACAGGTTTCATCTGAACTATGTGGGATATAAACCATATCCATGTTTGGTTGTAAGTCTAAGCCGTCTTGGGTTTCATCTGAACTATGTGGGATATAAACTCTGAAATTGATTTGGCAAAGTCTTTTAAATTAACGGTTTCATCTGAACTATGTGGGATATAAACTTAAGCTCTGCATGTACATCTGTTAAAAATACCCAGTTTCATCTGAACTATGTGGGATATAAACTTGCCTCCTGTGTTGTATCTGTCATTTGCATGTTTAGTTTCATCTGAACTATGTGGGATATAAACACGCTGCGTCTACAAACATTGAGTTTCATAAGTCTTGGTTTCATCTGAACTATGTGGGATATAAACGACATGGCAGAAGGTCTACGGTGACATCCGCCAGCGTTTCATCTGAACTATGTGGGATATAAACAAAGACATGCTTTCGGCATCTGCTGGATAGCTTATGTTTCATCTGAACTATGTGGGATATAAACTGTCTATTTCTTCTTCTTCTTGTGTTTCAACGTCTTCGTTTCATCTGAACTATGTGGGATATAAACATGTTCGTGTGTTTAAGCAGCCAAGTGGTTTGAGTGGTTTCATCTGAACTATGTGGGATATAAACTTTGCCATGTAGACCAAAAATTCCCTTCAAATAGACGTTTCATCTGAACTATGTGGGATATAAACAAAGACATGCTTTCGGCATCTGCTGGATAGCTTATGTTTCATCTGAACTATGTGGGATATAAACTAAACTCAAGGCGTGGTGCCGGGTGCATAAGAAATTGTTTCATCTGAACTATGTGGGATATAAACGAACTAGCAAGGTATAATGACACAATAAACGTTGACGTTTCATCTGAACTATGTGGGATATAAACTGTCTATTTCTTCTTCTTCTTGTGTTTCAACGTCTTCGTTTCATCTGAACTATGTGGGATATAAACAGTTTAACCAAGATTACACTGATTAAAGGATTTACAAGTTTCATCTGAACTATGTGGGATATAAACAGAATAAAAGACTTGATTAACAATTTTAAGTTGTATGAGTTTCATCTGAACTATGTGGGATATAAACTTTGCCATGTAGACCAAAAATTCCCTTCAAATAGACGTTTCATCTGAACTATGTGGGATATAAACCGTGGAACTTTTTAGTTTTATAGACTAAAACAGCTTAGTTTCATCTGAACTATGTGGGATATAAACCCGTAATATAACCGGAGATACCCCGCCTGTCAACGTAACGTTTCAGTTTCAAGTGTTAACTTATTATTGTTATAATCTGGAAGGGGTACGAACCCCTGCGTCAGTTGTTATAGTCTCCCCTCTATTTACATAAGCCCATGAAATCCTTATGCACCCCTGTCGATGCTCACCAGGGCTATCGTATTAGAAAAATTGCCTATTGAGTTAGCTCCGGCCAAATAAAAATCAGAGCAATAGACATATGCTCTTGCCACACTATCGACCAAGTAAGTTTGGATTTTGGATAAGCTTACTACCTATTTAGTGTACTATTTTAGCCTGCCGGAGTAAACTACATAGGCAATTACATCAATAATGCTTAAGTCAACAGCATTACCCCTAACCCCTCCCATCAAGGGAGGGGAATTGAATATTACTACCTCTGCAGGACTACCGAAAATTTTATGTGTTGTAAACAGTCTGCCTTCGTTGTAAACCCAAGTACGCGCAGGAAGGGGTCAAGGGGGCTGGCCCCCTTGCGGGGGGTTCTGAAGGGGGGCGGAGCCGCCCCTTTTTTTCTTTCTGGTCAAAAGCGATTGCCTTGCGACGCTCACTTGACATAAACGCGTATTGTAAATATAATAGTGAAGAGAACATACAAAGCTGAAATAGCGGAGCATGTTTTAAGGCGTTAGACGGCTTTATATCGGGAAAACTCTACGATGTGCATGGTATCATAAAGGGAGAAGTTAAGTTATAATGATTAATAAAGACTCAAAAATATATATAGCCGGCCATACCGGACTGGTTGGCTCAGCGACAGTGCGCAGGTACAGACGGGAAGGCTACAACAACCTAATATTAAAGACCAGAGGTGAGCTGGATCTCCTTAATCAACAAAAGGTAGCAGATTTCTTTATGGCTGAAAGACCGGAGTACGTCATCCTGAGCGCCGCAAAGGTAGGCGGCATCAAGCATAACATGACCTACTCAGCAGATTTTACGTATGAAAACCTGCAGATACAAAATAACGTAATATGGCAGGCACACCTTAGCGGTGTAAAAAAACTGCTCTTTTTAGGTAGTGCTTGCATCTATCCGCGTTTACCCCTTCAACCAATCAAGGAAGAATACCTCATGGAAGGCAAACTCGAACCCACAAACGAGGGCTACGCTATAGCCAAGATAGCCGGCATAAAACTCTGCGAAAAAATATACGAGCAGTACCACCAGACCTTTATCTCCTGTATGCCCACCAACACTTACGGTGAAAACGATAACTTTGACCCGGACTCCTCTCACGTTATCTCAGCGCTGATCAGAAAGATGCACGAGGCTAAGGTAAACAACCTCCCTGAGATAAAATTATGGGGGTCAGGCTCTGCACAGAGGGAGTTCATATACGTCGATGACTTGGCCGATGCCATATTTTGGATAATGCAAAACTACAACGAAAGCCCCTTCCTAAATATAGGCACGGGTAAGGATATATCAATAGCTGAACTGGCTCAGAAGATTAAAGAAACCGTTGGTTATAGAGGCGTCATCACCTATGACCATACCATACCCGACGGAATGCCAAAGAGACTGCTTGACGTAAGCAAACTAAACAGCCTGGGTTGGCACCACGCAATATCACTCGATGAAGGGCTAAAGAAGATTTATGACTTTTACCTCAGAAAATATTGTGGCTAATGACCCTTGCGCCAATTGACGCAGCCTATACCTCCGTAATACTACTCTTATTTACAGCGTTGCTTGCGGCGGTTTTAGGCCGTTATCAGAAACCTCTCATAAACGTCTCCTTTGGCCTAGCTGTAATTGCCTCGATCCTTATGGTAGTTGCAGGGGGTTGGACAGTCAACAGCGCCCTGACCAACACGGTCATCCTGATGTTGGGTCTACCAGGACTTAACTTTCACATGAGACTTGACCCATTGGCAGGTTTTTTTCTTACGACGATAGGACTGCTGTCTTTTTTTGTTTCGCTGTACTCTATTGGATACGTCAAAGGATACGTGGGGCAGAGGTCTGTAACAAGCCTTGTTATCTTCTATTGTCTATTCCTTTCAGGGATGTCCCTTGTGGTAATGGCCGATGATGCCGTGTTTTTCCTCTTTGCATGGGAGATAATGGCAGCAGCCTCTTACTTCCTTGTGATGTTTGAAGACCAGCACGCACAAAACAGGAAGGCGGCCTTACTCTACATGATAGTTGCCCACGTGGGGGCGATCTCCATTCTCCTGTCTTTTGGGATTATGGCCGGAAGCGCTGTTGGTTTTGAAGGCTTTGGTATATACACGTTTGACGCTATGCGCAGCGCACAACTGTCTCAAACCGGGGCGACAGTGGCCTTTTTCTTAGCGTTCTTAGGGTTTGCAGCAAAGGCAGGTGTGATTCCCCTACACGTCTGGCTGCCCGAGGCACACCCCGTAGCGCCATCAAACGTGTCGGCACTGATGAGCGGCGTGATGCTCAAAACAGCCATATACGGGATATTGCGCGTGACCTTTGACCTTATCGGCAGATTCCCGTGGTGGTGGGGCGCCGTCGTCTTGACACTTGGTCTTGTATCTGCCGTGATGGGCGTCCTGTATGCACTGATGCAAGTGGACTTAAAGAGGCTGCTTGCCTACTCATCGGTAGAAAACATCGGTATCATACTAATAGGCATAGGGCTTGCTATGATATTTACGTCGTATCAGATGCCAGCGTTGGCCTGCATTGCCCTGATGGCCGGTCTTTATCACACGCTTAACCATGCCGCCTTCAAGGGACTCCTCTTTATGAGCGCGGGGGCAGTAGTGCACGCCATGGGGCAGCGAAACATGGATGCTATGGGCGGTCTCATCCACAGGATGCCCTGGACGGCTTCTGCGTTTTTGGTGGGCTGTGCATCAATATCGGCGCTGCCGCCGCTAAATGGCTTTGTGTCGGAGTGGCTGACGTTTCAGGCATTTCTGCTTTCGCCATCGTTACCCAACACGCTCTTGAAGCTCTTGATCCCGTTGGGAGCCGCTCTGCTGGCCCTTACCAGCGCCTTAGCTTCCGCATGTTTTGTAAAGGCCTTTGGCGTTACGTTCCTGGGACACTACCGCGGTCAGAGTATTGACCACATACATGAGGCAAACTGGCCGATGCGAATCGGTATGATACTTAGCGCCCTTACGTGTCTTGTATTAGGGGTGCTGCCTACCTTCACCATTGGCTGGCTCAACTCCGTAACGCACGAGCTTACACACGCCACCACCGAGACCTCCCATAAGGTGTTTGACTGGCTCTGGCTCATCCCCCTACAGCCTGAACGAGCGTCTTATTCAGGCCCTGTTGTATTTATAGGCGTTTTTTTCATCGTAATTGTCACATATGCACTATTACACGTTCGTCAAAGCAAGATAAAAAGGGTTCCAATATGGGACTGTGGATTTGAAAGACTAACAAACACCATGCAGTATAACGCAACCTCCTTTTCGATGCCTATACGCAGGATCTTTGGCTTCCTATTCAGCATTAAGGAGACAGTCCGGCTTTCCTCACAATCAGGGCACAGCGCCTTTCCAGAGAGGTATCACTACTATCTTCGCATAAGAGACCTCTTTTGGGTGTGGCTATACAAGCCGGTGGTCGACGTGTGCTTCTATTTAGCAAGGCGAGTCGGGATGCTTCAGGCTGGACGCATACAGGTTTATCTTATCTATTCCTTCATCACCATATTAGCGCTCCTGGTGTTTTTGCGATGAATGTGTATCCATTTATTGTAGAAGGATTACAGCTTATGGTGCTGCTTTTGGGTGCTCCTGTGTTTGTGGGGTGGGTCAGGACGCTAAAGTGTTGGAGTCAGGGACGAACTTCCCCTGGGCTGTTGCAGCCCTACAGGGAGATCTTAAAGCTGTTTTCAAAGGACGTGGTGATAGCAGAAAACGCCTCTTGGATATTTCGTCTCACGCCTTACCTCGTCTTTGGTGTGGCGGTACTGTCGGGGGGGATTATCCCGATGCTGAGTGCAGACCTTCCATTAGCTGCCACAGCCGATGTCATTGTCCTTGTGGCCTTTTTTGCCATAGCGCGGTTTTTTACTGCACTTGCGGCGATGGATATCGGTACGGCCTTTGGCGGCATGGGGGCTAGCCGTGAGATGACCATAGCCTCACTGGCTGAACCAGCCATGCTCATGTCTATCTTTACAGTTTCACTGGCAACCAAGTCTACCTCTCTGGCGCAGATGGTACGATTAGTGGCCGATACGCACTTTCTGCTCAGACCATCTATCGTCTTTGCATTTTTGGCCTTCGTTCTAGTAGCGTTAGCTGAGACCGGACGGATACCGGTAGACAACCCCTCTACCCATCTGGAGCTTACCATGATACACGAGGCCATGATCCTGGAGTATTCGGGCCGTCACCTGGCGCTTATAGAGTGGGCCGGGATGATGAAGCTGTTCCTCTTTGCCACACTTGCAACGTCGTTGTTCTTCCCCTGGGGCATAGCGCACGTTACCGGTGCAGGTGCAATAGCGGCAACATTCGTCCTTATGATATTAAAACTATGTGTAGTAGGGATCGGCCTGATCCTAATCGAGGTTGGGTTGGCTAAGATGCGCCTCTTCCGTTTAACAGAGTTCCTAGGCAGCGGCTTTCTCCTTGCAACGCTCGGAATGCTGTCGTTTTATATATTGGAATGAATGGGGAGGAGAAGGGAAGGAAAGGAAGAGAAGGGGGAGCGTCGCTCCCCCTTAACCCCCCTCACAAGGGGACCAGTCCCCTTGACCCCGTAAAATACGACATCGTATTAGACCGCTTCGCCAATAGCTTTGATTATTTTTTTAAATTCTCTGCTTAACTTAGGATTGTCCTTAACGATCCAATACTTAAAAGCAGTAAAGGCTGAAGAAGGCTTTAAATGTCTTTTTATTTTTTTAGACAGTGTTTTTTGTCTTTTGGATCATTATCCTCGAAGTAATCTTTTAGATCATCCTGAAATTCCCATATTTCCTTTAGTAAACATTTTCTTATATTTTCTGCTTCTTTTGTCAGTAATTCTCATTGAAGAGTGGAGATATATCTTTGTGGGGTTAAATTGGCAAAGGGGTGACTGTATGGATTGAGAGCAAGAGAAAACTACGCAGCATTCTCCCTAAAAATATGTCTGAG
>PEAB01000009.1 GCA_002753395.1 Nitrospirae bacterium MYbinv3 | reverse complement strand
AAAAGAGAAAGTTGAGTATTTTTTGCGTTAATAAATACACAATAGACCTTTTGAAAGTAGTAAAGTAGATGTTTTTAAAGTTCTTCTATTTTCTTTTTGCAAGAGGCTCACTTAATTACAAATAAAATGAATAGAGGATAGATATAAGTTGCATCCAAAAAAGTTGAGCTTTAATGGGGTCAAGGAGACTGGTCCCCTTGCAGAGGGGTCTGAGGGGAGACAGGGTCTCCCCTTCTTTGACAACACCCATGACTTTCTGGTAGTACTGCAGAGGTAGTGATATTCAATCCCCCTCCCTTGATGGGAGGGGTTAGGGGAGGGTGTTAAGTTTATTGTCACCACTACTTGTGCAGGACAGCCGAGTTTCTTATGCGCCCGTAGAGGATTATTGGTTGACTTATATTTTGTATTGATTTATACTAAAGTTTATTTTATATCACAAAGGAGCGTATGATTATGATAACACCGTGTATAGCAGCAAACTGGAAAATGTATAAGACAACAGCGCAAACCGCTGAGTTTATATCTGAATTCTTACCTAGCGTAAAGTCCGTTACAGACGTAGAGATAATTATTGCACCGCCATTTACCTCTCTGGCCAAGGCAGGAGAGATGCTAAAGGGTAGCAACGTGAAACTCTCTGCGCAGGATCTGTATTTCGAGAAAGAGGGGGCCTACACAGGAGAGATATCATTAAATATGCTTATAGACGTTGGCTGCTCCTACGTTATTGTAGGTCATTCCGAGAGGAGGCAGTACTTTAATGAAAGCGACGAGTTCTGCAACAAAAAAGTAAAGGCCGCCATGGCCGCAGGTCTAAGCGTCATGTATTGCATAGGAGAAACCCGGCCAGAGAGAAATAGCGGCAAGACCTTTGATATCATAAAGAGAGAGATAGAGGGTGGTCTAAAAGACGTTGCCCCTGAAAAACTGGTAATAGCATATGAACCAATCTGGGCAATCGGCACAGGCGTTACGGCAACACCACAGCAGGCACAGGAGGCACATGTCTACGTAAGGGAACAACTCAAGGCACTATACGGTGATAAGGCCAATGAGATACGGATACAGTACGGCGGTAGCGTCAAACCAGAAAACATCGCCGAGCTTATGTCACAGCCAGACGTCAATGGCGCCTTGGTGGGCGGGGCAAGCCTTAAGGCAGACAGCTTTGCAAAAATCGTAAAGTTCAGGTAAGGGTTAAATGCATATCTTATTGATGATATTACATATAATAGTTTGTTTCGTAATCGTCTTTGTCGTGCTTATCCAGAGTTCCAAGGGGGCACAGATGGGTGCAGCCTTTGGCGGCTCAAGTCAGACCGTGTTTGGTACACGCGGGGCGGCTACGTTTTTAACCAAACTAACGACTACAACAGCGATAGTGTTTATGATTACCTCCTTTTTGCTTTCGTTTCTTGAGGCAAAGCGGGTGTCTGTAATAGAAGCACCTGCTCTACCACACACCTCCTCTACTGCCCCAGGCAAAGCCAAGCTTCCTGCTGGAGAGATCGGTGTAGTACCACAGAAGGATAATCAAGAGCAAAAACCAGCTCAAGCAAACACTCCTGCTAAGGACAAGCAGCAATCTGATACCGGTAGCAAAGAAGCACCTGCTGATAAAAAGTAACAACAGGGGTGAGACTAGCTTCATAATGCATAACAGCTTTACAGCCTGTCTCCCCCAATTATGTTTACTACTTGCCAGTCAACCTGTAAGGTGATTAATGTCGACAGCAAACCTTATGATAGGCAGATACGGCGAATGGGTTGCAGCGCGCCATCTTAAGAGGCTTGGTTACTCGATTATAGAGAGAAACTATAGAAATACTGTTGGCGAACTCGACATCATAGCCAAGGATGGTGAGACAATCGTGTTTATAGAGGTAAAGACCAGGAGGAGCGATGACTTTGGTCAGCCTTACGAGAGCATTACATACAGAAAAAGGCAAAAGATCTTAAAGACAGCCCAGTTATACCTGCAAGGATTGACCTCTGAGCCGTCGGTCAGATTTGATATAATAAGTGTAAAGCTCTCAGATAACAAATCCATAGTTGGCTACCAAAAGACTTTAGAACACAAAAAGGACGTCTTTGAACTCTAGTTAAACAGATGCCCCCTCATTGACAACGGAATCTACTTTTGTGTTTCATCACTGATGTTTAAAAAAGCTAAAGAGCGCTTTAAGAACTTTGGACGCTATATAAGAAGTATAGGAAACTTTATCAATGAGTTTCAACAAAGACACTCTAAGAAGCCCGTTCAATTGCTTGATTATGCTCAAAAAGCGCAGTCTGATGAGTTGTTCAACGAAATAAAAGATATAAAGAAGGCAATAAGAAGACAGGGGATATCTATGGAGGTCATAAGAAATGATATCATTGAAAGGATTAATCAAAAAAATCTTCAAGACTTACAGCCTTTCATAGACCTTACTGATAACTTTTTCTTTCTGAGTGATTCCTTTAGACAGAGCCAGGATCTATCAGCCGGTCAGGAGGAAGCAATGGAGATAGTATGGCAGAAATTGGAAGCCGTTCTTTCTTTGTTCAACATTGAGGTCATACGGGACATCAGCTTACCTTTCGATCCGGTGCTCCATGAGGCTGTAGGGAACGTCTGCTCGCAAACAGACGGTGAAGTTGACAACCCAGTTGTTGAACGAGTTCTCTAGCCAGGGTTTCGGTATAGAGAGAACATCGTAAAGCCGGCAAAGGTCATAATAGGAGATTATAAAGGAGACTAAAACGTGAAAGATCCCAAAGGACAATCAATTATTTGTGGAATCGATCTGGGAACCACAAACTCGTGCATATCTTACCTGAAAAATGGAAAACCTGTTATCATCCCTGTAGAGGCTGACACTCCAATTATGCCCTCTGTCGTAAACTATGATGAAAAAAAGAGACAGATATTGGTTGGCCGGGAGGCTCTTAATCGTTTATCTGCTTATCCTCAGCACACTGTAAGGTCAATAAAGAGGCTCATGGGAAAGGAGACAATGGTGAAGCTTGCAATAAGGAGTTTTCACCCCCTGAGATATCATCCTTTATCCTCAAACGTCTAATAGAAAGGGCTGAAAAGCATATAGGTTCTGAGATAAAAAAGGTTGTTATAACAGTTCCGGCCTACTTTAACGACGCGCAGAGGCGGGCAACTATATCGGCAGGTGAGTTGGCTGGCCTTGAGGTACTGCGGATTGTCAACGAACCGACGGCAGCATCCTTAGTCTATGACTATGTCTCTATGACTGACAAACTCAGTACCCTCTATATTCTCGTTTACGACCTAGGCGGCGGGACGTTTGACGTCTCCATACTTGAGATAAAGGGCGAGATAAAGGAGGTGTTGGCCTCATGCGGGGACACCGCCTTAGGTGGAGACGACTTTGACCAAAGCCTTGTTGATATGTTTGTTCGCAGGTTAAGAGAGAAAACGGGTCTTGATCTCTCAACGCCTGATGTTGTCCTACAAGTAAGGCTAAAAAGTATAGCAGAGAGGACAAAGATACTTCTGTCTGACAGCCCCTTTGCAGTTGTAAAGGAGGCCTCTGTTGTAATGATGGATGGTGAACCCGTAAACCTCAACCTGGAGGTCTCCAGGGTTGAATATGAGGAGATGATAAGAAACCTCGTTGAAAAGACCATCGAAAAGGTTCACGATGCCCTGATAGAGGCAAACCTTTCAAGCAAGGACATTAGCGAGGTACTGTTAGTTGGGGGATCCACAAGGACGCCGATTGTTCAAAAGTCTTTAGAGGGTATCTTTGATCGACCGATACTGCACTCTGTAGACCCTGATCTGTGTGTCTCTCTTGGCGCTGCAGTTCAGAGCGGGCTTATAACCGGTGAGCACATAGGTCATATCCTGCTTGATGTTACAGCACATTCCCTGGGGGTAAAAACAGCGGACGATTTTGATATGCAGACCGGTGACGCCGATTACTTCTCAGTGATTATAAGAAGAAACACAAAGATACCAGTACGCAAGTCAGAGAGTTATTATACAATGGTTAGAAATTAGGAAGCCGTTAAGGTACAGGTATATCAAGGAGAGAGTTACTCGTGTAAAGAGAATACCTTAATAGGGGAGTTCTTCTTTACACTAAAGCCGGCTCCAAGCAACACTATCGTTACAACGGAGTTTGCCTACGACAAGGAGGGCATCGTCCACATCACTGTGGATCAGAAAGGGTATGACAACCGCAAAGAGGTTACCCTTGATGTGCGCACCAAAGAGGTTAGGGAAAAGGGGACTGACAGCGGAGATCAAGAGATATTGAATTACATAATCTCAAGGTATAAAGCCCTCTCTGACAGACAGGATATTGATGCTAAACAGAGGGATGAGTTGATAGAGATTGGTGAGAGGTATCAACGTGCATTAAGAGATAAAGAAGATGATGGTATAATAGATGACCTTGAGGGAGAGCTTATTGAAAAGATAGAAGATATAGAGGAAGACTTAGAGGACATTGAATAAGTCAAAAGAAAAGAGGGTAAGAAAGGAACTCGATAAACTGCTCAACAGCGGGCGGTACTGGCAGTGGATTAAAGAAATCCAGGAGGCAGACCTAAAAGACCATTATACTAAAGAGTGGATAAGCGTTTGGCAGGATCTAAGTAAGCAGGTACTAAGGCATCCAGAGAAGCTGCCAGAGTTCTGGAAAGATTGTACAAAAATAAAGTCACCCCCTGAGATTCCAGACATTAAGCTGCATTTTTACGTGCGAGAATTCCTCTATGAAGATCGACTTTCTGAGGAGCTAATAAACTTGGTAGTCCTGTAGAAGTAGTGATGGCGCTATTTTGGGTAGTCCTGCAGAGGGAGTGATATTCAATCCCTCTCCCTTGGTGGGAGGGGTTAGGGGTAATGCTGTTGACTTAAGGCTGTGAAGATGCTAAAAAATAGAGAGGGCTTTGCCCTCCCTAGACCCTCCCACAAGGGGACTCGTCCCCTTGACCCCGTAAATGTCAGGCGTGGCTGCTAAAGATGTTACTTGCTATACATCAATAATGCTTAAGTCAACAGCATTAGGGGTGAGGGGAGGGTGTTAAGTTTACTGTTACCACTACTTGTGCAGGACTACCATATTTTTATGTGAGGCAACGGGTTTTGTTTCGTATAGATTTTAGATGAGGCAATTCGTCCCCTTTCAAAAAGCTGTTAGAATTAATTACAATAGTCAGAGTAAAAGATACTAATGCTTTGAAAGAAAGGAGGTTAATTGATGGGTTTTGTTGTGGGATTGAAGTGCCGGGAATGTGCAAGGGAGTATCCGATAGAGCCGATTTACGTGTGTGAGTTTTGTTTTGGTCCTCTTGAGGTTGTTTATGACTATAAGGCTGTAAAGCAGGCTCTTACGAGAGAGACGATACTTCAACGACAGAAGAACCTTTGGAGGTACAGGGAGTTGCTACCTATAGATGGTGAACCACAGGTAGGTCTCCATTCTGGTTTCACGCCACTGGTACGGACAGAGAACCTTGCCAGTGAGCTTGGTGTTAATAACCTATACGTAAAGGATGATACCGTTGTGCATCCAACCCTTTCGTTTAAGGATCGGGTTGTGGCGGTTGCCCTTACTAAGGCCAAGGAGTTTGGTTTTGATACCGTTGCCTGTGCATCAACGGGGAATCTGGCTCATTCCGTTTCAGCACACGGCGCTAAATCCGGATTTAAAAGGTTTATCTTTATACCCGCCACCCTTGAGGCAAGTAAGATAGTGGCGTCGCTCATTTATGAGCCGAACCTTATAGCAGTTGATGGTAACTATGACGAGGTTAACCGGTTGTGCAGTGAGATAGCGAATAAGTATAGGTGGGCATTCGTAAACATAAACATAAGGCCGTTTTATGCCGAGGGATCAAAGACGCTTGGTTTTGAGACGATAGAGCAATTAGACTGGGTTGCCCCAGACAACGTGGTTGTTCCCTGTGCAAGCGGTTCTCTGCTGACAAAGGTATGGAAGAGCTTTAAGGAATTCTATGAGATCGGCATTATTGAGAAGCTCAATACGAGGGTCTTTGCTGCACAGGCTCTGGGGTGTAACCCCATAGTCCATGCGCTTAAGAGTAAGACCGATGTCATAAGACCGATCAAGCCCCATACGATAGCTAAATCTCTTGCCATAGGAAACCCTGCCGATGGTTATTATGCCACTAAGATTGTGCAGGAAACCGGGGGAGCGGGCGAGGACGTAACAGATGACGAAATTATAGATGGCATAAAACTGTTGGCACGTACAGAGGGCATATTTGCTGAGACAGCAGGCGGTGTCACCGTGGCAGTCACTCGTAAACTCATAGAGCGTGGCATAATAGGAAGGGACGAGACAACCGTTATCTGTGTAACCGGTAATGGATTAAAGACTCAGGAGGCACTTAACGGTAAGACTGTTAAGCCGCACCATATAACACCAAACATGAAATCCTTTGAGGAAGTATTAAGTAAGATCAGATAAATGGAGGCTTTATGTCTGTAAAAGTAAGAATTCCCACTCCTCTACAGAGACTAACGGAGGGTAAACAGGAGGTAGAGGCTAATGCTGGTACTGTTATCTCCATTATTGGAGACCTTGACACCAGATATCCAGGTATTGCGGAGAGGATATCGGAGGGGGGAAAGATAAGGAGATTTGTTAACATATATGTAAATGAAGAGGATATAAGGTTTTTAAAGGCGGAAGAGTCAGTTCTCAAAGACGGCGATGAGCTCTCCATCGTTCCTGCCATTGCAGGGGGCTGCTTTTGACTACACCGGGGGATAAGATGAAAAAGCGAATAAAACTAACGTTTCCGCAACACCTAATTAAGGAACCCGTTATATACACGGTAGCTAAACAGTTTGACGTGATACCAAACATCCGAAGGGCTCGCGTGACAGAGACCGTCGGGGAGATGATATTAGAGATAGATGGCGAAAACGAAAAGGTTGACCAGGCTATTGCGGCCCTTAGACAAGCAGGTGTGGACGTTGAACTCGTCGAAGGAGATATAATTCAATAGGAGGATAAATGGTCAATGAAGACGACCTGGGCAGCGTGTTAGTGAAAAAAAACACAGCGTGGAACGGTATTATCGAAACATACAGGGATTACCTGCCAGTTAGTGCAAGCACACCGGTTGTTTCGCTAAACGAGGGCAATACGCCTTTGATCAGCGCCATGAACTTGTGTAATAAGATAGGATTTGAGGGCAGGGTCTATTTTAAGTTCGATGGTCTTAATCCTACTGGTTCGTTTAAGGACCGTGGAATGACCCTAGCCATATCCAAGGCCCTTGAGGATGGGGCACGGGCTGTTATCTGCGCCTCTACCGGTAATACATCGGCCTCTGCTGCGGCCTATGCGGCAAGAGCTGGCATCTGCTGCATTGTATTGATACCTGAGGGCAAGATTGCGCTTGGCAAGCTCGTTCAGGCCCTTATTCATGGGGCCGCTGTATTGCAGATAAAGGGGAACTTTGATGAGGCGCTCAAGATTGTAAAAGGGGTAGTAGAGAAATACCCTATAACCCTTGTCAACTCAATAAATCCTTACAGGATAGCTGGTCAGAAAACAGCGGCCTTTGAGGTCTGCGATCAGTTAGGCGCACCACCTGACTATCATGTGCTTCCGGTGGGAAATGCCGGTAACATCACGGCCTACTGGAAGGGGTACAAGGAGTACAAAGACAATGCCAAGGTGGACACGCTCCCTGTTATGGTAGGGATCCAGGCATCTGGCGCGGCCCCTATTGTTAGAGGGAGCGTGGTCAAAACCCCTGAGACCATAGCCTCTGCCATCAGGATTGGCAACCCGGCCAGCTGGAAGTTTGCCGAGCAAGCCAGGGACGAATCGGGCGGCCTGATAGACATGGTCACCGACGAGGAGATATTAGATGCCTACACATTAGCTGCACGGATGGAGGGCGTCTTTTGCGAACCCGCCAGCGCTGCCTCAATAGCAGGTCTAATAAAGCTAAACGCCAGAGGCTACTTTAAAAAAGACTCCACCATCGTTTGCACCCTAACCGGCAATGGTCTAAAAGACCCAGATACCGTCTTTAAGGTCACCAAAGACCCCTTAAAGGTATGGTCAGACATAAACGCTGTTGAGGAATACATAAGACAACTGATATGATATTTCGCTAAGAATGAACTCATCTGATACTGAGATAACAAAGCCAATTGACATTGCTTATAAGAGAACGTGCAATTGTAAACCAACTCATATTAATTGCATGACACCAAAGGAATGGCTAAAAAGTCAACTTGGGGTTTGGCAGTTTACTTATGAAAAGAGGGATATAAGAGACAAGAAGCTGCATCCTGCAACATTTCCAATCTCACTGGCACAGAAGGTAATTGCGCTTTTCACGCATGAAGGCGAATTAGTTGTTGATCCCTTTGTGGGAAGTGGTACAACCCTTGTTGCCGCACGTGATTTAGACCGTAATGCAGTTCAATTTGATTTACAAGAGAGTTATGGCGCCCTTTCATTATCAAGATTGAATAATGTTTGTATCTTTAATTCCTCTCAGCAACTTTTCATAAATGATGATGCCAGAAATATCTATAAATTTTTTGAGAAGGAGACGATAAGTCTTGTTTGGACATCTCCTCCTTACTCAAACCTCCTAAATAGAGAAAGGAAAAACAAGTCAAGGCGTTTTAGGAATAATGAGCAGCTTGGCAAGATAGAGCAATATTCACAAGACACAAGAGACCTGGGAACAATGCCGTTAAATGACTATTGTCAAGCTATGGGTGATATTTTTCAGTCGATCTTGCCCCTGCTAAAGCCAAAGGGGCATTGTATTATAAATGTCCCTGATATGTGGTGGGACAACCAGAGAATTACAATACATGTATCTTTAATAGAAGAATTGAGGTCAAGAGGCTATGAATTACGAAACATTATTATTTGGGATAGAACAAATATTGTAAATCAAATTGGGATATTCGGATGGCCAAGTAATTATATAACAATGGGTGTAACCTTTGAATATTTGCTTGACTTTTGGAAACCTCAGATAATTTAGATAAAATGAATACATACACAAAAGATGAGTTAATAGATAAGCTGATGGGTATTAAAGAGATGGGATGGATAAAAAATGCACGCACCGGAAATGCAGGTGGAATTGGCAACACTATAGAAGATTTATTAGGTATTAAAGAAAATAACCTACCAATCCCTAATGCTGCTGAATGGGAATTGAAATGTCAAAGATTAAATTCAACTTCATTAATAACTCTTTTTCACATGGAACCCTCACCACGTGCATTAAAATTTGTACCTAAGATATTCCTTCTTAAATATGGTTGGCCCCATCAAGAGGCTGGAGCAAAATATCATGCTGAAGAAATGAGTTTTCGCCAGACAATTCATGGTCAATCAAGAAGCGATAGGGGGTTTATGGTTACAATTAATCGAAGTGAAAAAAAGGTTTTAATCTCATTTGATGCCCTATCTGTTTCTGAGAAACATTCTATATGGTTGAAATCAGTTGAAAACAAGGCCGGATTAGGTGAGCTTAACCCTCAACCATATTGGGGTTTCGATGATTTATTTCATAAGGCTGGAACTAAGCTCTTAAATTGTTTTTATGTACAAGCAAAAGTTAAAAATGAAGACGGGGCAGAGTATTTTTCTTATGAAAAGATTATGATGCTTCAGAAATTCAGCTTTGAAAAGTTTTTAACTGCTATTGAACATGCGGATATACTAGTTGACTTTGATGCAAGGACAGGTCACAATCATGGAACAAAATTCAGATTACGGCAAGACAAGATACCTAAATTATATGAACAAGTAACTGTTATTACATGACGAAAATCTTAATCATACGCTCTACCAGCTTTCAACTCTTGGATAGGGTACTGGCCAGGCTCAAAGCCATGTACCCCCAAAGTGAGATATCTCTGTTGACCCACCAACATGGCAAACTAGCAGCAGAAAAGTACACCGACGTCAACCACGTCTACGTCTATCCCTACACGGACGCCTTTAGTCTTTTTAGGCTGCCCAACGAACTAGAACAACAGCGCTTTGACGTTGTCATCGTGCCGGTAGGAAACATAACCGGCTCAGGCTTCCTAAACGTCTTTCTGTTTTCCTTACGACTAAAGACTGAAAAACGCCTCTTGTGTAACATTGCCTTAGACTTCACTCCCCTGAGCAGCCTAAAGATCACTGCTATCCTCTTGAGAAACAGCGTCTTTATGATTATTGCTGGTGGATTAACGGTTGTTGCATCAGTGTTGTTTTTGCTGTTTTGGTTGTCAACAGCAGTATCCAGCAAGAAAAGTGCAAATCAGTAGAATAAGGATATTTTATCAAACTTACCATGACAAATGGGGTCAAGGGGACTGGTCCCCTTGCGAGGGGGTCTGAGGGGGAGCGGAGCTCCCCCTTCTTAACTCTATGAAGACGGTTATTATGCGAGCGGATGCCTTTGAGGGTATTGGCACAGGGCATGTGATGCGCTGCCTGGCCCTGGGTCAGTCGTTGGTCAGGCATGACGTAAAAGTCGTCTTTATCTCTAGGTGCGACCCAAAAGGCCTCATCGAGAGGATCATAAAAGAAGGCTTTGACTTTATAAGCCTAAAAGAAGAGATCGAACTTATAAAATCCCAAAGACCTGACTGGATAGTCGTTGACGGCGTCCATTTTGACGAGACATATCACGACTTCCTCCGCGGCTGTGGATGCAGGGTGCTTGCAATAGACGACATGGGCAGTCTTCCTATATACGACGTCGATATCGTTGTAAACCAGAACCTCCACGCCCACGACCTTCATTACAACTACCCTGAACACACCAGACTGCTCTTAGGAGTCAAATACGTCATGCTGAGAAACGAGTTCCTAAGTTTCCTTTTTAAAACAAAACATATCTCAAACGCAGGTAAGAACCTCCTAATAACGCTTGGCGGCATAGACAAGGGCAATTTCACAGAGAAAATTCTAAAATCCATAATTGACGTTTCAGATTTAGACATCACGGTAGTCCTGGGGGCTGGCAACCCCCACCTTGAGCGTATCAAGGCTATGAAGATGGCAAGCAGGTTCACAATCCTTCAAAACGTAACAGACATGCCAGCGCTTATGTCATGGGCTGATGCAGCAATCACATCGGGGGGGACAACCGTCTGGGAGCTTGCGTTTATGGGTGTACCTTCTATCGTAGGACGGGTTGCCACAATAGAGGATTATCTGGTTGGAGGGTTGAATAAGCACGGTCTGTTTGTCGATGCCGGCTGGTTTGAAACCACCACGGAACACGATGTCTGTACACTATTAACAGACCTCATGGCAGATAGGGACATGCGTAATCAAATGAGTATCAAGGGGCAGCAGACCGTTACCGGTAGTGGCTGCCAAGAAGTAATTAAGGAGATGAGTCTATTATGATGAATAATAAACGGGTTTTGGTAACCGGTGGAGCCGGTGTGATTGGGCGGCAACTGCTGTCTCTATTGGCTGAAGATGGCGCAAACGTACTCTCCATTGACAGGATGCCGCTTGACAATGCTGCACTAAATGGGGTTATTCACATCAAATGTGATATCGCTAGCAACTCCATTGAGGCGATAAAGGATTTTGCCCCGGAGGTAGTCTTTCACTTAGCCGCCGCCTTTGAGAGGTCGAGTGAGTCTCCAGGGTTTTGGAACAGGAACTGGCAGGACAACACACGTTTAAGCCACCTGATGGTTGAGCTTGCGGGACAGTCGTCCAGTCTAAAGGTGTTTGTATTTGCCTCAAGTTATCTTATCTACTCGAACGAACTGTATATGCACTCAGAAAAAAATCCGGCAACTCGCTATCTCACTGAAGACGACATGGTTAGCCCCAGAAACATCACTGGGGCTTCAAAGTACTACACAGAGCGGGAGCTGAAGTTCGTTACCGACGTTGTTAATCCAGCGTTGCGCTACATAAATGCAAGGATTTACAGGGTGTTTGGATGTGGCTCAAAGGATGTAATCTCAAGGTGGATACGGATGGCGCTTCAGGGGCAGATCGTTGAGGTGTACAACAAGGAAAACGGCTTTGATTTTATCTACGCCGCAGACGTCGCTCTGGGGCTTTATCAGTTGGCCTGCTGTCAAGAGGCGCGCGGGGTTGTAAACCTTGGCTCTGGTGTGTTGACCACCATTTCTGATGTGCTCGACATCTTAAAGACTGAAGTGGGCCTTGAGTATATTGACAAGGGCACGGTAGAGCCAATTGAGCGCAGTTGTGCTAATCTATCGAGACTTAAAGAACTGACAGGATGGACACCCTCACTCTCTGTGAATGAAGGGATACGAAGGGTTATAGAGTACGAAAGGACCCTAAAAGGGTCTACAAATCTCAGCGGCTAGCTTATGAACGTCCTGATAACAAGTGCCTCCCGTAAGGTAGGTCTGATTAATTCGTTCAAAGATGCTCTGAGTTCTGAGGGAGGCGGCAGAGTCATAGCCGCTGATGTCAGTCCACTGTCGGCTGCCCTATATGTAGCCGATGAACATCTCCTTGTGCCTTTTGATGCAGATCCATGGTTTATACCCAGATTGTTAGAGATATGCAGGGATCGTGAGGTCAGGCTTCTTATTCCAAAAGGGGATGAGGAGTTGCTGATCTTTTCACAACATCGTGAGCGTTTTGCTGAGATAGGTACCACAGTGATGGTCTCATCACCCCCGACGATCAGTACGTGTCAGGACAAGCGGTTGTTTTACGAGTTTTGCACAAAAATGATTTTTTCTGTACCCCAATTGTATGATGCAGGGCAATTAAGGAAGGATATTGTCTACCCTCTGTTTGCAAAGCCGCATACTGGCAAGGGGGGTAGGGGTATCTTCTTGATCCATTCCAGGAAGGAGTTGATGAGGGTGTTTGAAGAGACGCCTGATATACTCATTCAGGAGTTTATACAGGCGCCAGAGTACACTATCGATGTATTTGTGGACTTCAATGGACGGGTTATATCGGTTGTCCCCCGTGAGCGTATAGCCGTCCTTGGCGGTGAGTCGTTTACCGGTAGGACGAGCAAGAACCCTCAACTGATTGAAGAGGCAGAGAGGCTTGCCGTTGAGCTCTCTCTCAGGGGGCACAACACGGTGCAGTGTTTCTTAGACGAGGGGTGTGTTAAATTCATAGAGGTGAACCCGCGTTTTGGAGGTGGAGCTGCCCTGAGTTTTGCTGCCGGCGCTAACAGCCCGTTGTTTTTGATAAGGCTGCTTAAGGGGCAAGTTGTTGCACCGGTTATCGGGGAGTTTAAGGACAACTACTACATGCTCCGATACACACAGGAGATGTTTATTGACGGCGATGGGCTTTATTGACATGAAGGCTGTTTGATATTTTTATTAAAATAGTAGAGCCTCTTGCAAAACTCAAATCAGGCAATTATCGTGCCCCCAAAATACTATTTAATATCAACTACTTACAAAGTGAGTTTTTTGCTATATTTTATATAACATGTACTTTTGCAAGAGGCTCCAGAGATCATCAATAAGTTTTTGGTGGTGTTAATGATGGCGTTTCTTATAGGTTTATACACAGGTAACCTCTTTAAGGAGAGATATGGAGAGCACTTAAAAGATATAGTCTCGCATTTGGCATAGGACTATTCCTGCTTTTCATCATGAACAACCCAAAGGATAGTAAATATAGATTCATCCCTGCCTTCCTCAAAACACTTAGCTTGTCGCTACAAAGGAGGATATACTATGATTACACTTCAGATGCACCCTATCTTGCAAAATACTTGAACATTGAGTTATGCTTAACTTTATAATAATGCTTTTTACTGTGCTTTTGCGTAACATGAGCTATGGTATAACTAATAAAAAATTTAGGAGGGAATTTCACTATGGCGGATGAGTTCAATAAGTATAGGGATGAGGTTGAGCTGCTAAGGAGCCGGATAACGGAGATGGAGCAGCGCAAGCAAGCAGATGAAAAGGTTACCCGGGATGAAGTATCTCTCACAGTAGAGGCACCTGTCTACGCTATGAGAGATATGGCAGAGGAGGTGCCACCCATGGCCTCACCTCAACAGAGGGTAGCAGCGCCTGATGTGTCAATGTCAACCTCAAAAAACGTAGAAACCTCTGAGGGGCCAGTAGGGCTTGACCTTGGTACCAGTAATATTGTCATGGCTCAGAACAAGGGAGGCAATCTATACATAGTTAAGCAATTAAACGCTTTTTTTCCTGTCGTACAGTCCATGTTTACTAAGAAGATATTGACACAAAATAATGTATTGTTTTTTGAAAAAAACAAGTTGTACTACATTCTTGGATATTCCGCTGAGAGCTTTGCAAACATGTTTAACGAAAACACCCGTAGACCGATGGAGAAAGGACTTCTAAGCTCGAAGGAAGAAGATGGTATAACAATCATACAGGCGATAATAAATACGCTTGTGAAGAAGCCAAGAAAACTTGGTGAATACATATGTTTTAGCATCCCTGGGGTTCCCGTGGATAACCCTACATTTGTGGCGGGATATGAGTCGATCATAAAGATGTACCTTGGTAGTTTTGGTTACACGCCAATCTCCATTAACGAGGCGTTGGCCATTGTCATGGAAGAGCTTGTAGATGATAACTTTACTGGTATTGGGATAAGCATGGGAGGGGGTATGTGTAATGTGTGTCTGGCGTACCTGTCCGTACCGGTAATTACCTTCAGCATCCAGAGGGGCGGTGATTATATAGATGCGATGGTCAGCCGTGAGATAGGCGAGCCGGCAACCAAAATAAAGGTTACAAAGGAAGAAGTCCTTGACCTCTCAGTCCTTCCCAAGAACAGAATGGAGACTGCCCTGCACGTCTATTACATGGACCTTATCAACACGTTAGTTGAAAACCTGAGTAGAGTGATCTCATCTTCCGAAAACATCCCCAAAATATCAGCCCCAATACCCATTGTGTTAAGTGGTGGAACTGCTATGCCCAAGGGGTTTAAGGAGAAATTTAATGATGTACTCAGGATGATCAACATGCCCATCGACATATCAGAGGTAAGGATAGCCAAAGATCCCCTCAATGCCACGGCAAAGGGGGCGCTAAAGATGGCCTTAACTTTGGAATAATAGACCTGTAATGCCTGAAAGCGTATGTATATTCTCTGCCAATGCTATTAGAGCAAAGGTTATACTTCACGCATTGCAACAGGGGAGTGTATCTGCTGTCTTATCCGATAACAGGCCTATGAATTATAGGCTTTCTATATATTGTGATAAAAGCGATGGTTTAACTCCCCCTGTCATATCCAGGATTGTAATCATTGACGCTTACAGCTATACACATGCTGAACTAAAGGCATTTAAGCAGGCCGCCTCAGATGTGTTTGCACAGATGCATGTAATCGTCCTGATGGATTCCAACGACAATGTGGACTTTGATGTGCAGTGCGCAAGCATAGATTTTTGTAATCCCTTCCCCATTGATCCAGATCTCATCGTTTCAAAGGTAAAAGGTCTTTTGGATTCAAAAGATTCTGGAAATTCGCAATCTCCTCCCCCACCCAAAGATGACGATACGCTTTTAAATAACCTGCGCGGGTTTCTCAACCTAAAATAATCACATCAATGATAGAGAGGAGATTGTTCTATAAATGGACAAACAGGTCATAGCCATAGCTGGTCCTAAGGGGGGTGTTGGAAAGAGTACGATATCGGCAAACCTGGCTGCTGCCCTGGCAATGTTAAACAAAAAGGTCATAGCTGTTGACCTTGACCTTGGCGGGGCCAACCTGCATACCTTTTTTGGTATCAAGGACACCGTAAACTTGGACGACTTCATACTAAAGAAGGTACCAAATCTATCGTCGATACTAATTGATACCAGTATCAGGAACCTAAAGGTCGTATGTGGGGTATCAAACATCCCTGGTATAAGCAATATGTCCGAGCATCAAGAAATGAGACTGGTCAGAGAGGTACTGAGGCTCAATGCCGAGATCATACTGCTTGACCTTGCGGCTGGCTCATCGAACAGTGTTGTAGATTTTTTGTTCTTTGCCAACAAGGGGATCCTCATAACGACACCGGAAGTTAACTCGTTAATAAAGATATACAGCTTCATTAAGACGTCGATATACAAGAAACTCCTATTCTATTTCAAGGCGAAAGGAACATCCGAGCTTGTCAAATTCATTGAGGATGCGATGGATTTTGAAAATCACCCTCAAATAGCAACCGTCGACGACCTCTTTAATCAAGCCAGGGAAATAAACGCTCAAGTAACAGAGTCAGCACGGGCGTTTATTGCCAACTACAACCCACTTCTGGTGCTAAACAGGGTTCACAACCTCCAAGAGTCAAAAACCGTTGGTAATGCCATAAAGGGGATCGCACGCAGGTTTCTCGATATCAACTGCGATGTCCTCATGTCTATATCGGAAGACACTGAAATAAGAAGATCACTTGCGAAATCTACCCCCCTGGTAACTTACAATGCAGTCTCCGCCTTTTCCAGAGAGATCAAACAGCTCGCCCTGAAACTCTGCACTGGTTAAAGGTATCCTCTTTAAAAAGCAGGGTAAAAATGTTCATGGTTTCAAGACTATGGATCCCCACTTTTGTGGAAATGACAGTAATGAGTGTTTTCCAAATATGTCATTCCACAGCCTGCCCCTGGCTTGAACAGGGGTAAACAGGAATCCAGAAAGCGTAAAAGCATAGTTACCATGGCTAAGCCCTCCATTCTACACCAAAACCTCACGACTTCCTTATGCACCCACCGAAAAAAATACTTGACATTTATGCCTTACTGTGTTATACTTCTTTTAGTTGCGACAACAGCAAATGACATAGGGATGGGTAATCGAAGCGGAGCAAGGAGCTGCTTATTTAAGGAGGCGATTAGTACAAAATAAATAGATGATAAAGAGGCGTATTTAACGGACAAATGGTGTATAACTTGTTTTCACTAAACCGTCTTCTTATAAATGAATAAATCCCTCTTATAAATGAATAAATCCCTCTTATAAATGAATAAATCCCTCTTATAATACTATATTATGCTGTCTTTAATAGTAAGGTAACACGATTGTAATGTCTTTGTGATTTAATGCAGCGATAGATAATTTTTGGAGGTAAGATATAAATGACCCATAAGGATATTATATCATCTGGCAAAGAAGTGTTGAACGAGACGTGGCTATATTCCGTCGCCTCGGTTCAGTACACTGGTTTATTGTCATACAGTTATATGAGGCGCGGGATGGATTTAATAGCGCCTTCGCTAGGTTATGTTACCGCGCCTATTGGTCAGTCGTTAAAATATGTTGCTACCCCTGTTGGCTATGTAGGTCAATGGTTAAAGAAGTTTAGGACTTTTTTTAAGAATATAGATGTTGAGCGGGATAAAAAGATGGAGGTCATAGAGGAGAGGGTACGAAGGATAGAGGAACGGCTCGCTAATATAGAAAAACACGGCATTGTGGTCTCAAACGACACAATGACGATTATCAAGAAAGAGGTTGACGAATATAAAAAGGCCCTACTAAGAGGGGTCCTGCAGGATAATATTATGTTGAGAGAAGAGACATAATTTTGCTATGCTATAATTGAATTGTGTCTATCTTAATACATAACGGAGAATAGTTATAATGACAAGAGCGAAGGTACTTAATATTGGAATAGACCTTGGGACATCAAGGAGTGTTATAGCATGCGATAACGGGGTCCGGACATTTGTGCCAAGTTATGTGGGTTTTCCAAAGGATGCTGTATCTCGGAAGATGTTTGGCAGAGACGTTATTTTTGGCGATGAGGCTATCAAGCACAGGATGGCGTTAAACCTCTTCAGGCCCTTTGAGAAGGGTATGATCAAGTATGCCGATATAGATGTGGAATCAAAGGAGTATAAGAACGCTCTCTATGTCGCAAAAGCGCTGCTTCAGCACCTCGTTGATTGTCCCAAGGAGGGTGAACAGGAAAGCGGGGTTGATTTCAACGTAAGGGGTGTTATTGGGGCCCCAGCCCTTGCAAGCAGGAAGAACAGGAAGGCCCTCCTTGATGTGGCACGAGGCATCCTCGATGGTGTAATGATAGCGTCGGAACCTTTTACTGTGGCATATGGGTTGAACCTGCTTTCAAACGCTCTGATAATCGACATAGGCGCCGGTACGGTTGACCTGTGCAGGATGCACGGCACGATACCTTCGGAAGAGGACCAGATAACCACCTTTAAGGCAGGGGATTACGTGGACCAGGTTTTTTACGACCTGATTATAAAGAAATACAAGGACATCAATCTGACAATCAGTATGGTTAAGAAATTTAAGGAAGAAAACGCTTTCATCTCCGCGCAGGGGGAGAGGGTGTTTATAGAGGTACCTGTTCGAGGTAAGCCAGAAAAACGTGACGTGACCGATGAGCTGCGACAGGCCTGCAGGATTATAGTCCCTGACATAGTAGAGGGCATACGAACGCTTATAGCCGAATTTGACCCTGAGTTTCAGAACAACCTCAAGGAAAACGTCCTCCTTGCCGGCGGCGGCAGCCAGATAATAGGGTTACGCAAGGAGATAGAGGATTACATGAGGAATACACTCGGCTACGGAAAGGTTATAAAGATAGAGGAACCACTGTTTGCCGGGGCCAACGGGGCAATGATGTTGTGTAAGGACATGCCCGATGAGTACTGGGATGAGATACGCGGGAAGTAACCATGATTACGAAGAGAGATATCTGACGGTAAGGGGTAAACGGTTTTGCTAAAAAATTTGCTTATAACAGGGATAGTTCTTTTTTTGATATCTGTATTTCTGGATCAGAACTATGTGCAGGTGCCGGTGAAGTTTTTCGTGGGAAACCCTTTTCACTTTAACCTGAGTTTGATCATTATTATCAGTATATTTATAGGGGTTATTTTGACCGCTCTGTCGATACTAAGTTTTAATAGTGTCAGAAACAAGGTCTTGAAGAAAAGATTGAGCTTGAAAAAACATTAAACGTATATCATATAGGAGGGTTAAATGGAGAAGGGCTTAAGGTACAAGATTTTACACATGGGTGATTACATGGTTGATTTGATAGATAAAGTGAGCGATGCCGCAAAGGCCTCTGCAAAGGGGGTTATACTTACGTATGACATACGCGACCTGCGCGGCAAGAAGAACGATATCTTGCTGAGGTTAGGGAAGCGGCTTACTGAGTGTAGGAACCTGGATCACGGAGTGTTTGTATCCAGAGATGAGGAGCTTACTAGGTTGTTTGAGGAATTTGACGATGTCGCAGGCAGGACAGAGGCGCTCTTAAAAGATAGAAATCAGCGGCTCTATCCATCAACATCGGCCTGCAGCGGCGAAGAAGCGGGTGTTGATCAGACCTCCCCCTACGTACACTCAACAGATGAGTTGAAGGGTGCCGTTGACGTTACTCTAGCTGTTGAAGTCGTCAGTGAACCTATAGTCATCAGCGAGCCGTTTGAAACAGCAGCCGAGGACGTCATCACTGAGTCGGCTGATGCCTCGGCCGGGGACATCATCAGTGAACCGGTGATTGGTAGCATTGTAGCCGGCGACAAGAACGACGATCAAGCACAAGACGATTACACACAAAACGAAGGAGTATAGATAATTTATGTCAAAGATTATGATAGGTGTATTTTTGGGCGTATTTGTTAGCGCGTTGACCTACGAGATCCTATACAGGAGTAACCCCGACTTGATAGACAAGATAAAGGATAAGGCAATAGAGAAGCTGGACTGTCTGCTGGCCGTAAGCGAAGCATGAAGACAAGGATGTCAGCAAGACAAGGATG
Source organism: Nitrospirae bacterium MYbinv3 (assembly GCA_002753395.1). GTDB lineage: Bacteria > Nitrospirota > Thermodesulfovibrionia > Thermodesulfovibrionales > Magnetobacteriaceae > Magnetobacterium. The sequence continues at coordinate 50,074 of PEAB01000009.1, read as the reverse complement.
AAAGGTATATTACGATGAAGGGCTTTTTTAGAGCAGTAAAGTACATAATCGTTGGGCTGGTGCTGGCCATCGTGTTTCTTTTCTATCTGCATCCACCTGAGCCGGTTCGTGATTTGCTTGGTATAAAGGATATGGAGAAAAGAGAAAGACAACTGGATAAATCCACCCCCAAGGGGAGCCTTACCGATGTCATCCTGGTTGCCGGTAAGCGGCTTTTTAATTGGAGACAGGCCAATAAGCACAACTGGATAAATCCACCCCCAAGGGGAGCCTTACCGATGTCATCCTGGTTGCCGGTAAGCGGCTTTTTAATTGGAGACAGGCCAATAAGCATCAACTGGTAAATGCCCAAATTCAGCCTGATCAACTCCAGCAGGAACAGATTCAGCCGGACGCTAACAATCCGCAGGCTGTAACTCCATACACTGACCCGCTCAACGGCACCCAAGATCCGTTGGCACAACAGCCGCCATCAAGCGGTGACACCCGAACCGATCTGCCAAACAACGTACAAGCAAACAATACACCTATAAAGGCACAGTTCCCTGGAACCCCTGACGCAGCGACTAACGACCTTGCCAACAACCTCACAGGTACGACAACAGAGAAGATCCTGCAAGAGGGACACTGGATAGGCCTAGAGGTAGTCCCCCTGACACCTCAACTGGCTGCGGCAAACGGTATACCCGATAACGTCTCCGGCGTGCTGGTGGATGAGGTTACGCTAACAGCAGCTGACTCCGGCGTTATGGCGGGAGATGTGATAACCGCAATCAATGGTCTGAAGGTCAGGGACCTAAAGACATTTGAGAAATCAACCAGGCAGGTTGCAATGATAAACCAGACCAACGTATCCGTATACAGGGGCGGTAAAAATAGAGACGTGCGAGTCATAACTAACAACGCCCTGGGCGTGGCACAGATGGAGGGTGCGCCAATGATCCTCTCAACCGCCACAAGACCACACGGCTACTACGGTCCATGCGACAGGTGTCATGTAATATCAAAGACACCCAGGAATCCCGGTCAATTGGCAAAGGATGCCGGCGATGTGTTGATAACAACACCTCCACCAATAAAGTGGGGGGCACAACCACCACACGGAGATAGAGGTAAATGCACAAACTGCCACACGATCATATAGTCTACAAAGAGTGCTATAAGTGCGAAGGCAAGGCAACCTTGGTGGCTGTTGTTGCAAACCTTCTGCTAGCGCTGTTTAAAGCCGTAATTGGAATATTTAGCGGCAGTCAGTCAATACTCGTTGATGCCTTGTATTCATTGAAGGATTTTATGACTTCGCTGGTGGTCTATGTTGTGGTGATAGTATCAGGAAAGCCACCGGATGACAACCACCCCTACGGACACGAAAAGATAGAGTTTGTGGCCATACTGCTCATTAGCGTATTGATCATAATCGGAACACTGTTTCTGTTTATCCACTCTATAAAGTCTGTGTGGCTTGCCTTCCAGGGTGATATAGAACAGCCGAAGTTTATAGCGTTCTGGGCGGCATTGATATCGGTGGTGGCAAACTACAAGATAGCGTCGTATCTCTCGTGCGTTGGACACAAGAGGGGGTCACTATCGATGCTGGCCAACGCAACGCACAATCACTCAGATGCCATTTCCTCTGCCATGGTTGCAGGGGCTATATTGGGCACCCATTATGGATTGTATTTTCTTGACCCCCTCGTGGCTGTCATCGAGACGATCGACCTGGTCAGGTTAAGCGTAGTCATGCTCAAGGACGCCCTAGATGGCGTCATGGACTCTAATATCAATCAACGTACCATTGATCACATGGAGGATCTAGCAAAGCTCGTCCCAGGAGTAGAACGGGTAACACAGGTCATAGCAAGAAAGATCGGTAAAGGTGTGTGGGTGAGCATGGTTATAAAAGTCAAACAAGACCTAAGCTATGAGGATGGCTACAAAGTTGGCCTCCAGGTCGAAGAAACCATACAAAAGAAGGTCGGCAATGTTGCCGGTATTAACCTCTCTATAGAACCATATACCATATAAGCGGTTTGGAGATGATAAGTATTTATAACATATTTACAATAAAGATGGTTGAACCACGATTTAACGGATTAAGGGATTGCCAGGATTATGTTAAAGACAGCTTTGTATCTTTCACCTGTACAACCTTTCATCCGTGTAATCCTAATTCAGACATTCAACTGCCCAGGCAGTAAAGATATGAAAGAGAAAGAGTTTGATTGGTTTGAGAAGCTGTTGATAATAACTGGCACTAATCTGTTGGATATGAAGGGCGAGATCCAGAACACTATGAAGGATCTGGAGTGCGAATATGAAGGCGTACCGAAGAAGATCGTAGCCTACAAGGTATCGAGCAAGCTGATACGTAACAGCGCCTTAAAGGCAGGAACTGTAGGCGGTGTGTCGGGTGTGTTTGCCACGGTGCCAGGGTTGGGGACAATCGCCTCCATTGTTCTGGCGACAACGGCAGACATCGCTATCCTGTTGAGGATACAGGTGGAGCTTTGTTATGCCATATCCGTAGCCTATGAGGTCAATGTCAACGAGGACGAACTGCGTGCGATAACGCTTGCGATCCTTGGGTTTTCAGGCTCAACACAGTGCGTAAAGGGCATAGCGGCCGGGGTGACCAGAAAGCTGATTGACGAATTGGCCGAAAACTATCTCAAGATAGGTATTGCAAAGGCCACAGAGGGTGTAGCAGAGGCGTTGATCCCAAGGCTTATAAGGAGCACGTTTAAGTTCCTGCCCCTTGTTGGGGTGCCACTAGGGGCATCGATCAACATAGTATCAACTATGAAGCTAGGTAATCAGGCACGGAAGTACTTCAGTACGTGGCATGACCCTGTGTCGTTGGATGTATGCGTTGGCGATTAGGTAAAAAAAGGTTCCTTATCTTTGTTGTACCAATAGTGTTTGTCTTACTTATGGTAGCGGAAAGGGACTTGGTCTACAACAGGCTTATAGACAAGCAGCACTTTGTACACATAGCCAGCAGCAGGGTAGAGGCTGAGAGGCAGCGCAGGTATGACATTGTATACGGTAACATTGCAGTGGCAAAGCGATACGTAGAAATAGAAGGACAGTTGTTTGAACATTTGATTACGCTTAACGCTATGATACAAGAAGGTGCATCCAATAAGGTCAGGAGCCAGGTAGAGGATGACATTATAAGTTTGATGAGGGATATCGACCTTATAGCCGAGTCCTATCCCAAGATAAGGGCAAAGGGGCCTTACATGTTTCTGATGGAGACTATGCAGGAGGCAGGGATGCGGGTAAGTAGAGAGCTGCATAACTACAACAAGTTACTGTTTGAATACAACGTGTTTTGCCGGATGTTTCCGTTTAACCTGTTTGCCCATCTGTCAGGCTTCAGGGAAGAGGATTTTTTCGAGACAGTGCATGGGGCAAATATGGCTCCGGCGTTTTTACAGTTGATAAAATGACAGAGACTGAATTGATAAGGAGGAGCTAAGGGTATAGTTTATGAAGTATTCTGAGTGTGAGATGTGCGGTAGATGGTCGCCGCGTCTGAGTTTTGTTGGTAACGTAACCATATCAATCTTTAAATTTACCGTGGGGATGTTAACCGGCAGTAAAGGGCTTGTGGCCGATGGAATACACTCGGTGGCCGACGCTATATCGTCCCTGTTTGTCCTCATTGCCTTAAAAATCTCGTCCAAGCCAAAGGACAAGGGGCACCCCTTTGGACATGGTAAGATAGAGTATATCAGCACCATATCGGCAAGTATCTTTATATTTATATGTGCAACAATGATATTTATAGATGCCCTGCACAGCTTTAAAAGCGGGGCTCGCGTGGTACCGGAAAACGCTGCAATAGCAGCTACTATACTAGCGCTGATATTTAGCTATCTAATGTATACGTCAAACACGTGTGCCGCCATACAACTCAACAGCCCTGCGCTGTTAGCCGATGCTGCAGAGAGCAAGGCAGACAGCCTGACCTCGATAGCAGTTCTCCTGGGATTGATAGGGACCAAGATTGGTTACGCACAGGCCGATACGATAGCGGCAGGTGTGGTTTCCCTGTTTGTCTTTCACATCAGCGTTGAGATGTTCCTAAAGGGGGTAAATGGCCTTATAGACGTCTCTATGGACAAGGAGGTCATAACGCACATAGTTGAACTGTGTATGAAGATACAGGGTGTTGAGGGTGTAAATAGCGTAAGGTCGAGGTGTATGGGGCAGAAGTGTGCCGTTGATGTAATCATAGATGTAGCGAGCGTGGAGACAGTCCTAAGCGTCCACCACATAGCAGAACAGATAAAAAAGGTAATTACGCAAAATATTGATGAGATCGACGAGGTGTTTGTCAAGGCTCAGCCTATTAATAAGTGGAGGTTCTGGGGGATATGATTGGGGTTGAATTAACTGGTTATATTGCGTTAGTTGTACTAATAGTGGCAAACGTGTACTATCCAGCAATGATGATCGCACGGACGTTCTTCAAGGGCGTTAGCGAGGTAAAGGCGTTTTTTAACAAGTACCTTGGCCTGCACATGTATCTGAATTTTATTGGGCTGTTTATAGTGATGATACATGGACACAGTGCAGAGGAGAGAAACATTGTCTTGCAGATAGCCATGTTACTAACGATATTTATGGCAGTGGCAGGGTTTACGATGTACCAGAAGGCCAATAAAATGGGACTGGGTAGGGATGACACTCTATATCACGCCAAACAGCTTGTGTTCTTTGCGTGGTTTATAACTGTGCTGATAGGACATGCAATTCTTTAAATTGGATAGCTAAGTTAAGTTAGTATATATGAAATATGGAGGTTTGATTTAGGATGATGGAGAAGTTTGACACAAATGACGTGCAGGTCTTGTTAAAAGTGGCAAAGATCAATTCGTTAAAGTTTTTGGATACAATGATCTGCTACTACAACAAGATATTTCAGATATCCAGTGAAGAAACAAGAACCATTTATATGAAGATTGGTGACACGCAAAGTGCAAAAAGGGACTTTGACGGCGCCATAAGGGCATATAAGAAGGTGCTAAAGGCTGACCCGGAAAACATAGATGCCCTTCTGAGGCTTGGCAAGACGTATATGGATTTAGGACTGCCTAACGAAGCCTCTGAGTCGCTGAAGAAGCTTGTCGTGCTGGATACAGCCTCATCGGAGGGATACTATCTCCTGGGCTCTGCCATGTTCATACTCGATGAGAAGCAGACAGCTATAGAGGCGCTTCAGAGGGCCATTGAACTAAAAGCCGGTTACGCAGACGCCTATTATAAGCTCGGTCTGGTCTATGACAGCATGTCGGATCACGACAAGGCCATAGAGGCTTATGAGAAGACTATCGCGTTTAAGCAGGACTTTATCAGGGCATATCAGAGCATCGGACTGGCCTACGAGGGCAAGGGACTAAGAGATGAGGCCGTGAAGTATTTCAAGAAGGCCTTGGAGAAAGAAGAAAAGAATGCAAAGTATTAGTGTTGTAAATAAATTTAAATATAAAGACATAAGGAGTGTGCTATGCTGAGTATTGTTTTTGGGTTGATAGCAATATGCTTGGGACTATGGGGTTTGTCAAACTACTGGTGGTATATCGTGGATGTGTTTGTAGGGATCTTGCCGTTGTTTCTGATCTTTGGTGGATTTATTGCGGTGCTTGCCGGGATAAGAAACACAGGTCTTACGGCTAAAATGAAGGACAGCAACGTCAATAAGACAGACGACCATGAAACTAATGAAACTAACACTTAGGGTTGTGGCATAAGTGATTTTGATAGGAGAAGGCTATGGAAGATTACAACAAAGAAGATGATAAGGATATGACCATAGAGCATCCGGTTGAGAGCTGCCCCAGGAGTTATAAGCCGTGGATATGGACTATAGTGATTATGGCCGTATTGACCCTTGGATGGGCCACCTATGAGAGCTATCAGAAAGGTAGTATAGTCAGAAAGCTCATAGAGAGCGACGACTATAAGAAGATGGCAAAGGGTAAGATGTCGGGTTTTTACAACACCGCAGGGGCAACCTACGCTAAGGGAAAGATATCCCAGAAGACGTATCACGATGTCATTGATGCCGTCAGACCAGCCCTTGTTGGTATAGACGTTGCCGTTGGTGGGGCGCAGAACATTCAGGCGCCAGATCCAAATAACCTAAACAACAACAACGTAAACCCCAATGAAGGTGAGCCTACCGTAAACTATACCAGGATAGGGTCGGGGGTCATCATAGAACCAAGCGGATATGTCTTGAGCAGCTACCATGTTGTCTCCGGCGCTGTTGCGATGAAGGCAACGGTGTACATTGACGAGGGCGCACGGGATTATCAACTAAAGATAGTAAATGTTGACAAGGAAAACGACCTGGCGCTATTGCGTCTGCAGGGTCCTGGGCCGTTTCCATACGCATTGTTGGGAGACTCCAATAACGTAAAGACCGGAGACTTCGTCCTCGCAATGGGGAGCCCCTATGGCTTTGACCAGACCATAACAAACGGCATAATCAGCAGCCGAAACAGGACAATAACAATCGGCGGACGCGTATATGAGGATATGCTCCAGACCGACGCCTCAATCAACAAGGGAAACAGCGGCGGACCGCTTGTCAACCTTGACGGTGAGATAATTGGTATCAACACAGCCATCTATTCACCAATGGGAAGGTTTAGCGGTATTGCCTTTGCCGTACCAATAGCCAAGGCCTCCGAGCTGGTTGCCGGCGTGGTTGACTTCAAAAATGCGGCTGTGCCAGTTGCCGGAGGGCAATTGGTGGCTTGGCAGCGCAGCGGCAGACAGGTTGGAAACATCTATAAGCTGCCCAACGGTCAGATCATAACCCCTCCTCATCCTTACAGAGGCAAGTGTCTTACGTGTCACCCGCAACTGTGCGTCAACAATGGTGTCCCAGGCAATATGCCGGCTATGGGCCAACAGGGGCCGATTCAGCAGGTAGTAGCAAACCAACAGGCAGCGCAGCAGGCCAACACCAACGATGATCCTTTCTTAGGTGTAGTCGTTCAATCGGTTGACACGGTCATAGCCGATCACAACGGCATGATCCATCCAACGGGTGTCCTGGTGGACAGGGTATACCCTCGAACGACTTCTGAGGCAGCCGGGCTGCAGAGAGGGGATATCATACTCAGGGTAGATGGCAGGCGGGTCAGCACCCCTGTTGAGTTCAAGCAGGAGTTGACCACGAAAAAAATAGGCGCAAAGTTTGACTTTGAGGTCTTGCGTAACAAGGCAACTATAAAGATAAAGGTCAAGACCGATCAACAGCCGCCGTTTCTGCCGGATCGTAAGATTAAACAGGTGCGCGAGTTCGTTTGGTTGGGGTCGGAGTTTCAGCCGCTTAAGCAGCCGCTTGCGTTTTACGTCAAAAATGGTGTTTTTGCCGCCGACATAGAAGGGGTGCTTGCAAAGGCCGGTCTTATGCGTGGTGATATTATAGTAGGCATCAATAAGATGGATGTCGATGACATGGCGTCCTTTATCGAGATAACAGGCAAGTTGAAGCCTAACAAAGGCATATTGCTTGATGTGCTCAGGTCGGGTGAATTTATCTATATAACGGTGGGTAAATGAGCGAAAAGCTTCAATTGAACAGGATCATAAAAAAGCTCTATGCCAAAGAGCTTGGGCTTATTGAGGCCACTCCTGTTGTGCGCATAAGGAGGATTAACCCCCTTGCCACCATCAGGCACCAGTTGTGGAGCAGACACTCCGCCGCCGTAAAGATCGCTATCTTTGCCCTCGGTATGGCATTTGTATCGTCAGCCATATACTATTACAACACCTTTACGCTAAACCTCTACAGGGTAAAGATGGAGGGCGCACAGATTAACGTACAGTTACAGCGTAGAAATGACCTCATCCCAAACCTCATAGCGGTTGTCAAGGAATACATGGGATATGAAAAGAACGTGTTTATGCACACAGCGGACGTGAGGTCCGCTGTGAAGTCTATAGAGGAGACACTCAAGAATCCCGTTAAGACTGCGGGCAGTGTCTCCCCAAAAGAGCTTGAAATGGCCTCCGTGCTGTCAAAGTTTCAGGCGGTAGCAGAGGCCTATCCCGCCCTTAAGGCCTCCGACGCTTATCAGGCGCTGATGAAGGAGTTCTCTGACACCGAGACAAGGATCGCAGAGATGCGTATCAACTACAACAAGGCTGTGACGTTTTACAATTCGAGGTTAAACATGTTTCCGGCTAACCTGTTTAACCTGTTGTTTACCTTTAGACCCATTATGGCATTTGAATCAGAAGAGGGAGCGAAGTCTTCGCCTAAGATGAAGTAAAAAGAGGTTTAAGCTATGGTAGAAATGGTAGAAAGCAACATTGAACAAAAGGTAAAGGCCATGAAAGAGGGTGAGAAGGATGCCCTCCTGTATAACCTGCTTGTGGCGGCCTTTAAGGTGAAAGACATTACAGGGTCGAGGAAATCCGTGATAGGCGAGCTTAAGAAGACGTCTGAGCAGGTGATAAACGACGTTGTCAAGATAATGGAGTCACAGAGAGTCCGAGTTGAGAGAGAAAATGAAGAACTCAAGGCCCAGGTCAAGAAACTCCAGGACAATATCGCCCTGTATGAACAAAAGTTAGCCAAAGTCATCCAGGAAAAAGAAGACAAGTTAATGACCCTCAATGCGGCTCTGGAACATACAGAGATTGCAGCGTCACAGGCAGTTAAGGAAAAAAACGAGTTACAGGAAACGCTTAGAAGACTTCAGGAAAATTGGGAAAGGTTTATCAGTGAAACTTAATGTAGAGATTGAAATGTTGCTATCTCCTTTATATTTCTTGATAGTTATGTTTTACGCTCTCTGGATTCCTACTTACGCAGGAATGATACTAAGTTGCATTAAAAGAGGTATCTTATGTTACAGAATGTAAGATGTTGTATTATAATGGGGTCAAGGGGACTGGTCCCCTTGCAGAGGGGTCTGAGGGGAGACAGAGTCTCCCAATACTGGTATGAACGCAACTTGGTATGACATATCTGCTAAAACAGTTATTGCTGTCATTCCAGCGAAAGCGGGTATCTACTTCCATAAACCACAGAAGGGGGGATGATTTTTCCTATGGTTGCAATACGTACATCCAATAATAACGGGGCAGATGACAATGAGTTTGAGGAGTTAAGCAGGAAGTCCAATAAACTGACTGTTGAATTAGAGGACTTGATTGCCGAGTTCAATCTCTTAAATTCTACTATGGCAATAGACAGCTCTAAGCTAAAAGAGTTAAAGTCAGAGCTGGTCAAGAACGACATGGAAGCAAAGGTAGCCTACGATGTGATCCTGAGCTACAAGAACATGAAGACTAAGCTCGGCAACCCGGATGAGATTATTAAGGAGCTCGATTTCCTGGACAAGCGGTTATCAATTTTAAAGGAAGATGAAGAAAAAATCAAGGCAGATATCACCAATATTGAGACTCTCACCCATAATGAAAATCTGACCATTGAGGAGCTAAAGACAAGACTTCAATCCCATATATCCTCTATATTGATAAATACATCACAGAAGGAGTCCCTGAGCGAGCAGGTGCATCAACTGCAAGAGATTGCAGCCGTGTTTATTCAGGCAGAGAAACTCGAAAATGAGCAGGAAACACTAAACGACGAATATAACGAGTGTATCAGCAACCTCGATACGGCAAATAGATCACTATCAAGAGAGACCGACTTAGTGAAATCACTCAATAGCATAGTAAGTAATTATGAAGCGCTTTGTAAAGAGCTTGAGGAAAAGACCCGTGGTGTGGATGAATTAACCCTTGAACGGGCAGCCTTGAGGTCTGAGTTCGAGTTTGTATCTCCCCAGGTAGATTCCTTAGAGCAACAAATAAAGGACCTGAGGATGGACCTGGAGGCTAAACAGAAGGAGCTGGATACGCTGGCCGCGAACAATGTACAGAGTAAGGAGGAGTTAAAACTAATAGATGCGGAGATCGTCTCAAAGGACAATGAAATTCTGTCGGTTGCAGCTCAGCAGGCAAGACACAGTGATTTGACAGGCGTACTAGAAAAAACCCTTAACGGTCTTAGAGAGACGTACATGCATAAGTTGATCCTTGATAACGAGCTGCAGGCTATCGACAGCAAGATGGCTATCATAGCTCAGGTGGTGCGGTTATGACAACCAGAGATTACAGCCCAAAGGAGACGACATATAGCAGGGAGGATATGATCGACCTGATAGGTAACGTGGTACACACGCTGGTTATAAAAAAACAGATAATTGTCCTAAAGTCTGAGATTGCCAAGAAGATCAGGGACGTTCAATCCCTACAGGATAAAGTAGACACTGTCAGGAAAAGGAGCACAGAGCTTAAAACGATCAAATCTGATATGGAGAAAAAGATAGTTCAATCCAGGGAATCACTAAAGAGTTACAATGAAGAAAAAGCAAAGGTACTTATCTGGATTGAGAAACTAAAGGAGTTTGAAAATACACAAGGGCTAATTGAAGATAAAAAGATGCAGGTGCAGACCCTCACAGACAGCGTTCATAAACTATACGAGAGGTTTAAAACACTGGAGAGATCATACAAGGAAATAAGTAAACTAAAGCATGATATCTTGATCAACGTGGATGAAAAAACAAAGATAGTCGACAAACTCTCAAACGAGATATACGAACTCCAGCAACAGAAAGACAAGTACGCTGGTAAACCTTATCTGACCATGGATAAAAGCGAGCTTACCGCTATGCAGGAAAAGACCAGAAAAAAGATAAAGGGACTACAGCAAGACATTCGTATGTTCCAGGATATGGTTGGCAAGCATAAGGCAGAACTTACTCTGAAACAGGCTAAACTAGCAGAAGTGAACAAGGAAATAGAAAGACTCTCTGCCTCTGAAAAAGATCTGAAGGAAAAGATAGCCTATTACTCTTCAATAGAAGACAAGGATGTACTCCTGGCCGACATTGATAGCCTCAAAAAGCAGCGGATTACCATTATGGCAGATCTCGCAGACAAGCAGCGCAAGCTCCAGGGGCTTGAGGCCAGCATTAAGGGAATACACAAATCAATAGAGGAAGAGAAGCACTTTACTGAGCTATTTGAAAAAAGAAAGCTTCTGTTAAAAGAAAAGAAACAACAGGTTGAAGAGCTTGCACAAAAGCTGTCGGAGCAAGAAAGGGAAGCGACCATAAATGAGCGAAAAATATATCTAAGTGAACAAATCAATGGTTATATAGGGGCCGTTAATGAACTGCTAAGTGCTGAGATCAAGGGTATTGATAAGCACTTGCAACTGTTTGAAGAGGCGGCTGCAAAGTAAATGCTAATGAAATTATCCGGAAAGAAAGAAACACTAATGACTAGTTTATTGCTGCTTATTTTGTGTGTCCTTTGGCTGATGTTCAATGTTACCTCAGCGTTAGGTATGGCTGAGCAGCCACCATCATCAACATTGGTGCAGGGTGCCACAGGATATACCGCAATAGAGGAGACGATACCCCAAGTTGGCGTCAGGCAGAACCTTCATGAGCCAATAGATGGTTTTTTTGAAATCGTTGTGCTCCTTATCTTAGGCGTCTCTATTGGCTTTATAGGTACACTGATAGGGGCTGGCGGCGGCTTTTTGGTTGTCCCTGTGTTGATTATATTTTATAAGTTTATCCCACACTATGCAGTTGGTACATCCATGATTATAGTCTTTCTCAACGCGCTTTCAGGAACGTTTGCATACGTGTCACAGAGGCGTATAGACTATGAGTTAGGCATAAAATACTCAGTGGTGGCCATCCCAGGTGTAATTTTGGGAGCTGTCTTTGCTCTAAACATCAGTATTAATGCGTTTTATGCCATATTCGCTCTATTACTTACCGTTATGGCATATATATTGATTTTTGTAAATGACTTCTATTTGGTAAGAGAGAACGTTGCCGGTCTGCCTACACGCAGGACGCTGCGTGACTCCTTTGGCACGACTTACGTCTATAGCCCGGATATGGCCATAGGGTTTTCAGGCAGCTTTTTTGTGGGTATCATATCTGGTCTGTTGGGTCTAGGGGGAGGCATTATACACGTGCCTTTTATGAACTTCATTGGCATGCCCCTTCATGTGGCCACAGCAACGTCTCACTTTATAATCGTTATAACCAGTTTTTTCGGGATTATAACCTTTCTTGGCCTGAATGCCATCAATATGGATTATGCTGTTGTTCTGGGAGTCGGTTCGATCCTGGGCGCTTACTATGGGGCAAGGGCCTCACTTAAGACACATTCAGAGATGTTGAAAAAAATAATCGCAATTGTATTGGTGCTCTTGTCCATCAAGTTGTTTTTGAATATCACATAAGGAAAAATTAAGATATATACAAAACTAGGAGGATACTATGCAAGAAGAGGGGCAAAGAAAAGGATTTATGGGCGGTATCGCAAGGGCATTGAATTACACTGGGAGCTTTATTGTTAGCGCATATGACGTCAGCGCTGACTTTACGATCGCTGTATACAATCAGTTGAAAAAAACCCCAGAACTGTTGAAAATGACCCCAGAACTGATGAAAAAAACTATGGAACTAGCGTCCAAGACTAATGACTTGGTTGCTGGTGGTATATCTAAGATCAAATTCAAACAAGACGAGTCTGGCGAGTTAGAAAACAAGATCGCCGTGTATGAAGAGAAGATTAAAGATCTGTTCTATGAAATAGGACAGGAGGGAGCAACGGCCGAAAAGCTCGAGTCCGAAAAGGCAAAGAAGTTGATAAGCGACGTAAAAGAGTATGAGAAAGAGATACAGAGGCTTAAGGGGCGTATAACCGAGTTAGATGAGATTAAAAAAATTGAACAACTAAAAAAGAAAGAAAAAAAGGACGAAGAGAAAAAGTCGTCAGAGTCAAAGTTAACAAAGAAAAAGCTCAAACACGTAGACACACACGTAGTCAACACCAATATCAAGTCCAAGACCGACAAGGCTATTAAGCACGGTGAGTTTGACACCGACTCCGACCGCGCTATCTTTAGCAAAATAGCCGCAGATCTGCTTGACTCCGACATGGAGATAAAGATATTGGCAGCAGCAGAGCTTGGAAAGATGAGCAATAAGGCAGCTGTACCTATATTATTGGAGGTGGTTAACTACAACAATCCGTTTTTGACCACCGAGGTAGTCAACTCCCTGACAAATATCGGGGATACTCAAGCAACAGAGCTGTTTGTAGACCTGCTAACGGACCCCGCCTACAGGGTCAGATTGAGTAGCCTGAGGGGGCTATACAAACTTGGCGAAGGGCAACAGATAAATCAGATACTTACTGACTCGCTAAAGGACGAGCACCCCGAGATCAGAAGAATGGCCGCAACATATATCGGTTGGAAGGACATTACAGATGCAGTACCTTCCCTCGTACAGTCCCTAAATGACAAGGATCCAAAGGTCAGAAAGGCCGCCGTTATTACTCTGTCAAGTCTGAAAAACAAAACGGCCGTTTTACCAATGATGAGACTACTGGGGGATGACAGCGTCGAGATCAGAGAAAAGACCCTGGAGTCATTAAATATCCTGACAGGTGAGTCTATAACTTTTGACACACAGCTTTCTGGCAAGGACCTTGCCAAGGCAATCGAAGACCTAAAGGATTGGTGGCAGAAAGAGAAACTTGGAAAGATCGAGTCCCTAGATCTCCCGGTTGAAGATGTGTTAGAGGTGCAAGAGTACGTGGAAGACTCCCCCCAAACACAGGCACAGGTTCAAGAGCCAGCGGAGGCTTCAGCCACTACAGAGACCCACGAGTCAATTACAGAGGCAGTCTTAGAGGCCATAGCAGACACAGAAGAAACAGCAGCTACAGAGACCAAGGACGACAGCACCTTGTCAGTGTTACAGCTTAGTAACCTAACAAAGTCCGAGATCATAGCCATGTGTAATCAACGCGGTATAGAGTGTGATGACACCTTTACAAAAACAGAGCTAATAGAGTTATATCTCAAGTAGGAAGTAGTTATGATGACAGACGGGCAACCAGCAGATTCAATTTCTAATCTGACTACACCAATGATCGATCATCAGCAGGGAATAAATACAGACTCCATTGTGGAGGGTATGTTAAAAAAGACCGAGACAGAACTGGATCTAGTAAAAAAACAGGTCAAGGAGCTGGAGGACAAGAACGATCTCCTTACAAAAGACGTAAAGATACTTGATTTGCAACTTCATGAAAAGAGGATGGAGCTCAAGAAACTGCTCAGATATGCCAATGAGGTCAGCAGTAAGCAGCTCAAACCAATGATAGATGAAAACAGCCTGGTCTTTGACACTGACTTCTTGCAGGAGGAGTTATCAAGGTTGAACGATGTCTCTGACAGTGTCTCGGAGCAGTTGAACGAGGAAATATTTGTCCTTGGCAACATCATCATGGATATTGAGTTCATGAAGGGTGAAATGAAAATCTATAAGGAAAGTATTAACTCGGTACAGAACGATATACCCAAGAAGACCATAAACCTCATCGGTCTAGAGGACAAGATCATACAGACACACAATGGCATGAAGGTACTTCTGAACAAGATGAGAGAGATCAACAAAAGCGTCAAGGTAGAGTTTTATAAAAAGGAGACCGTATGACACCTACAGATATGACGGCAAAAGAGATGATTGACCTATCTGATACAAGCAAATTGACAGTGATGTCTAACCCTGATGCTGAGGCGTTAGAGTTTCCCTTTGAGAACAAGACACAACGCAAAAATAATGCCATGATGACAACACCACTGCTTTCTGGGATCAAAGGGATCGAATTCTTAAAGGAAACGATCAGCACCGTTGACGTAGAAAAGACGATCAACGACATGTTTGCGATAATAAGCAATATGGAGCAGCAGCTCAATAATGTTCTTTCCATAAACGCCCTTCTGGACAAGGATCTGAGGGGATCAAAGGAGATCATCTCTGATCTCAGACGTGAAAAGCTGCAGGCTGAAAAGGAGCTGCAACGCATTACCGATGAGACTGCAACCAGAGAAGAGCTGCAGGCAGAGATTGAGCATCTGATCGATGAGAGGAATTTCGCCCAGTCCTCCATTGGTGATATGAAAAGGGAGATCGATACCCTCAAGAGAAAAGAACTGCTATCCAGGGAGCGTGTTGAGGAACTGGAAGGGGAACGCACAGACCTGATCAGAGAGATCAACTACATGGAGCTAAAGTATGCCTCCTCGATTGAGACAATAGGTAGACTTGAAAAAGAGATTAGAACGCTCAGGGGTGAGCGTATTGTCACCTTTGAAAAGCTCAAGTCGCTTAAAAAAAACGCGCCAGTAAGCGATAAGATTACAAAGGCTGAGTAAAGCAATGTATAAATCTAAAAGAAAACACCAAGAAACACCAGAAAAGAGCGCTTACGAATTACTCTACGATGATGTTAAGGACACAATCAGAGGGAAGCTGACAGAGTTAAAGGAGTTAAGAGCCAGACAGGTTGAGCTTGAAAATGAAAACAGGAGTTTTGAGTCCAAGATAAAGCAGCTCAAGAACGAAACGGAGGGGATAGACGCTGTAATAGCCGCAATCAACGCCGAGATCAACATCACCAACAACAGGACTACCAGCTACAATGACAGCATAGAATCGTTAAACTCAAAACGGGAGAACCTCATTGGAGACATCAACAGATTAAAGATACACATAAAGACCATCATGGAGGACATGGACAACTGCATGACTCTTAAGACTCATCTTTTAGACGAGGTGGAAGGCATCAGGAGTGAGCGGGACATAGTAGTCAAGAAGCTCAGAGATATAGAAAATGGAGTGCAGCAGATATCCAAACAGAACGAAGGCATGTTACCTCACCTGCAGGGTTACCATAAGGTTTTGCGACAGTTATATACAGTCTGTAAGGAGACGGAAAACAAGATGGACGTTACCATAAGACTCTTGACGTAGCAGTGCACTGAAACCTTTGTACCTCTATAGTTTTGCACTCTCTGGATTCCTGCTTACGCAGGAATGACATGGTACAGCTAAAAGCGCCACTTGCTGTCATTCCCGGCCATTGGGTGTCATTCCCGCGAAAGCGGGAATCTATTTTCATAAGCTGCATAAAATGCTGGTTTATAAAAAGGTGCAAAAGTATAATACATGTCAATAAACAATGGTAGTCCTATAAAGGTAGTGATATTCAATCCCCCTCCCTTGATGGGAGGGGCTAGGGGAGGGTGTTAAGTTTACTGTTACCACTACTTGTGCAGGGCTACCAAAGAAACATGATTTATTAGATAGATATGGGGAATTTTAGGGTAACTGTTGTTCCTTCACCTGGTTTGCTGGTTATATCGACTGTACCACCGTGACGTTTTACAATCCCTTCTGTTATATACATTCCAAGGCCAGCACCAGAACCAACAGGCTTTGTTGTGAAAAAAGGGATAAAAACCTGTTTCAACACCTCGTTAGTCATTCCCTTACCATTATCCGTTATCATTATTACAATCATCTTACTTTCTTCATCGTATAATGTGCTTATGGTTATTGTACCATACCCCTCTATTGCATCTATTGCATTAGTCAATATTTGAAGAAGACAATGATTTATCTCATTAGATGAACAGACTAACAATGGTATTTTGCCTAATTGCTTAACCAACTGGATATTTTTAGCATACTTAGTGCCTAAATTATTAACAACTTCATCTATATTACTATTTAAATCGGCACTGACTAAAGGATCAATATCTAGATATACTATGTATAGTAAAGTGTTTACTATTCTCGAAATTCTTTCAATACCACGATTCATCGAGCTGATCTTCTTTACTATCGAACGTTGTAGATTATCTAGATCAAGTGTTTTCTCATCTATGGTGTCAGCGCCTTTGTTGATAGAAATATTTATTATTGCCTGTTCTTTCCAATGCTTTCCATATTTTATCAAGTTAGAAACCATCTTTTCTATAAAACCAACACCACTTTTAATAAAACTCAAGGGATTATTTATCTCATGCGCTATACCAGCTGCTATTATTCCTAAGCTATGCATTCTATCGATTTCTAAATTTTGAATGTCATCTTGCCGCAGTTGATTTGTCTTTTCTTGTATTTGTTTTTCAAGCTTATCTTTAACTTTTGAGAGATTTTCTGCACTTTTTTTCACAATATCTCTTACAATTCCTATATTAGACATGTCAAGGTTCTGGTTAGCACCCCAAAACACATTTCTACCTATCTCAGGATATATGTAGAAATATTCCCAGAACTCATATCTATAAATGATTCCAAACAGACAATCCGTCTCAGCTTTCATTATTGGGGTGCGATTTTTACCTTCTACTCTATACATTTCTCCCCAAAAGCCACTTTCTTCCACTGTTGCTATTTTCACTTCCTTACCATCGTCTGTTTCAATAAATACCCCTGCTACGCCTTTAAATATAAGGATTAAAGATTCACCTCTTGTCCATTCCTTTATGATTAATTCATCTTTTTTCGCACTCGAAATACTAATTATATCATAAGCTTTATTTAAGGCATCCTCATCGAAACACTCATCACACAAAATGTTCTGAAAAAGCATATTTGATTCAATAAAAGCTATCATTTCTTTTCTTGATAAATCATTCATCTTATTCATCTAACAGGTCGCTATACAATCGCACTTACATAATTCATATGTACTAATAATAGCACATGACGAATGTAAAGTTGTCTAAATTTATTGAATGTGGTTCTCAGTCTCTTTGACAAATGCACCTTTTTATAGACGACTATTGGGCAAATTGAAGAACACACCAATAACATGATCATCGATGAATGTTAAACTTGCCTGCATACCGGCAATCTGACCATCTGAGCACTTTGCATCCAACGATAAGTTAGATATACCTCCTTTTTCGTATAATTCTCTAAACTCCTTCTTCTTATTATCGTTTATTATAAAAACACTCTTTAGTTCCTTATTTTTAACATCCCTGATATTTGAATATTTAAGAAGCCCTAAACCCTTTTTATTCATGTATACAATCTTCTCTTTTTTATCCAAAACACAGGCACTCATCGTACAACTTTCTATAAACTTCTCTAACAATTCAAGTTGGTACTTCCATTGATCTATTTTAGCTTTGATGTCCATGCTCTCAGTAAGCATATTGTTTGCGAACATATCAGCATTGTATAAGTTAACCAAATTTTCAACTGTCTTAATAAGATGCGAGTCATCCCATGGCTTATGTATATAACTATTGACAGAGCCTTTGTTTATAGCGTCTATGGCTGCATTGATATCGCTGTAACCTGTTAATAGTATCTTTTTAACTTTGGGTTTAATCTTATTTACCTCTGCAAGAAACTCTGAACCTGTCATTACTGGCATCCTTTGGTCAGAAATGATTACGGCTATATTTTCACCACGCACTATTTTTAAGGCATCAGCCCCATTAATTGCTGTTCTTACATCATAAGTATCCATAAACGTATCATGTAAAGAGTCTAGAATGTCTTGTTCATCATCCACACACAATATCACTGTTTTTGCCTTGTCTGTTTTCATTTTTATGTCTCCTTCTTGTATCTACCCACTTTAATGGAGGTAGTTTTCATATCTGTTGTTTCTGGCAGATTGGTAACTTTATAGTAAACTTTGTCCCCTGTCCTAACTTGCTATCAGCTGATAGTGTACCACCATGTTGCTCAATAATTCTATGGCTGATCGAAAGACCCAGACCTGTGCCGTAACCTATTGCCTTTGTTGTAAAAAAAGGTAGAAAAATCTTCTCTAGTACCTTATCAGACATTCCACTGCCTGTATCTGTAATCTCTATCGTCACAGTTTCTTTTATATGTCGGGTTCTCACTGTGATCTCCCCTGTCCCTTCTATAGCTTCACACGAATTTGACAGTATATTTAAAAATACCTGATTCAATTTCCCTATGTAACATTCTACCAGAGGTAGTTTATCATAATCTTTATTAATTTTTACCTTGCTCTTATATTCAGACATAATAATATGAACCGCACTCTCTAACGCCTCGTTTATATCAGATGGTTCAGCTTTAGAAGAATCTGCCCTGGAAGAGATTTTTACGTCCCTAATAAGAGTCTTCAAACTGTCTGAAGCTTTCATAGATCTCACCATCATTTCTGGAATTCTCGCTTTAAGGTAATCATAGTTTATCTCTTTCTTTATTTTGTCTATTTCTATCTTTTCACTATTAGAGCTATTTATAGAAGCGTAATGTTCATATGCATTAAGTAATTGGAATATTTTATCAATGAACTTACTTAGATTAGATAAATTAGCGGATATAAAGCCAATCGGAGTATTTAGTTCGTGAGCAACGCTAGCTAACATCTCGCCAAGCATAGCCAACCTCAAAATCTGTCCATCTTCGGATAGCTGCATCTCTATTGTCTTTTCACAACCAGTATTGCTCTTTACTAAAGAGTCTAAGTCGCTTTGCGGCGTTTTAACATCATCACTCAACTAAATCATCTTCCTTAAATGACAACTAATTCTTTTCCTGAGTTGTGAAACACAATTCAAGGTCGAAATATTATAGAACTCTCTACACAATACTACTGTACTTATTTATATCGAAACACGTTTCATTTAAATTAACATAATGTAATTCTATTGTCAAGAGTACTGCAGCGATTGCAGCGGTTCTCACTGAAAACACATATAACATATTGATATCTAAGCAATCTGTTGTAAGATCATTACGAAAAAAACATTTTATACCCACAGCAAAACTGTTGTAAAAAGCCATTCGGCAAATTCATTGAGAATTGCTGCAGCGATTGTCAGGGCAAATTTATTCTGTGTTTTGCAGCTTTCCTTAATAGGCGTTTAATACGGTTTTGAAGATGGATTCCCGCTTTCGCGGGAATGACAACAAGTGGCGCTTTTAGCTTGTAGATGTCATTCCTGCGCAGGCAGGAATCCAGAAGATGAACAACTATAGCTTTGGACGTATCTTCTTTATATTTCATGATAACTTAGCTTTTACCAGCGATTCTCACTGATAATGAATGTAATTTATTGATATATAAGTAATATACTATAAAAACACCGCGAAAATATTTTTCATATACACAGTAAAATCCTTATAAAAAGCCATTCTACAAATTCAGTGAGAATTGCTGAGCTTTTACGCTTTCTGGATTCGTAATAGTTCAGTATACGATAGAAACTTTGTGGATAAACATGCGATATAATGGGCACAAGGGGACTGGTCCCCTTGTGGGTGGGTCTGAGGGAGGGTAAAGCCCTACCTTCTTAATACACATATGGGTGAACTATTACCTGGATTCCTGTTTACACAGGAATGACATGTTTGGAAAACGGCCATTACTGTCATTCCCACGAAAGTGGGAATCCATAATCTTGAAACCATAAACAATTTACCATGCTTTTTAAAGAGGATAGCTTTGGACGCCATTTGTATGATGGAGAACAAATTAGTCCCGCAGAGGTAGTGATATTCAATCCCCCTCCCTTGATGGGAGGGGTTAGGGGAGGGTGTTAAGTTTACTATCACCACTACTTGTGCAAGACTACCAATTAATTATGGGCAGGTACTTATAAGCCATTGGATATTATATAAAATGACTATGAAGTTTACTCCGCTTTATGTTAGCATGGTTAATGATATCAAGTTTGTCAACAAGTACACAGCATATGAGCATTGTGTATAAACATGCGATATAATGGGGTCAAGGGACTGCCTGTCGACATGATCCATACATCACACAGTATAATTCTCAAGTCATCAGAGGCGATGAGTGAGATAACCGCTGAATCAGTAGACGTTGTCGTAACATCTCCTCCCTACCCAATGATAGAGATGTGGGATGAGCTGTTTGCAGGGCGGGATGATCAGATTGCCTCCGCCTTAAGGGATAATGACGGAAATCTGGCATTTAGATTAATGCACGAACAGATGTATCCCGTATGGGGTGAACTGTATAGAGTTCTGAAGAATGGAGGTATTGCTTGCATAAACATTGGGGATGCAACGCGAACGGTAGATGGTGTTTTTAGGCTTTATCCAAACCACTCGTACATCCTCAACTACTGTTTGGATCTAGGATTTAGTAATCTGACAAACATTATATGGAGAAAGCAGACCAATGCACCCAACAAGTTCATGGGCTCCGGGATGTTACCAGCCGGGGCCTATGTGACGCTAGAGCATGAGTATATCCTGATTTTTAGAAAAGGGACGAAACGTGAATTCAAGACTGCAAGCGAGAAGTTTAATAGACAACAGAGCGCCTTCTTTTGGGAAGAAAGAAATGTGTGGCACTCCGATGTGTGGGATGTAAAGGGGACACCTCAGAACATGCTTGATAAGTCTTGCAGAAACAGAAGCGGTGCTTTTCCCTTTGAAATAGCATACAGATTAATAAATATGTTTTCAACTAAGGGAGATATGGTGTTGGACCCATTTTTAGGTGTTGGTACCACTATTTTGGCATCTATGGCCTCATGCAGAAGTAGCATAGGATATGAGATAAACCCAGGGCTGTATAAAACAATATCATCTGTTGTAAATGAAAATGCGATAGATAGTCTTAATGAATATTTAAGAAACAGATTGATCAAGCACATCTCATTTGTTAAGGAAAGGCTGCTAAAAGAGGGTAAGAATGCCTTAAAGCACACAAACAGCAATTACGGCTTCCCTGTAGTGACAAGTCAAGAGACAAAACTATTTATAAATTATCTTGCCTCGATCCAAAAAAGGTCTGACCTGGAGTTTGAAGTTTCCTATCTTACGGATGCTGCCTTGGATCATAGGCCTAGCTTGTTTATGTCTCTTATGGGTTCGGAGAAGTAGTACCCCTGTGAGTAATCGATGCCAAGCTCAAGGACTACGTCCTGCACCTCCTTGCAGTGGACGAACTCGGCTATGACCTCGGTGTCTATGCTGTGGGCAAAGTCGGTTATGGACTTGACGATTTTGCGGCTGTTCTTGTCCTTAGCAAGCCCCTTTATAAAGCTGCCATCGATCTTTATGTAATCAACGCGTAGCTCTAACAATCTACTGAAATTTGAATACTCTGTGCCAAAATCATCGATGGCTATCTTAAATCCCATTGCGCACAGCTCGTTTATCTGTTCTATCGTGTCCTTTGTCCCTTTCATGCTTATACCCTCAAGTATCTCTAGGACTACCTGTGGCGGTGGTATGTTGTACTTCCTTGTCCTTTCAGTAAGATAGCTGATAAGAAAACCTTCTTTAAAGTCAAAGTCTGTGATGTTTATAGCAAATTCGTATGGTTTGTCTTTAAAGTATTCAAAGGTCTTGTCTATCATAATCTTTGTGATGCTGGTAAAGATACCGGTTTTCCTAGCAGGTTCAAGAAAATATATGGGAGATATAACGGCCCCAGTGCTGTCCTTCATCCTGACTAGTGCCTCGAACTTACTCTTCTTACCGGTTGAGTTATCGATTATGGGTTGAAAATACGGTATGATATCGTGTCGTTCGATGGCCTTTTTAAGTTCGTTTGCCCAGTATATGTTGTTCTTGTAGCGCTGCTCTGTCAGGGAATCGGGTGAGTAGACTTGTACCCTGTTCTTCCCCTGCTCCCTGGCCTCTATGAAGGCAACTGCAGCATGTCTTACGACCACCTCCTCAACGCTGGTGTCAAGCCCTATTGTGAATGTTATCTTGATGTATAGCTCCTCGCCAACGATGTTTATATTGTTCTTATTTACGTAGTCCTTCAGGCTGTGAGCAATATCTATCTGCTGGTTATTCGTTGGAGATACAATCATAAGCAGAAATTCATCACCTGATATCCTGTATAGGTAAGAGTTCTCTGGTTGTATCCTTTTTATAATACCAGCAACAGATTTTAAGACCATATCGCCTATGCGCATTCCGTAGACGTTGTTTATCTGTGAGAAATCGTCTATATTAATGAGCAGTACGGATTTTTCATTATCTGTGTTTTTTTCGAGGTCTTCTATGAGTCTGTTTCTGTTATAGAGACCTGTAAGGCTGTCAGTTACGGCCTTTTGCTCTAGTTCCTCTGTACGCTGAGCCACCATGGTCTCTAAGAAGTTATTTAAGGCTCGGATATCGTTGTCTCTTTCCTTGATCTCGTATAGGATATTGTTCATCTCCTTAATGATGGACTTGTGTTCCTGCAGTTCAAATGCCTCGGTATCAATGCTTTTGTACTCCTTGACCGCATCTGCAAACATGTGTATTAGTGCCTTGAGGGGTTGTGCCACCGTTTTGTGAAGTGAGGTGATGAGTATAAGGGCTGTAAGTAAGGCAACAACAAGGAAAGAGACTATCGTAAAGACTATAAAGTGTATGTTGCTTTCCTGAAACTCACTGATGTCCATCTCCATATTGAGGATGCCGATGGCCGTTTGTTCGGTTACATGGTGGCAGTTCAGACACTTGAGGTTGCCCTCGTTAGAGGCTATGTATGGGACGGCTACCCTATAGCGTTGTGCGCCCTTTACGTCATATGGAACAAACTGGGGCTCCTTCGTCTTAATGGCAGCCTCGTCAATCGTATCCAGTCCGGCCTTGACCCTGTCGCCCAGACCGATGTCCGCAATCCTCGTCAACCACAGCTTATCGATACCCTTGAGGTGCTTGATCTCATCGAAAAAGTACTCCTTCTTGTCCATCGTACCACTGTTCATGTGTGCCGTCAGACCAGCCTTTATCGTCGATGCGGTTATGAGAGATTTCTCCCGTATGTTCTGTATCGTCAGTCTATTAAAGTTGAAAAATATGCTTAACGATATAAAAAGCGTATACACCGCAAATAGCATAGATAGCCTTTTTATTATAAATCTCTTTATTGTCATCCATTCCAGTCCTTTAAATATACTTAGCCTGATATTGTACACTTTATTTACAATGATAAGTCAAATCACTGGACACACCACGGTTAATTTGTTCTACACCATAACAATGGTGTCTAAAGCTATAGTTGTTCATCTCTTGGATTCCTGCCTACGCAGGAATGACAAATGCAGGCTAAAACGCCACTTGCTGTCATTCCCGCGAAAGCGGGAATCCATCTTCAAAACCGCATTAAACGGCTATTTAAAGAAAAGTGCAAAATACAGAACAAATGGTAGTACTGCAGAAGTAGTGATATTCAATCCCCTAAATCATGGTTCAGACAGTTTTTTCAAATGCGATTGCCCTGTGTCGTCCCCTTGACCCCGTATTGTTAACGTATGGTACAATCCATATTACCAGAGATGCACAGAATAGCAAATATTTTAAGCAAGGGCAAGTCCGTTTTTCTTATAGGGGCAGTGTTGTTTGCTGTTTTAATAATGGTCTCTTTATACATGGTGCGAGACTTCCTCTCTTTTAGCAACAGAGATGTCTTTAATAACAGATCGTCAACTAAAGACGGGCAAGCTGGGCAGGAGATGCTTAACTCTGCTCAAAAAAAATCCCTGTTTGATTACGCACTGGTTGTTACCAATAACCCCTTTGGACTAAAGGCAGAAGGCTTCTCTCCGCTTACTAACACCAAAAAGCCTGCTGGAGTGGTAACGATAAAGCTTAGACTACTGGGCACCATTGCTGGCAATAAAGGTACAGGTTATGCCGTAATCGAGGATGACAAGGGCACACAGGAGGTGTTTAAAACCGGTGACGAGGTTTTTAAGATGGCTGTCTTGGAAAAGGTGTTACCCGACAGCGTAATATTTAAAGACGGCTCGAAGATTTCCCTGGCGGAGATACCAACAGGATTAACCCCGCCAACTCAACAAACTGCTTTTGCTCTGCCTGTGCCAAACGCACCCACAATTTCAGGTGCATCAGATAACTTCATCAGACCTGCTGCAACAAACTCCTACGTCCTTGATGCCAGAAAGGTGCAGGATGCCCTCGACAATCCCAAGGCGTTGATGACAGAGGCACGGTTGCAGCCCAGATATAACAACGGTAGACAGGAGGGGTTCATGCTCCAGGAGGTTAAATCTGGCGGTATATATGATCAACTTGGCTTGAAAAATGGCGACGTTTTGTTGAGTGTCAACAGGTATGATATCACTAACCCTGAGACCGGTCTTCAGGCCTTTACCGCCCTCAGAGGCGTTAACGACTTACAACTGGACATACTGCGAGGGGGTACGAAGGTGACCCTCAACTATCAGATGAGATAAAGCGAGGCGCGTGAGGACAAGGATGAGAAAACTGTATGTTTTAACCACGTTAGTGTTCATTTGCCTTTTGGTGTGCGGCGGTACCCCCTTAGCTGCAGAAAAGAAGGAAGATGAAAAGATCGTGTTTAACTTTGTGGGTGTTGAACTGCCAGCTATTGCGAAATTCGTAAGCGAGCTTACAAGCAAGAACATCATATTTGACGAACAGCTCAAGGGTAAGATCACCATCATAGCGCCATCGCCTCTTAATAAGGCTGACGCCTTTAGACTCTTTACATCGGTTCTGGAGCTAAAGGGGTATACCGTTGTCTCAGCCGGAGCAAACACGTACAAGATCGTCCCCTCAGTGGATGCACGCCATAAGGGGATTGAGTTATCAACCACGGATGAGCGCATCATAAACGAAAGCCATATTGCCAGGCTCATACAGCTGGAAAATCTCTCAAGCGAGGAAGCCGTGCAGTTTCTCAGGCCTATTGTCTCAAAGGACGGCTACATAGGCGAATTTAGCCCCCGCAATATCCTGTTGGTAATTGACTCAGGGCCAAACATGGAAAAGTTACTCCACATCTTAAAAAAGATAGACCAGCCCTCAACGATGGATCAGCCAGATATAGTGTTCCTGCGTAATGCCAGCGCCGACCCCCTTGCAAAGGCGCTAAACGAGGGTTTTCAGAAGAGCGGGAACAAACGCACACCACAGCAGCAGGCCACTGCTAAAAGCGACGTCTTTGTAGTGGCAGACAAAAGGCTTAACGCACTGGTCATATTTGGCTCCAGAAACGATCGAGAGCCAATAATAAGGTTAATAGACATGCTTGACGTCCCTTCGCCGGAGGCACAGGGCAGCATCAACGTTTATTTCTTAGAAAACGCAAACGCAGCCGAGCTTGCAAAGGTGCTTGACAATCTCATCAAGCGTGTGCAGCCAGGTCAGGAAAAGGCTGGTGAAAAGGCGCAGGCCATGCCCTTTGTAGCCTCAGGCGACATCCTCATCACACCGGATGAGGCCACTAACTCGCTGGTCATCATCGCCTCCCAGACAGACTACAAGAACATCATAGAGGTCATAAAAAAGCTCGACAGGCGCAGGAAGCAGGTCTTTGTTGAGGCCATGATCGTAGAGGTCTCCATCGACGACCTCATGGATTTAGGGGCCAAGTGGCGGGCTATGGTCAAGGAAAATGGCCAGCCGCGTCTAACCTTTGGCTCTGGACAGATCGACTCCTCGACGATGCAGAACATCATATACGGTCTAAGCGGTTTTGGTATAGGCGGTCTGGGCAGCTTTGTAAACATCCCATATACGACCTTCAATTCAGACGGTACTACAACGACCTCCACGATGTCGGTGCCAGGATACGCCGCCCTGTTTAACCTTAACGAGTTTAAGGGTGTGGTAAACATCCTCTCTACACCACAGATACTTACCTCTGACAACAAGGAGGCCGAGATCATGGTGGGCGAAAACGTCCCGTTTATAACCAAACGTGAAACTGATACAACACGCTCCCTCTCCGTACTCAACGCCATAGAGAGAAAAGATGTTGGTATATCCTTGAAGATCACCCCGCATATAACCGAGGGAGACTATCTTAAAATCGAGCTTTATCAAGAGATATCCTCCGTAAAGAGCGAATCTAACTCGGACATCCTCATCTCTGTTGGGCCGACCACAACCAAGCGGTCAACCAAGACAACCGTCTTTGCCAAGGACAACGAAACGGTCGTCATCGGGGGGCTTATCCAGGAAAAGGAGCAGGAAAGCCTCCAAAAGGTCCCCTTCCTTGGAGATATTCCCATCCTTGGCTGGTTCTTTAAGCAGAAATCCACGTCTACAAAGAAGATAAACCTCATGGTGTTCATAACCCCTCACATCATCCACAACGCAGATGAGCTTAAAAAGATCACAGATGCAAAGGGCGCTTATATAAAGGAGGAGATCAGGCTGGCCTATCCTGAGCCTAAGAAGTCGCCCACGCAAGAGAGGATAATCATCAGATTTAAGGAGTACGTGGACAGAGAACAGGCCGAGCAGTTAATTAGCCAGTTGGGCGCTGCTATAGCCAAGGTAGAGGAGTCGCAGGGTCTCTACATAATCACCATGCCGCCGGAGAAAGACCCCAGAGCAACACTGCTTGCACTTCAGGCCAGGCCGGAGGTGAGGTTCGCCGAGTCCGAGCGCCTCCTGCAACAGTTGCAGAGGTAGATCCTTTTACAAAGAAAAAAAAAGGGAGGGCTTTGCCTCTGCCGCAGGGGTTCGTAACCCCCTCCCTCAGACCCACCCACAAGGGGACCAGTCCCCTTGACCCCATTAATTTTTATTGTCCCCCATGAAATTCTTATGCATCTCATTTACAAAAAAAACTTGAACAAAGCATAATGAATCCTGTATCATGTAAAAAGTCAACGGTGTCAGGTTAGTGGTAATGTAGTCCGGTTGATGATTCTATTTAACCTTGTGTGATTAAGGATCATCTGCCGTTAATTAATCTAAGCATATAGAGAGGACTATATATGATTAAACGTATATTTGAAGTAGTGATTCCCGACTATAAGTACTGGAAGCAGAACATAAAGTGCCAGACGGGATGTCCTGTGAACACGGACTCACGGGGATATGTTAAGGCTATTGCCGATGGAGATTACGAAAAGGCATATTGGATAGCGAGGACGCCCAACCCGCTAGCCTCAATATGCGGCCGTATCTGCGCAGCCCCATGTGAGTTGGCCTGCAGGAGAAAGGGCATAGACGCAGCTGTGTCTATCAGGGCGCTTAAGAGGTTTGTCACTGAGAAGTTTGGGGTGGAGATATACAAAGACAAGAATGCTTTTGTAGATAACCTCAAAAAAGGTTTTAAGGAAAAAGGCAGTGGCATTATAGGCATTGCTGAGGATACCTCTAAGCCGGTATCTATAATTGGGGCAGGGCCAGCGGGGCTTGCCTGTGCCCATGAACTGGCTCTTATGGGATATAAGCCCGTTATCTACGAGATGGAGAAGATTGCAGGGGGGATGTGCGCCGTTGGAATACCTCCCTACAGGCTTTCCAGAGAGGTATTGCAGGCAGAGATAGACGCCATCAAGGCCCTGGGTGTTGAGATAAAGCTCGGTGTTCAGGTAGGAAAGGACGTCAACCTGAAGGAGTTGTATGATAATTCCCTGGCGGTACTGATAGCAGTGGGTGCCAAGAGGTCTAGGATGCTGCCAATAGAAGGCGGCAAGGGCGCAGGCGTTTTGGGCGGGGTCGATTTCCTGAGAGATGTCTTTTGTGGTAAAGAGGTACATATAGGGCCTAAGGTAGTGGTCATCGGTGGCGGTAACGTTGCCTATGATGTGGCAAGGACCTCGGTGAGACATAAGGGAGTAGAGTACGTTACCTTAGTCTGTATCGAGGAGTTTGAACAAATGCTGGCTGACAAAGTAGAGATCGAGGAGGGAGAAGAGGAAGGCATAGAGAGGATAAACAGCTATGGCCCTCTGTCGATAAACCTAGATGGCAAGAACCGTGTGATATCTATGACGTTTAAGAGGTGTATATCGTTATTTGACGGTGAGGGACGGTTCAATCCCAGGTACGACGACTCAGATACGATTACCGTGCCTACCGATACGGTGTTTTTTGCCGTAGGGCAGACCTTCGACCTGTCCTTCCTTGGCGAGTCGGGCCTGGAGGTTAAGATGACCGAACGCGGCATGATAAGCGTTAACCCAGACGGTGTGTCTACCTCGCTTAAAGGGCTATATGTGGCAGGCGATCTGGCCTACGGTCCTAAGCTGGTTATCGACGCCGTGGCAAGCGGTAAGAAGGCGGCTATACATATCCACAACTACATAAGCGAACAGCCGCTGTCGCTTAAGACATACGAGATGCACAAGGAGAGCTTTGCCAAAGAGGTTGCAAACAATGAGGTGGCACATCCAGGTAACTTTGAAAAGCTAAAGAGACAGCACGTGCCCACAGCCCCAACTGAGGAACGAGCCAAGAGCATATACAACCTTGTAGAGAAAGGCTTTGTCAAGGAGGTGGCTGAGGAGCAGGGCAGCAGGTGTCTTAACTGTGCGGTGAACACTATCTTTAACGGTGACAGGTGTATACTGTGTGGCGGCTGTGCCGACGTATGCCCGGAGTACTGTCTGCGGCTGGTCAGTTTAGATAAGATCAAGGGCGATGAGACCCTTACAAGACTTTACACAAACAGGTACGGCAAGTCCCCTGAGGGGTACGGTTCGGCCATTATCAAAGATGAGGACAGGTGCATCAGATGCGGTTTCTGCGCTAAAAGGTGTCCTGTTGACGCTATAACAATGGAAAGATTCTTATTTAAGGAGGTGTTACAGAGATGATGAGTGAGACCCAAGACAAGGAAGGAGGAGTCTCCAGGCGAGACTTTCTTACTCTATCGGCCTTTGCTGCAGCGATAGCAGCAGGTCTTGGCGTTTTGGCTGGTGTTATAAGATACTTTAGGGCCGACGTGAGGTACGAGGAGTCAAGAAGCTTTAAGATCGGTAAGCCTGAGAATTTCCCTGTGGGTTCGGTAAAGAAACTCGATGACAAGAAGGTGTTTATATTCTCTGATGAGAATGGCTTTTACGCAATATCAAGCGTGTGTACCCACCTGGGATGTGTGGTCTACAGCACAGAGACAGGCTTTCAGTGTCCATGCCACGGTTCAAAGTTCAACATTACCGGTAAGGTAGTTGGAGGTCCCGCCCCTAGGGGGTTGCCGTGGTTTGAGATTACACAGGACGTAGATGGCAGCCTTGTAGTTGACGCATCGCGGGAGGTTCCTCCTGGTACAAAAATTAGATATGCTTAACAAGAGAGGGATATAAGTTATGAACGATAATGGTCAATCAGGACTTGCTCGATTAACAGATAATTTAAAGGCAATAGGTAATACCTTTGTCGGCTCCGTCTTCAGAAATGGACCCCCTACCTCTGATAAGACAAGGGCAGCGGCAATCTACAACAACTTCTTTATGCACATACAGGGCGTAAAGACACACATAAACACCCTACGACCTACCTACACGCTTGGGCTGGGTCTTATGTCATTTTTCCTGTTTTTGGCTGTTGTGGCCACAGGTGTCTTCCTGATGGTGTACTACAACCCGTCAGTGGAGAATGCCTTCAAGTCTGTTAAGAATATAAACTTCGTTGTTTTTGGCGGCAAGGTCATGAGGAACATGCACAAGTGGGCCGGCGAGGGGATGATCATCTTTGTGCTCCTGCACATGGCCAGGGTGTTTTTTACCGGATCGTACAAGAACGGAAGGGAGTTTAACTGGGTCATCGGCATCGTGCTCTTGATCCTTGTATATGTGCTCAACCTCACGGGGTACCTACTACCGTGGGATCAGTTGTCGTACTGGGCCTTGGTTATCGTAGCAAACATCATGCAGTCGCCAAAGGAGCTTACCGATTCTCTGAATATAACTCGGTTCTTTGACGTAGGGACTTTATCTACGGAGTTTTTTCTTGCTGGTCTGGTACCTGGTAAAGAGGCACTTAACAGGGTGTACATGTTTCACGTCATGGTCTTACCAATGGTGATCTACGTGTTTATTGGTATACACTTCTGGCGTATAAGAAAAGACGGCGGGATGACAAAACCAGAGGTCTTTACAGCACAGGAGAGCGACTCAGGCTATGTGTTTCCCCCTCAGAAGACTGGTGGCATATTCCCCACTTACAAGACCTATGGTCTTATGGAGCTTGCCCAAGGTAAGACCCCAGCCGTGGATAGAGACGTAGAAAATACCGTGATGAGCTGGCCAAACCTGTTGGTAGCAGAGTTGGCCGTTTTAATGTTCACCCTGGCTGTTGCGCTGGTGTACTCTTACTACGTAGACGCACCACTTAAGGAGCTGGCAAATCCGCTAATACCGGAGAATCCTGCAAAGGCCCCGTGGTACTTTCTTGGTCTTCAGGAGCTGCTGTCATACTCGGCCTTCATGGGTGGTGTAGGGCTGCCGTCTCTGGCACTCCTTGGGCTTGTCCTAATACCATACCTCGACAGAGAGCTGTACAATGTCGGTATCTGGTTTACTGACAAACAGGGTAGAAACGTGTCGTTGGAGGCCTTCGTTATTAGCGTGATAGTGATAATAGGGATGTTAATCTTTGCTGTAAAGTTCGGCTGGCTTAGGAACTGGTTTCCTGATATTCCACAGATTATAATCACGTTTGTAAATCCTGGCAGTATTTGGGTCGGATTTGTGATTCTATGGTCGCTGCATGTTATTAAGAGGACTGGTTCAACCAGGTTGGGCGCTATGGCGATGTTTGTGATGTTTTTGGTCAGCTACGTGATACTCACATACTTTGCTACCGAGCTGCGTGGACCTAACTGGGAATTTTATTGGTCAAAGGACCAGTGGCCGATCCATTGATGGCGGATGAGATTAACAAATTGAATAATAAACTAAGAGGTAAAAATGTATAGTAGATTTTATTTATCTGTACTATTGATATCATCGCTGCTTTTCCTGACTTACATGGCATTAGTGGCATTCAATGGGGTAATGCCTGAGTGGAAGTACTACCAGCTCGAATACAAGGACCTGTTGATCAAAAACGCAAAGGATGATGCAGCCAGAAAAAGGGCTGAGGCCATACCGGTGAAGCTGCAGCAGATATACCTTAGCGCCTTCAACAAGGAAGATCGTTGCACGAGCTGCCATATCGGTATTGACAACCCGCTTGTGGCAAATGCCAAACTCCCTTTTAAGAAACACAGCGGTGATTACATAGCAAACCACCCGGTGGATAAGTTTGGCTGTACCGTCTGTCACGAGGGACAGGGCAGCGCCACAAACAAGAGAGAGGCACACGCCAAAGGACACACCTACTGGGATTATCCAACCCTGCCGCTGAGCTACATCCAGAGCTCTTGTGCCAAGTGTCATGACTTTGACATGCTAAGTAAAAAGGGCGGTGATAAAGTGGCCGAGGGCGATAGACTCTTTAGAGAAAAGGGCTGTCAAGGTTGCCACAAGATAAACAAGGTAGGGGGAGACCTTGGAAAACCCTTAGATGGCGTAGGTAATCAACCAATTGCATACTTCTCCATGAAGCATGTCATCGGAGATCACACGGTGCCAACCTGGTTAAAACAGCACTTTGATGACCCTCGCGCAATCGTCCCAACGAGTGAGATGAAGGTCAAACTCAAGGGCCCCGAGTCAGACCTCTTGACCATCTTTGCATTGACACTGAGATCTGATGAGTTACCAAAGGCGTATAGATACAAGACATATGCACAGCCGCCAAAACAGGAAGGAGAGACCTTGTACAAGACTTTCTGTTCTGCCTGTCATGGAGAGGGCACACAAAGTTTATACGATGAGGTTCTTAAGCGCACAATACCGGCGATAATGAATCCGTCGTTTTTGAAAATCGCTGATGACAAAAACCTCGAAACGATCATCAAAGAGGGCCGCAACGGCACTCAGATGACCGCATGGAAAACAGTGGCCTCCGGCCTCAGTGAGGATGATGTCAAATCCATAATAGGCTATATAGCAAGCAAGAGACCCGCTGAGGCACACGAACCCTTTCCGATTAAGGACTTAACAGGAGACGTCAATCACGGTAAGGAGCTTTACGCTGCTCACTGCGCCGTTTGTCATGGTCAGGACGCCAAAGGCGGAGAGAACCTCATTGGTATAAACCTTAAAAACCCCACAGTTACAAAGATGGTCGATCCCGAGTTTCTAGCCGTTACAATACGTGACGGAAGAGAAGGAACATCTATGCCGCCGTTTGGAAAAGAGGATTTTGCGCTAAATAATCAGGACATTGTGGATGTCGTTGCTTATATCAGGGACTCTTCAAAGGGTAGTAAGTAGTGGCAGACTTAAGAGAAGGTAAAACAGGGTCTGGCCCTGTTTATAGACAATACTTCATAGCAAAAGAGGTATATATGGATAGACCAGCTAAAGGGGTGAGCCACATGAGCCATACGTATGGTGTTAGTCGCCCGCTACATGAGATAAGATTTAAGTACGTGCTTACGGTGCTGTTGTGTATAATGTTTCTATCCGTAGGCTTGAGGGCCGTGGTTGAGGCAGATGAGGCTGCCGAGGCAAAGATAGGTGAAAAGATATATAAAGTCCGTTGTATGGTATGCCATGGTAAGGAAGGAAACGGTAAAGGGCCATCCGGGATATTACGTAAAGAGGAGTCAACAGGGCGTATTATTGAGATCCGTCCCAGGGACTTTACCCTGGGGCTTTACAGGTTTCGTTCCACAGCAACGGGTTGTCTCCCCTCGGATGAAGACTTACTGCTCACTATCACCAACGGGATACCGCGGTCGTTTATGCCGGATCTGAAGAGCATCCCGTTTGATGAGAGAAAGGCCGTCAAGAGCTACATAAAGACCTTTTCATCAAGGTTTACAGAGGAGCAGGCCTGTAAACCAATAGATGTAAAGAAACCCAAGTGGGTAGGCAGTGAGGAGTCCGTAAACAAGGGTAAGGTCATTTATAAGAACATGAAGTGCTGGGAATGCCACGGTGAAACCGGCAAGGGTGATGGCAGCAAGTCAGAAGAGATCAAGGATGACTGGGGTGAAAAGATCGTGCCGTTTAACTTCCAAACCGGTGAGCTAAAGAAAGGCTCAAGCGCTGAGAATATCTATATGACGTTTACCTCAGGTTTAGATGGCACTGGAATGCCTTCTTACGAGGACACCCTGAAAGAGGATGACCGCTGGCACCTCGTATCGTACACGCTTAAACTGATGGGTAAACTGGATAAAGGCAAGTCGCACACCCAGAGCGCTCACAAGTAAAAAAAGTATAAAGGGGAGTAAAATATCTTTACTGGGTCAAGAGGACTGGTCCCCTTGCGGAGGGGTCCGAGGGGAGGCAGAGCCTCCCCTTCTATTCCAAAGCGGCTTGGGTGCCTCCCCCCCTTTCCTTTTGAACTCTAAGGCAGTGTTATCTTTCCTAGTAGTACGCTCTTTGATGCCCCTGTAGCAGATGGCAGGTTGGCTGGTCTGTGTTTTAGAGTCAGATACCCCAATATGGCAAAGCATATCGCCTCTTTTGCCTCAGGCAGGAAGCCGTAGGAGGCAATACTGCTGACCCTGCATCCCTTTTCCTTAAACCTCTCGTTCAATAGATCCATCAGAAAGGCATTTCTGCTGCCCCCGCCGCTGACTATCACCTCTTGAGGCTTGTATGGCCTGATTGCGTCAAAGACAACCTGTGCGGTCAGATGCGTAAGGGTTGATAGCATATCGGTTTGTGCCAGAGAGCCATAATACCTTAAAATGTCCTTTACAAACTCAGTACCAAACATCTCGCGCCCAGTGGATTTGGGCGGTGGTTGTCTAAAAAACGGATGACAAAGAAGCTCCTCTAATAGAGGCATATGCGGGCTGCCAGCGCGGGCTAAATTACCATTGTTGTCATAGAACACTGCGCCGTTTGAGTATATTGCAACGGCCTCGTCAATCAGAGAATTTCCTGGTCCGATGTCAAAGGCCAACGTGTCGTTTAGGTTCTCCTTTACTATTGTGACATTGGAGATCCCTCCAACGTTTAATACTGCCCTTACGACCCTGTCTTTCTTAAAGAGCATGTAATCGGCAAGGGGAACAAGTGGGGCGCCGTGTCCACCGGCTGCCATATCCCTCGTCCTGAAGTCCGATATAGTTAAGATACCGGTTCTATCCGCTATAACTGCGGACTCTCCGATCTGAAGCGTGCTGCCTACTCTACGGTGAATCGTTGGCGGGATATGGTAGATTGTCTGACCGTGTGAGGCTATTGCCTCTATGTCCTGATGTCTAAGACCCGCTTCTTGTATAAGCATAAGCACAGCCTGTGCAAACACCTCGCCAAGTACAAAGTTCAGACTGCATATTTGCTCAGCGCTGCCCGTAAACGCCTGCCCTATACTGTCTCTTAATGTTTTATCATAGGGCACGTGCAAATGGCTTATGACAGAGACATCGACGTCCAGACCAGAGTCACCGGCGTCTTTTATCTCGACGATGGCTGCATCAACGCCATCATGTGAAGTACCAGACATAAGCCCAATTATGCGCATAAACTCACTCATTTAGCCTCCTTCTCAAGTGCCTGTCTCAGACTGCCGCCTGCTCCTTGCAGTAATTGCACAGCCATTTCGTAATCATTCTCTCTAAGCTGCATAAGGACAGCAGTCTTTGCGCTGCCCCTGGCCATCTCAAGAAGTTCGCAGGCTCTATCAGCGCAGCAGCCGGTTAACTCCTGTACGATCCTCAGGGCACGTCTGCGCAGCTTGTCGTTTGAGGGCACTACGTCAACCATGTGGCCTCTGTAGACCCTGCCAAGTCTGATCATCGCTATGGTAGATATCATATTCAAAACCATCTTCGTGGCTGTGCCAGCCTTGAGCCTTGTTGAGCCTGCTACAATCTCGGCTCCGGTAATTACTGCCATTGTGCCATCAACAAAATCGTAAGAGACATCGTTGCACGTAAGAAGCCAACACTTAATCGACCTTCTTTTGCCTTCCTTAAGCGCTGCCAATACAAAAGGCGCCTTGCCAGAGGCGGTAATGCCTATTATCATGTCATTGCAACCGATGTTGTTAATGACCCTGGTGCCGGCCTCCTCATCGTCCTCGGCCCCTTCCACAGAGGTCGTGATCGCCTGATGTCCGCCTGCTATGACCGCACTTATCAGGCTGGGACTGACGCTAAAGGTTGGTGGCATCTCAGAGGCATCCAAGACGCCAAGCCTCCCGCTGGTACCAGCACCTACATAGAGCAGTCTGCCGCCGTTTCTGATCGTATCGACGGCATCGTTTATTGCCCTACAGATAGCAGGTCCCGCCCGCTTGACCGCCGCGGCCACCTCTGAGTCCTGTTCGTTCATGATCGCAAATATTTCCTCTACACCCTGGGCGTCTATATCTTTGCTGCTCGGGTTGACCTCTTCTGTCGTCACGTGCATATATTAACATTTTTTTGGTATAATGAAGTCGATGTCTAAGACTTGGGTGCATATAAAATTCATGGGTCGTCTTGTCATTGCCGTGCAAGACAGGGCAATTCACGAGCTTATAGATTCCTGCTTTCGCAGGAATGACATAATTTCCCACAACTTTCTTATGCACCCGTTGTTCTTGCTACTTTTGTGTATAGGTCTGTTGCTGTGTCACCCTATACGAGGGGAAGCGTCAGAGACTAAGGCGGGTGGATCTAAACAGCCCTTGATAAGGCTCAAACCC
Source organism: Nitrospirae bacterium MYbinv3 (assembly GCA_002753395.1). Lineage (GTDB taxonomy): Bacteria > Nitrospirota > Thermodesulfovibrionia > Thermodesulfovibrionales > Magnetobacteriaceae > Magnetobacterium. The sequence continues at coordinate 13,727 of PEAB01000009.1, read as the reverse complement.
TCTGAATACCCCCTCTTTACCGATGACTCTAGTCTGAGCAGCCTAACAGAGGCAATCAATCGGGACCTCATCTATCTCAATAAATTAAACGATGACAAGACGTTTAACTATGGAGCAGACCACTACAGTGCAAAACAGATAAAGGAGACCTTGAACGACTTCTTAGATGCCATCAAACGATTTAAAGGCAACTCCAAGTTACTAAACAAACACATTCGTGAAAACTATGCTGTCTATGCCTATGAGGGTAACAGCAGAGCGGAGGCTGTTACCTATACCGGATACTTCGTACCGAAGCTGAGGGGAAGCTTAAGGAGAGACGGTACATATCTTTATCCCTTGTATAGACCACCAAGTGAGTTGAACAGTGTCGTGCCGTTTTTAACGCGCAAGGAGATTGACGAGGGAGCTCTCTCCAATAGGGGGCTTGAGCTTCTCTACGTTGATGACCGTGTGGATTTGTTTTTTTTGCACATACAAGGCTCAGGTATTATAGAGCTTAACACCGGAGAGACTCTGTCCGTTGGCTACGCTGGCACAAACGGTCATGACTACAGGAGCATAGGTAAACTTCTCTTGGAAGAAGGCAAGATGGACAACAAGACAGTTTCAATGCAGGGCATCAAGGCCTATCTACGTGAGCATCCAGAGGAGATGGATAGGATCATGGCGCATAATCCCAGTTACGTGTTCTTTACAACAAAAGAATCCATAGCTATAGGGGCATGCAGTGTCCCTTTAGTTGAGGGAAGGTCAATAGCGACAGATTTGCGGATTTACCCGCAGGGGGGTCTTTCGTATATTAGCACTCAAAAGGCAGTGTTGGACGAAACAGGGCAAATAACGGGGTTCTGTCCTCTATCCCGCTTTGTAGTCAATATGGACACGGGCAAGGCGATTGTTGGCCCCACAAAGGTTGATTTTTTCTGGGGCAGAGGGCAGCACGCCGAGATTCAGGCCGGTAACATGCGACAAAACGGTAAACTGTACTTTCTTGTCAAAAGTAATCAAAAAGAGAAGCAGCCAGACAAAAAAATACGCAAAAAGCAAGATAAGACGGCGGTCAAAACTTAATTTGACAATGTCATATTCCATATGGTTGCAATAAAAATTGTCTGAACCACGATTTAACAGATTAAGGGATTGCCATGATTAATTATAGCTTTGCACTTTCTGGATTCCTGCTTACGCAGGAATGACATGGAACAGCTAAAGACACCATTTGCTGTTATTCCCGCGAAAGCGTGAATCTATTTTCAAGAGCTGCATAAAATACTGGTTTATAAAAAAGTGCAAAAGTATAGGGTTAATTAAAACTTTTTCCTGTAAATCCTTTAATCCGTGTAATCCTAGTTCAGACAATCCCTTTAACGAGGCTGTCACAATATATGTTGACATGTGTGTAACAAGTATTATATATTTAATCCATGTTACAAGACTATGAAAACAAATGGCTTGTCTTCTTTTACAGTGTGCCGACGATGCCTGTCAACAATAGGGTCAAGATCTGGAGAAGGTTGGCAAAGTCTGGCGCCTTGCAGTTTAAAAACTCGATCTACGTCCTGCCTTACACTGACGCCCATTATGAGTTCTTCCAGTGGCTGCTCTGCGAGGTGACGGCTGTCAATGGTGATGGTGAGTTTATCAAGATAGAGAGGTTTGAGACGCTAAAGGATAGCGAAATCGTTCACATGTTCAACCTCCAAAGGGAAAAGGACTACGATGCCATAGAAGATAAACTGCAGGGTATTGAAAGAGATCTAAATAGCGTCAAGATACTCAGCTCTGAAAAAGTCCCCAAAAAGCTAAAGAAACTAATGGATCAGAGCAATAGGCTCTTAAACGAGTTTGAAGATATCAGGAAAATCGATTTTTTCTTAACAAACAAGGCAGGGGATTTGAAAGAGAAGATAGTGGTCGTTAAAGGAGAGATTATAAATCTGGCAGGCAGTGATGTACAGGAGCAGGCAATACCGCTTTTGACCACTAAGCGTCTGGAAGATTATCAGGCAAAGGTGTGGGTTACAAGAAAGCGTCCCTTTGTAGATAGACTTGCATCTGCATGGCTTATCAAGAGGTTTATAGATACCTCTGCGTTGTTTAATTTTGTAGACAACGAGGCAGTTGGAGGCATAGATAAGGATACGGTTACGTTTGATATTAGAGGGGGGGATTTCACACACGTAGGGGAACTCTGCACCTTTGAGGTACTTATCAGGGTCTTTGGCCTTAAAGATGGCGCACTTAACAACATAGCCGAGATAGTCCATAAGATTGATATCAAGGATGGCAGAAACGGCACCCCTGAGACAAAGGCCATAGAGGAGCTTCTCGTTGGTCTAGACAGGACGGCCAGGGACGACTTAGAAGCATTACAGATGGGGATGACGCTATTTGAGATGCTTTATGCATCGAAAAGACGCACATAGACGTAAGGAGGTTGAAGAAGGGCACATGATCTCAAGAGAGACTATGTTTTATATCATAGAACAATGCAACAACAATGTGCTAATATTATATAAAAACTATGGAGGTTAAAACTTATGGAAGTATTAGATCTAAAGAAACTGATAAAGTTTAACACCAACAGCTTTTCCAAACAAATGCTCTCGGATAAGCCTGAGATGCGCATCGCCCTTATGTGCATGGAGCCAGGACAGGAAATACAGCCGCATAAGGCCCCTATGAGACTTGTTATGTACTGTGTAGAGGGCAGGGGTGTGTTTACGGTTGGCGATGAGGAGATAGAGGCTGATAGCAAGACAGCCATTTTATGCGACCCAATGGTCCCTCACGGGTTTAAAGCCTCTAAGGGTGAGAGATTGGTTGTTATGGCAGTGGTAACACCTGCCTCTGATTCCGATTAGATGATTAACCCCTCCCTACGGTCATTCAGGGGGTTGATACACCTTATGCCTCATAGCTAACACAAAGAGCCCGTAAAGCTTCAGATCAACGAATGTGTTTTCATCTTCTAATGCGTAGAGGCGTTCGTAGAAGTCTTTTACGGGCAGCTTTATGATCTCGATATCCTCACCTCTGTCCAGTTTCTGATCGCCATTATATACCGCATCCATGGCTACATAGACGGTGAGTACCTCTGTAGATGCACCGGCTGAAAGAGGTCCTATGGCGATCTCTTCTACTGTCTTGGCTGTGTAACCAGTCTCTTCAAGCAGCTCCCTCTTGGCTACCTCTTCCAGTGGCTCGTTACGATCATTTAGGCCGGCTGGAAACTCTATGACGTACTTTCCTATGGGCGGCCTGAACTGCTTGATCACTATGGTCTCATCGTTAGCTGTAAAGGGTACTATTGCAACAATTCCATCGCAGTTGATCCTCTTAAATGCCTCCCAGTTCATCCGCTCTCCCTTGGATGTTTGATAATCCAGGATAAGGGCCTTAAGGAACCTGCCTTGCCACACTACTTTATGACCTATAATGCTTGGTATCATCTATACTTACCTCATAGAATTTATAAGTAGTATAACAGATTGTTGGCAGTTTTCTACAGCTTGCTCTATGTTCCACTTGCTCATATCCCTGTCCTCTACGATATTGCTCACGCCCCTGATCTCAAGCAATGGCGTGTGACTGATGGCGCATACGTGAGCAATGGCCGCTCCTTCCATATTTTCACAGATAGGGTCGAACATCTCCTTCAACTGCAAAGCCCGCTCAAGCGTACCAGTACACGTTGAAAGGGTCAGAAACGTCCCTTTGGTATACCTAAACATACCTGAAGCGGACAACCCTTTAAAGACGTTATCAATCAGTCTCCTGTCAAACTCAAAGACGTTGAAGAACTCCATATCTGCATCCTTAAACAGGGCAATCCCGATTTTTTCCAACCCGTGAAAGCCGTCTTTTAAGACAACACCCTCATCGCCATAGACCTCCCTTTCAGCAATGGCCACGTCCCCTATTTGTATATCCGTCCCCGGGTAGGCCCCACATATCCCAATTGAGATAACAAGGTCAGGACAGTGCCTCTCTATGGCCAGTGTACAGATGTGCGCAGCGTTGACCTTGCCCATACCAGTTTCATACGAAAAAACGTTGTGCCCCAAAAAACTGGTTTCATTTATCAATTGCCCCTCAACAGCCACGGCATACAGGATAACTATCTTCATCTGCAAATCATTGATTGCTTTCCACGTGTGTATTCTGACAGCAACTATACATCAAAGTCAACGCAATTACAGGGTGCATAAGAATTTGATGGGTTTTAGAAATAGAAGGGAGGGCTTTGCCCTCCCTGAGACCCACCCACAAGGGAACTCGTCCCCTTGACTCCGTAAATAATCTTAGTTCCCATGTTTTCTAATGCACCCGAACTACATAATTGTAGCATTGTCGTACAATATTGTATCAATCCTGGTGAAACGCTTTGTGGTATGGGCGTCTTCCAGCGGCACAGTTATTGCTCTAAGTATATAAAAAACAAGGAGGAAGATAATGAAGAAGATTGAGGCGATCATCAAGCCGTTTAAACTCGATGAGGTCAAGGATGCCTTGCACAACATAGGGGTGCAGGGGATGACGGTTGTGGACGTTAAGGGGTTTGGCAGACAGAAGGGACACACGGAGCTTTACAGAGGGACGGAGTATTTAATAGATTTTGTTCCAAAGGTAAAGGTTGAGGTTGTGGTAGAGGATAGTGTCTCAGAAAAGGTTGTAGAGACAATCCTAAAGACTGCAAGGACTGGCAAGATTGGCGATGGCAAGATCTTTGTCTACAATGCACAGGAGGCTGTGCGTATTAGAACTGGCGAAAGAGGGCAGCAGGCCCTTTAATAAAAATCTGGAGGATGCGCAATGAAAAAGGTGATTCTGACAACACTATTTGTACTGATGTTTTGTACTGCGGTCTTAGCTGCTGAGGCGCCGAAGATTGATACTGGAGATACGGCCTGGATGCTTATAAGCACAGCGCTGGTTATGTTGATGACGCCGGGGCTGGGGTTTTTCTATGGCGGGATGGTGAGGAGGAAGAACGTACTTGGAACTATCATGCACAGTTTTATTATGCTGTGTATGGTAAGCGTGATCTGGGTGCTGTGGGGGTATACACTGTCATTTGGCCCAGACATTGGAGGTGTGATCGGGTCTTTTGCGTGGTTTGGTTTGAACTCTGTTGGACAGGAGCCTTCGGATTACGCAAAGACGGTGCCGCATCTGCTCTTTATGATGTATCAGGGGATGTTTGCTGCTATAACACCGGCACTTATTACTGGGGCTTTTGCTGAGAGGATGAAGTTTTCAGCCCTGTTGTTGTTTTCAGCCCTATGGCTGACGTTCGTGTACGCACCGTTGTGTCATTGGGTATGCGGAGGCGGCTGGATAGTGGGCAAGCTCGGAGCGCTTGATTTTGCGGGCGGTACGGTTGTGCATATTAACTCTGCTGTTGCTGCAATTGCAGCGGTAATAGTTATGGGTAAACGCAAGGGGTATGGAAGAGAGCCTATGCCGCCCCACAATCTGCCTCTTACGATATTGGGAGGGGCGTTGTTGTGGTTTGGATGGTTTGGGTTTAACGCCGGTAGCGCGCTCTCATCAAGTGGACTGGCATCAGTTGCATTTGTGACTACAAATACGGCTACTGCTATGGCAGCGATGGCATGGATGTTTACTGAATGGATGCACAGAGGCAAACCCACAGCCCTTGGAGCTGTCAGCGGTGCGGTGGCGGGTCTTGTTGCGATAACCCCTGGAGCAGGTTTTGTCAGTCCTATGTCGTCGATATTTATTGGTATGGTGGCTGGTGTGCTCTGTTATGTGGCGGTTAGCCTGAAACCAAAGCTCGGATACGATGACTCCCTTGATGTTATTGGCGTGCATGGGGTAGGGGGTACGTTTGGGGCATTGGCTACCGGATTGTTTGCTTCAAAGGCTATTAACGATGCTGGCAACAACGGGTTGCTTTATGGCAACGCAGGGCTTTTTGTCAAACAGCTTATAGCTGTTGTAGCCACATACGTTTTTGTCTTTGTGGTTTCCATTGTGCTTTTTAAAATTGTAGACTTGATAGTCGGCCTAAGGGCCTCAGAAGAGGACGAATATGCCGGGCTCGATCTCTCTATGCACGGTGAAAAGGCATATGATAGCGAGACTTGATCTAATGGAGGTTCTAATGTTAAACAGGATAAGGGTTGTGTTTGTATTATGTATGACAATGACACTTTTAATGGCTCTTACGGGTTTAGTTAAGGCAGAAGAGGCTGCCAAGGAACAAGCCAAAAAGGAAGAAGCTAAGGAGGCTGAGCCCTTAAAGCCCTCAGTAGCAATGAACTTGGGTGTGTTAAACAGGTACATCTTTAGGGGATACGAAATTGGAACAAAAAGTATTGTCATCCAGCCGTCTATTACGCTGTCTTTAGAGGGCTTTAGCGTTGGCTATTGGGGCAGCATTGATACCCATGAGAAGGCAACTCAGGCATTTGTACCTGACAGATCTGGCAGGGCAAGTTATAATGAATCAGACTTGACCCTGAGTTACACCAGGAGTTTTGATAAGCTCGGTCTTACTGTGGGGTACACGTATTATGGAATGCAGTATGCCAAACAGACACAGGAGGTGTTTGTATCAGGCACTTACGGTGTTTTTTCAAACCCGACTGTATCCATTTACAGGGATTTCGATGGCTATCCTGGTACTTACTTTAATCTCAAGTTCAGTCAATCGTTTCCTGTCTACAATGAGATTACACTGGACTTAGGAGTATGTTTTGGGTACTTTGCCGGGAGCTCCAATTATTGGAGGACACTCGAGTCATCAGGCAGTTACACAGGCTCCAAGTATAACGCGTTACACGATGGTATGTTAAGCGCAGGCTTTACTATTCCGGTTGCAAAGAACTTACAGGTACAACCTTTGGCACAGTATTGGTTTCCGTTATCAAACAAGGCTCATAAGAGCATAAACGGTGTTTCATTTAACCCAAATGGCAAACTCGACTCGACATTTGTATATGGCTTCAATGTAGTTTACAACTTCTAAAGGGAATATAACGGGGTCAAGGGGACTGGTCCCCTTGCGGAGGGGGTCTGAGGGGAGGCAGAGCCTCCCCTTCTATTTCTAAAACGTTCCCCTAATATTTCAGTTCACAGTGGCAGGGTGACTTCAAAGCTGCAGCCTAGATTTTGAAGTGTCTTTACGCAGATAGTTCCCTTGTGGTTTTCTACCACCTTCTTCACACTATACAGCCCAAGACCCGTCCCCTTTATGCTGCCTGGTACCTGATAGTAGGCGTCAAATATCCTATCTACATACATTTTGTCAATGCCGGGACCATCGTCAGAGACAATGAATCTTACGTACGTACCATCTTTGTAACAGTTTAACTTGACAACGCTTCTAGCGTATTTAGTGGCATTGCCCATGAGGTTCTCTATCATGGTCTTGATCTGACGGTGATCGCCTGACAGGGTGATCTGACCAATGGTCGAGGGCCTATTGGTTGCCTGGTCGTTGATTACGAGGCTGAGGCCCCTGTTTTCCAGCTCCGGCAGACAGTTCAAAATGGCTGCTGTTAGTATCTTATTAAACTGTAGTTGCTGCGGATTGAAGGAGTTCAACTCGGCCTTTTCCTTTAGTGAACGCGATGTCTCCTCGATAGTGTCAAGCAGGTACTGTGAGACGTCTTGGATGTTCGTAACGATTTCGCTTTTTTCTTCAACGTTTTTTGCTTTTCCTGTCAAAAGGCGTCTGGTATATCCTGAGATAGCGATTAATGGTGTTTTTAAATCGTGCAGCAGTACAGAGATGAATTTCTCACGCTGATTGTTTAAAGCCTCCTCAACCTGCTTGAGTTCGGTAAGGTCCTGGAAGGTTATAACCACACCCATGAATCTGTCATTATTGTCTTTTAAGGGCGAGGTACAGCCACTTATTGTCAATTGCAGACCGTCAGGAAGTAATAGCCTGTGGTTTCTGATATCAACCTTTTCGTTCTTGATAAGTGATTGAAGGGGTAGCGTCTCATTTTGAGCGTTGTCGATGATGTTAAATATCTCTGACAGCGGCCTGCCCGAGGCCTTCTCCAAAAGGCATCTTGTCAACTGCTGGGCAGCAGGATTCATAAACGTAACGTCGCCGTTTACATCGGTGGCCACAACGGCGTCGCCTATGCTGTTGAGGATAATAGAGAGCCACTGTTGACTTTCTCTGAGCTTTCGTTCCAGTTTGTGCTTATACAGGGCCATCTCTATGTTAGTATGAAGCTCTCTGTCCTCAAATGGTTTAAGCATATAGCCGAAAGGTTCAGTAATCTTGGCACGCTGAAGCATCCTTTCATCAGCATAGGCAGTGAGATAAATGATAGGAATATCGTATTGATTTCTTATCAATTCTGCCGTCTCGATGCCATCCATCTCACCCTGTAACATTATATCCATAAGCGCTAAGTCCGGTTGCTGATGCATGATCTTTCTAAGCGCCTCCTCACCGGAGGATACAACTGCCATAACAACGTAGCCAAGACCCTGTAGACTCCTTTGAATGTCCTTGGCAATGATTATCTCATCCTCTACGACTAGTACCGTCGCTTTGCCACTCATATGTTGTCCCCTCTCTCCAGTTAGGTTCATTGCTGTATATTAAAGACAAGAGAATGTTCTTTTTCTATGACCTTAACCCTGTTACGTCCCTTGTTTTTTGCTATATAGAGGGCATAATCTGCCTTTTTTATGAAGATATAGGCAGACTCATCAAGTACAAACTCAGAGACTCCAAAGCTGCACGTTACATGCTCTACATGATTAAACAAGTATTTATCGATCTTTTCTCTGAGCTTTTCAGCTAACTCTCTGGCGCCCTCTAAGCTGGTCTCCGGTGTAAGGACGACAAATTCCTCTCCGCCGTAGCGTGCAAAGATGTCTGTATTTCTGATATGTATGTCCACTAATGCCGTCAACTCCTGTAATATGTAGTCTCCGACCTGATGACCATATCTATCGTTAATCTGCTTAAAATGGTCTATGTCAAAGATAATGATAGATAACTGACTTTTATACCGTGCAACTCTCTCTATTTCTTTATTCAACTCGTCCTCGAATTTTTTTCTGTTATATATGCTCGTCAACGGGTCCTTACAGGCCATGTTCTGGTACTTCTTGCGGTCTATCTCTATGGGGGATATGTCGGTAAAGGAGACGAGGTACTTGTCGGCCCTGTTATGACCCGGGATTTCGTTGGCGTGCACTAGATACGCCTTGGCCTCGCTCTTTAACTCGTTTTTTCCGGCAATATACACTATATACTCCTTATTGTTGCCACTTAAGACGATATTCAACCACTCGCTAAACGACTTGCCTTTGTAGAAGGATTCTTCCTTTAGCACAACAAACCTGTTGATAGACTTACATTTCTGTTGAAATTCCTCTATGCTTGAAAAGCCCAGATAGTTAAGAAAGGACTTGTTGAGGAAGGCGATATTTTCTCCGTCAGTGATCATGACAAATGCAGGGTTGTTGTCAAGTATCGTCCTTATGAATTCGTTTTTGGCATCAATCTCCCTCTGTTGAGACACCATTTTAGCGGTTTTTACCAGGACGTGCAGGAGTTCTTTATTGTTTATAGGCTTCTTGATATACTTGTCAATACCGATGTCTATGGCCTTTAAGAAGTACTCCTCATCATTGTAAGCGGTGGTAATAATGACAGGGGTTTCGTCATTGATCGTCTTTATCTCCCCGGCCATGTCGAGGCCGTTCATTATCGGCATACGTATGTCGGTTACTACGATGTCGGGCTGGTTTAGCTTAAACATCTCAATACCTTCTCTACCGTTTGTCGCCAGGTAGATTTCCTTTATACGTCTTTTAAGAAAACGAGCTACGCTGTTTCGAATAATCTCCTCATCCTCAACGTATAGTATAGTGGTGTTGTCAAGATAGAGGTTCTTAATCCTTTCTTCTATAGTCTGCTTCTTTAAATCGATCATAATACTATATTAACAAAAACCAACTATAAATATAAAACAACGGGCGCATAAGAAAGTCGTGGGGATTTTGGAATAGAATGGAGGGCTTTGCCCTCCCTCAGACCCACCCACAAGGGACCAGTCCCCTTCATTAATTTTTATTGGCCCCATGAAATTCTTATGCACCCTAAAACAAACATTCTGTTGCAATGATTGTTGTTTATAAGGTAAGATATATAAGTTTTGTTATAGTACAAGAAAGAGTGTGTAAGAAATTCACAGAGATAGAAAACACATAAAACATATGGTGGGGTTTGGGAGACTGTACCCCTTTTAAAATCTTATGCACCCTAAGAAATATAAGTGCTTGACAAATGGCTTTAACGTGTATAATAATACCCTTTTGTGAAAAAAGGTAAAAAAATAATAGTGGAGGGAAATTGCCAACTATAGCACAATTAGTAAGGAAAGGAAGGCAGCAGGTAGTAAAGAAGACCAAAAGTCCTGCGTTACAGAACTGTCCTCAACGCAGGGGTGTGTGTGTGAGGGTGTATACCACAACACCGAAGAAGCCGAACTCGGCTTTAAGAAAGGTGGCCAGGGTGAGGTTGACCAACGGATTTGAGGTAACAGCATATATACCTGGCGTGGGTCATAACCTGCAGGAGCACTCTATAGTGTTAATTCGAGGAGGCAGGGTTAAGGATTTACCGGGTGTGAGATATCATATCATAAGAGGATGTCTTGATACGACGGGTGTTTCGGACAGAAAGCGTGGTCGTTCCAAGTATGGAGCCAAAAGGCCCAAGTAAAGCCAAATAAGAGTCCCAAACAATTTAAGAAGACGATTAACAAAAAGAAGTCAAAAAAGTAATAAGAGGTAAATATGCCAAGAAGAAGAGTTGCCGTCAAGAAGGAGGTAATGCCAGACCCGAAATACAACAGTAAGATTGTTGGTAAGTTTATAAATATCATTGTGGAGGATGGCAAGAAGGCCATAGCCGAGAAGATATGTTACGGGGCCTTTGATATATTAAAAGGTAAGACCGGTGAGGACCCCCTAAAGGTATTTAAGACGTCGATAGAAAATGCCAAGCCGCTGATAGAGGTAAAGCCCCGGAGAGTAGGTGGTGCGACCTATCAGGTGCCTGTTGAGATAAGACCACAGAGGCGGCTGGCCCTTGCGTTTCGATGGATCAGGAATTACTCTCGAAACAGAGGTGAGAAAACAATGGTACAGCGACTGGCTGGAGAGCTGTTGGATGCATATAATAATACCGGTTCTACCATAAAGAAGAAGGAAGATACCCATAAGATGGCGGATGCTAATAAGGCGTTTGCACATTATAGGTGGTAGAGTATATGACCGATAGTCGATTTCCACTAGATAAGACACGCAATATAGGCATAATGGCCCATATAGACGCCGGTAAGACCACAACAACGGAACGAATCTTGTACTATACGGGTGTGACTTACAAGATAGGCGAGGTTCATGATGGCACTGCCGTGATGGATTGGATGCCCCAGGAGCAGGAGAGGGGGATCACCATTACATCAGCGGCAACGACGTGCTTTTGGAAGAACCACAAGATAAATATAATAGACACGCCCGGACACGTTGACTTCACGATCGAGGTTGAGCGCTCTTTGAGGGTGTTAGATGGCGCAGTGATGGTTATAGACGTGGTCTCAGGAGTAGAGCCTCAGACGGAGACGGTGTGGCGGCAGGCTGAAAGGTACGGCGTACCAAGGATTGCGTTTTTTAACAAGATGGATAGAGTTGGCGCTGATTTTATGGCAGCCATTGATTCAATGGTAGAAAAGCTCGGTGCCAGACCAGTTGCACTGCAGATACCGGTAGGGGCTGAGGATAAGTTCAGAGGTCCAATAGATCTGATTAAGATGAGGGCCTTCTTCTTTGACGACGAGGTACTTGGATCCACGTTTGTTGAGGGCGACGTGCCGGAGGACTATCTGCAGGTAGCCAAAGAGTACAGAGACAAACTCATCGAGGCGGTATCGGAGATCGACGATTCTTTGATGGAAAAATATATAAACGGTCAAGAGATAACTGAGGCAGAGATCAAGCAGGCGCTTAGACATGGTGTGGCTGAGATGAAGATAACCCCTGTAGTGTGTGGCGCGGCCTTTAAGAACAAAGGGGTGCAGATGTTGTTGGATGCGATAATGGATTATCTGCCCTCACCCTTAGACGTGCCCCCTATCAAGGGCAAGGCACCAGGCAGCAGCCTCGACAGTATCGGTGAAATTGAGCGGAAGGCATCCGATGATGAACCCTTCTCAGCCCTGGCATTTAAGATAATGACTGACCCATTTGTAGGCCAGCTCACATTTATACGGGTGTACTCTGGAGTGCTCAACGCAGGTTCCTACGTGTACAACTCTACGAAGGACAAGAAGGAGCGAATAGGCCGTATACTGAGGATGCACTCAAGTAAGCGTGAGGAAGTAGCAAGCGTTAACGCCGGAGATATTGGGGCCGTTGTTGGTCTTAAATATACGCTTACTGGTGATACCTTGTGTGACGAAAAAAATGCGGTTATATTAGAATCCATACAATTTCCAGACCCAGTGATATCGGTGGCGATAGAGCCAAAGACAAAGGACGACAGAGATAAGCTGTTTATATCACTAAACAAGCTGACACAGGAGGATCCCTCGTTTAAGGTCTCATACAACGAGGAGACCGGTCAGACTTTGATATCCGGTATGGGAGAGCTTCATCTTGAGATAATCGTTGATCGTCTGCTGCGTGAGTTTAAGGTTGGAGCAAACGTAGGTAAACCGCAGGTTGCTTATAGGGAGACGATTAGGACTAATGCGGATGCAGAAGGTAAGTATATAAGACAGACCGGAGGCAGAGGGCAGTACGGACATGTACAGATAAAGATAGAACCTCTAGAGCGTGGCAAGGGGTTTGAGTTTGAAAACAAGATTGTAGGTGGTATTATCCCAAGGGAATATATACCGGCGGTAGAGGCCGGTATGAGAGAGGCATTAAGTTCGGGGGTTATTGCCGGTTACCCGTTAGTAGACCTTAAGGCGTCTTTGCACTATGGTTCGTATCACGAGGTTGACTCCTCGGAGATGGCGTTTAAGATAGCCGGTTCTATGGCACTGAAAGAGGCTGCAAGAAAGGCACAACCGGTGCTGCTTGAACCTATCATGAGCGTAGAGGTCGTAACGCCGGAGGATTATATGGGTGATGTGATCGGTGATATAAATTCAAGAAGAGGCCGTGTTCACTCGATGACAAAGCGTGGAAATGCTCAGGTTATTGAGACAACGGTACCCCTTGCAGAGATGTTTGGCTATGCCACGGTTCTTAGGTCGAAGACACAGGGCAGGGCGAGCTACACAATGCAGTTGTTACAGTATGAAGAGCTACCCAAGGCAGCTCAAGAAGAGATAGTCAAAAAGGTCAAAGGTGGTTAATACAGAAGGTGGCGATTACTAAGGTGTTTATTAATTATCACCATCAACATCCGGCTTTTATATAGACGCAATAGTTAATAATTCCTAATAAGGAAAAAATAAATATTATTTGACTTTGGCATAAGAACTGTGCTATTATTGTTTTTGTGTTCAGTAGTCTTGCAGAAGAGCAAATAACAGGAAAAAGATTGGAAGATCTAATAAACTATTGCCTACTAAGTAAAAATAAGGAGGGAAGATATGGCAAAGGCCAAGTTTGAGAGGACGAAGCCGCACGTGAACATTGGAACGATTGGGCACGTGGATCACGGCAAGACAACGTTGACTGCGGCGATAACAAAGGTA